>DAIOTT010000164.1:0-7415 GCA_036751885.1 Candidatus Sumerlaeota bacterium
TCTGCTAACGCTCTGGTTCTTGCCCCTTGGCTTTTGTTGCCGTGAATCGCCGAAGCAGAAACGCCGTCCTCATTCAACTGTTGGGCAAGGCGGTTCGCCCCGTGCTTTGTGCGCGTAAATACCAACACTTGGCGCCAATCACCTTGCTTAATCAGCTTGCTTAATAACGCGCGTTTTCTGTTTTGCGCAACCGGGTGAACCACTTGCGAGATCAACTCAACCGTAGAGTTCCTTGGGGCAACGTCGATTTCTTTCGGAGCATTTAAAAAGCCTTCCGCTAGTACCCGAATCTCCTTGGAGTATGTGGCGGAGAACAGCATGTTCTGGCGTTTCGTACGCAGCAACTTCATCACCTTGCGCATGTCCGGCAAAAAGCCCATGTCAAGCATACGGTCTGCTTCATCCAGCACAAATATCTCCACCGCAGCAAGATTAATCGTTCCTTGATTAGCGTGGTCAAGCAAGCGTCCGGGGGTTGCTACAATAATATCCGCGCCGCGCTTTAGTTGTTCCGCTTGCGGGTTGAAACCCACGCCGCCGTAAATCACCACCGTGCGCAGCTTCAGGTTTTCGCCGTAGGTTCTAAAACTAGTCGCCACTTGGTCTGCCAGTTCACGCGTAGGCGTAAGAATCAGCGCCCGGGGCAGGCGTGGCTTTTTGCCAGCTCCGTCTAGCGTAGCTTGGCTAAGCACGTGCAGCATCGGCAAAGCAAACGCCGCCGTTTTCCCTGTACCCGTTTGGGCGCCGGCCAAAATATCGTGCCCTTCAAGTACAAAGGGAATTGCCTGTGCTTGCACAGGCGTTGGTACGGTATAACCTTTGGCTTCTAACGACTGAAGGAGTTCAGTGCGCAAGCCGAGTTCAGTAAATTTCAAGATGTGTTCCTCATAGGTATGCATGCTGGTTCCCGAAAAACCCGGGGTAAAAGCAGAGCAAAAAATTGGTGCTCTATTCAAAGCTGTAATGTGAAGGGGAAAAAGCAGCGATAATGGAGCGTGTGCCGGAAATAATGTTCACAAGCACAAAGTTGGCGGAATACTTCATAGGAAGGCCCACTGCGTCAAGCGATATAATGAGGTCTCGCCAGTAATGCAAATGTGGCTCACAAAAGCAGCAAGTAAGTCCAATCCCACTAATTGATTAGTTGTTGCGCGGCAAATAACGCAAGCTGCCCATAATTCAAAACCCCTTCAATCAATTCCGATTCAAAGCGTTTCCTGAAAAATTCTTTGTCCAAGTGGGATCTTTTTTTGAAATCAATCTTGATTGACCCCAATTCTATGTGAAGTTTTATTTTGAATTATTACGAGACCCACTCATTCTATATATCTAAACAAAGAAAATAGTAAATGGCAAAAATACTAGGACAAAGCGGTGCATACAAAGGAGTTTTAGAAGCTCTTGCCCGGGTCAATCTCTCAATCAATTCCCTCAGCGAACTCACCACCCTTAAAGCGTCTCTGACTGATTACTTGAAAGTTTCAGAGAAAAATGCCACGGTTCAATTTGAAGCCGCTGTCTTAGAATTGAAGAAAGCATGGCATGAGGCAGAAGCGAATTCGCAACAGGCTGCGGTGGAAATCAAAATAAGTCACAAGCAAGAGGAAAACGAAATTGAATCATTAATAATTACACTGAAAGATCAGCGCCTTGCCTTAGGCCCACTGACAAAAAATCTATATCCCTTCAGTCGATTATACAAATGGGTGCGTTTATCTTTTCAAATCAAAAGTGAACAAAATAATCTTGAATCAATCGATAGAAAATTAACAAATGAAATTAAATCGCTTGGTGAGAAAGTAGCTAAAAAAAGCAAAAGCATGATCGCTTTTTAGAAACTCGAGAAGTTTACATTAATAACTGTTTGAAGCCGTTAGTTGAACAAGTTGCCTGCGTTGCTCAACTTCACGAAAAGGGTCAAGTGGGCGGAGCATCCGCTGAGCTTGAGGTTATAACAAAACTTCAACAACTTCCAGAGGGTTGGGTTGTTTTTAAACGACGTAAATCTTACCTCTTAGCGCTGGTACTTCTATAAAGGCGAGCACATAAAAACCGCTCAATTGGACCATGTTGTAATCGGCCCCAGCGGAATATTCATCATTGAAACAAAAAACTGGAGTCGGAAATTTGTTGAAGCAGGTGAATTTCATGATCCCTATAGCCAAATTGGCCGGGCGAATCACCTGTGTTATCAAATTTCAAGAGAAGCGGACGCTTTTTTGAAAAGCCGAGATATCATCGCAACACGAACACGGCTACCCGAAAAGCCAAAAGCCTCCTTTGCGAAAATTCTCACGCCCGAAAAAATTGTAGGTAACATTTTAAATTGTGATCAACAATATGCCTTGAAAGCCATTAAGCGCACAACAAACGTGCTTTCTCAATTCATCAACACAGACGGACCCCCGCCAAGCTAGTATAATGCTTCCGCCCTATCAGCTGAATAGGGCTTTGATTTGATTCAGCAGTTTGGTGTTTTTTGAGATCCATGATTGGGCGTCGGATTGTAGATTGATGATGTTGGGTTCCGTTGCGTTGTCCATGTCGGCGTCTGCTAGCTCTAGAGGGATTTGAATACGGAAATAGTTTTTCCCTTCCTCTAGAATTTGAGCCAATTGGTAGTGGGCAACTTCACCCGAGGCAGAACCCATGATGGTGAGTGCTGGGATAATCCACTTGGCTGCGCCCCAGTTTTTTGCGTCGGCGTAGGGGTAGTTGTGCCCTTTTTTTTCACCTGTACCCAGGGATAATACTTGTATGCCGTATTTGGATTTTGCAAAGGGACTATCAGCTGGTAGGTTTTGATTGTGGTATTTGGACATAACCTCCGCGTACGCGCACATGGCGGGGTTGTTGGCAAACATGCCGCCATCAATCAGGGGGTAGGGAATCTTTCCGTTGGGGACGGTGAAAATCTGGGCAACCTCAAAGTAGGTGGGTGCGGCGGAGGTTGCACGGGCAACGTCGCGCAGGTAAAAGTCCCTGCGTTTTGCAAGCGCATCGTGAGAGGTAAAGAACTTGGTTTCCCGGCGGGCAATATCGTAGGCGGTGATCAGGCTTGGCTTCAGGAGTTCGCTCAACCGTAAGTCCCCCAAGTAGCGAGCCAAGATTGTTTCAATGCCCGTGGAAGGGTATTTTTCGTCGATCATTCCCCCCAGGGAGCGGAACTTCTTCCACAGGGGAACCTCGAAGATGTCATCCCCATTTTCAATATAAAGCTCCAGGGCATCGTTGGCGCAATATTGTGGTTTGGTTGGATTTTCATTTGATGGCGCCAGAAGAATACACGCCAAAATTCCCCCGGTGCTGGTGCCGGCAATCATGTCAAACCGCTCCGAAATGGGTTTAGCGTTGCGCTCTAATTCGGCTAAAATCATGGCGGGTAATATGCCGCGAATACCCCCGCCATCGATTGAGAGAATTCTAAAGGGTGTTTCTTTTTGCTTAGGGGTTGTGGGTTGTTTTTCCTTTTTAGCCATTTGTTATTTCTCCCTAGAGATGTTTTATGCTTTTGAGGTGCTCAGTCGGGAACCCCATGAAATTTGATTTGCCTATTTTTACAATGTAATACGTTAGTGCAATAATTATCATTTTAAGAGCAACTGATTTTTTTGTTGAAAAGCAAAAATATGCAATAGTGAAAGCCCTTGATTTCCGGCGCATGATTTTGCCGAAACTTGGTTGTATTCAACGGGGCTTTGAACACAAAATTCGACTCCGTATAGGGAGCCGAATTTTGTGGTCTTGCTGTGCTGCTGTGTTGTTTTGTGAGGGGTGGCGGGGAGTGGTTTACATACCGTGAGCAAGGCGTTCGGCGAGTTCGCGGGGTAGGCCGGCTTCGATGATTGCTTTTTGTGCGCCCATAAGATCGTACGTAAGGCGTTTGATTTCCAGTTTTTTCTCTTCCAAGTCACAAATCACGTAGCAAGCATCGGGGTTGTGGTCGCGAGGTTGGCCAATGGAGCCTACATTGATCAGGTAGCGGCGGTTTGGCTGAAGGGAGATTCTTGGTTCGTCTGGGCAGGTAAGGTTGCCTTGGTCGTTTTCAATAATGAAGGGTTGGTGGCTGTGGCCGATGAAGCAGATTTGTTCGGTGAAGTAGTTGAAGTTGGTGCGGGCTTCCCCCATGGTTAGGATGTAGTTCCATTCGCCGGGATCTTTAGGTGATGCGTGCACGTAGAAGATGTTGTTGGCTTCATCTGCAATGGTAAGGGCCATTTGGCGCAGGAAGGAGATGTTTTCTTCCTTGAGTACTTCTTTCGTCCAAAGAACGGCGGCCTTGGCAATATCGTTGAAATTGGAAATATCCGTAAGCAGCAAGCAGGCGTGGTCGTGATTGCCGGCGATCACGGGGATGTTGCGCTTGCGTATTTCTTCAACGCATTCGTTGGGGCGTGCGCCGTAACCAACCACGTCGCCGCAGCAAACGGTCATATCAACTTTTTCATTTTCAATGGCCTCCAGAACTGCTTCTAAGGCGTGGTAGTTCGCGTGAATATCAGAGAAGATCGCAATGCGTTTCGCCGATTGTGTAATAACGTTATTCTTTTGGTCCTGATTCCCAGTCATAATCGATTCCGGTGAGTTCCTTTAGTTTGCGGGCTGCTTCCCGGCGAATAATTTTACTACGGTTTTGCAGTCCATGTCCCCAGCGTTGAATGGTTGCAGAATCAACACCTTCTGGAACGGGTATTTCACTTGTGTTTTGAGGAATGGGCTGAAGCCCGGTTGCTATTTGTTGTTTGGCTGTTTCGTGTTCGTCGCTGATAACAACTTTTTGGTAGGATGCTGATGATGGCGTGGGTGCGGGTGTTGCATCTAAGGAGCCGGGCTCTACGTTGACGATTGGGCCGCCGAAGAGGGCTTTTTCTTCCTCGGCATCATCGCGGTGAACGTCTTCGTCGCCTGCAAGTTCAACGTCCTCGGCTAATTCTGAGGCTTCTGGCGTTTGAAATTGGCTTTGCTCTGCCGCTCTTAAGGCTTCGTCATCGGCGTCCAGTAGGCCGCCGTCGCCCGCTTTTGATTCAGCCTTGGAGAACGCATCGCTGTGGGCTTGGTCGTCGTCAGAGAATGTTAGGTCGGCGTCTTCCTCTAAGGCTTCAAGCTCCTCGTTCGTAAGCGGGGCAAACTCATCTTCAACGTTGTTTTCAATCACAATGTCGTCAAATGAAACCGGCGCATCAGGTTCCTGAATTTCAGGGATCGCCGCGATGCCCGAGGGCTCATCACCGAGGGCCTGAGTAATGGACAACGGAACTTCGTTGTAGGTGTAGGGCTGCACTTTTTCCCTGAGAACTTCGCCGAAATGAGTGCTTTCTTCGGCAACTTCCGGGGAAATATATTTGAAGGATAACAGCGTATTGCCTAGAAGTATTTCATCGCCGGGCTGCAGGGATTTCTCTTTAATTGTTTCGGCGTTAATTGTTGTTCCGCGCCAACTGCCCATGTCCCGCAGGGTAAATACATTTTCTTTGTAGGTAATGGAGGAGTGTACTCGGGATACAAGCCAATCATTCAGGCGTATTTTGTTTTGGTGTGAACGGCCCAACGTGGTTTTGAAGACGGTGATGGGGTAGATTTGACCAATGTTTGCGCCGCGTATAACTTCAAACGCTGCTACAACTTGCGATCCATCAGGCTGATTGATGGCGGGGATTGGGTCGTCGTCCAAATTCTGAACGGTAATGGATTCGTTGTTTGCAGATGCACCACTCGCCGTGCTGAAATGCAGGCGGTGTTTGCCGATGGAGATAATATCAGAATCGGTAAGCTCTGCGCGGTTGATCTTTGTGCCGTTTACAAAAATCCCATTGGCGGAATTATTATCAATCAGCACGTATTGATGATCAATAAATTCAATTCTACAGTGGTGGCGCGATACAGAGAGGTTTTCCACAACGATCTCGTTGTCTCGTGCGCGTCCAATCCGAACAGGATCTCTGCCCAACTCGTGAGTTTGGATGATGTTTTCGCCAAGTTTGACGATGACTACCGCCATGAGTAACGTCCCGGGGGGTGATTCCCTTTTTCCCTCATTAAAATGAACAACTGTTATGCACGGATTGCGCACTAAAGCGTACAACAATTAGAAGTGAGTTGTTGTGGACGCAAGACCTAACAGATGCCTTGGGCAAATCATGATGCCAAGGAGAAAGTTTCGCTTGCGAATGCTTCAATACGCAAAATTACAGACTGAGGCCGCAAGCAGGCACAAGCAGTGATTTTACAACATCTTGCTTGCAAAAGCAAAATTCAACGTCAAATTAGGATTCATCAACTCAAAACCACCTCTCAGCGATAAGAAAAACCCCTTCAGCGATCCATGGATGCCTTTATAATCTTATTTCTTGTTTTCGGCTTAGCCAGCTGGAGCCTGAGCATGAATCTCACGAGCGGATCCATTTGGCTTGCGGCAAAGCTCAACGCCCATGCAACGCCCAACCACCGCACCTCCCACGAAGGGGCTGTTCCCAGGCTTGGGGGCATCGGCCCTGTTTGCGCAATCATCTTGCTGTTTATTGTTACGTGGAGTGCATTTCCCACGCTGCAACGGCTGATTGGCATTTCCCCGGTAGATGTAATACCTTGGCAGCAAGGCGTTTTATTTTTGGCCTTAGGCATCGGTGGTTTTACACTGGGCCTTTTGGATGATCTTGGGCGTTTACCTACACTGGGCAAGCTGTTGGGGCAATTCGTGTTAGCATGCCTCCCAGCAGGGCTGGGGGTTGTTATTCATGAGGTTGAATGGCCGTATTTTGGCACCGTTGAACTGCCCTACTTTCTTGGCGCCTTACTCAGTGGCCTTTGGGTTGTTCTCATCATGAATGTGTACAATTTTATGGACGGCATTAACGGCCTTGCGGGGCGGGCGCTTGAAACGTTTGGGTACGGGCTCTTGTTAATGACGCTGAATCTCTCCTTCCGGTACCAGTTTTCCATACTAGCGTGCATTATGCTTGGCGCGGCGTTGGGCTTTTTGCGGCATAATATTGCGGTTCCAACCCGGACGTTTTTGGGGGATTGCGGCTCTCAGGGCCTTGGCGCGATGATGGCCGCAGCGGCCTTGATGGTGCACAATAACGACAACGGCTTAGGCTTTCACGACCCCTTCTTGCCTTTCGTTATCCTTCTATTCCCCCTGATTTTTGATGTTTGCCTAACCCTGATTCGCCGTTCATTGAAGGGCAAAAACCTGCTACAGCCCCACCGCGAGCATTTGTACCAACGCTACTTGGTCTGCATCGGCGAGAAACACGATCGTTGCCTTTCTTTTGTCTCCAACTTCCTTTACACCTCCGCCATATTGGCCCCCATTTATTTCCGATTTTACCCCGGTAATGGCCCTCTTCGGTTGATTTTGATTGGGATCGCTGTGGGGATGATGATCTTTCAATGGCACCGAGTTCTAAGGCTTG
>DAIOTT010000165.1:0-7377 GCA_036751885.1 Candidatus Sumerlaeota bacterium
GGCAACATCGACTTCGCCACAATCTGCATAACCAATCATAAATGGATTAGAACTAATCAACCAAGTTCTAAAGAATCTGTTGTAATTTTGAGTAACAACTTCATAGTTTTCAGCAGTAGCTGTCAGTGTATATGTACCACATTTAGCGAGGTCTACGGTTCCAGACCACACAACACGAACCTTATCGCTTCTATAGCCAATTTGTGGCCATGGGCCATCGGCACAATCATTAAAAACTGTGCCAGGAGGGGCAATGTATGCTTCATAATCAATGCGATCTGTATAGGTAGGATTTCCGTTTGGATCAGCACTATTACCAACATTGAGGCCTAGGTAATTAGCGTACTCTTCAGCAGTTGGAAATGCCACAGCACCGCAGCAGGCAAAGCGTGTTACAGAAGTAACATTTTGGGCAGCGTCAATTCCTGTATGTTGACTAACAGTCGGAAGATTAAGGCATCGAATACCTGGGCATGCGGCATAAGAAACTTGAACTAAAGATATAAACCCTAAGACAGTGACATATTGAGCTATTTGTTTCATCTTATTTAATCCTCATTAAGTAAATTTTAGTCAAAGCTATTGCCATGGAGAAATTTCAAAAGATGCTTTAAGATCATCTATTTCAACTAGTTTATTACTAGGTAAAATGCTAATAGTATTGTTTTCAAGCTGACTTTCTAGGCTTTTCTTTGTGAAAGTTCCAGGTATTACTTCTTCAAGTTTACTTAGATATAAATACGCAGTTTCTTTCTCACTTGTATTTGCAAGAGCTGTAATTAGCAGAGAAAAGCTACGTTCTACAATATCGAGATTACTCCAAAGCTCCCCACTTTGATCATAGTTATCTATTGCAGGTCGTAATACTTTGACGACCATATCATAGTCACCGTTGAAAGCATGCGCATCTGCAGTAAAGAAAGACGCCGTGAACAGCTCTTTGCTGAATTCTGACCGATCAAATGAATTCATCATTTTATCATATTTTGCAATCACTGTATCCGTGTCACGTTTCCAAAAAGCAGATTCTAGTAGCATCAAATCAGCTCGGGCATGCGTTACAGTTTTTTTGCCAGGTGTTTCTGAAATCAAAGTCAGTGTTGCTATCATTTGATCCCAAAGCTCTTGGTCAAATGGGGTATTCGTAATAATAGAAACTTGAACTTTTTCAAATAATGAACCAGCAAGTTGGAGATGCCCATCCAAATCATCTGGGTATTCTTCAACAAAACCAAGTGCCGAATTTATTACGTCATCTTTTGGCATGTCATCAGGGTTTTCATAGTTCATTGCTATTTTTAAATTGCGGATACTACGCTTCGCTTCGACTGCCATAGGGTTATCGAGTCCATATTTCTCAAGGGAAGAAAGTGTGTCAGTAAAGACCTGCTTTGCAGGTGTATACTCACCTTGGCGGATCAGATAATAACCAAGTTGCATGCAAGTATTATCGCAGGTGTATGTGCCTGGATAGTTTTTGATGATCTCCATAGCTTTTGCGATAGCACCTTCGCGATCTCCTGAATTCCAGGTCTTCAGCATTTCCAGGTAGCTTACATGTGCATTATTCTTTAGTATTTTGTTCTTTGATTGTTTTCAGGTCTTCTCCTTTCATTTCAGAATAGAGAAGTTTTGCATCACTTGAAAATTTGCCAAATACAGGATTATTGGCAAAGGCCTTTGCGATGATTTTAGCAGCTTCTGGTGACTCATCTTGAATTGAAGAAGCATACCGCAGGGAGCGGCGGGCGATATCGAAAGTAGACATATTCCGAAGACTACGTTCTTTAGCTTCACGAATTAATGAATCAAAACTCGCAATAAATGCTCTTTCGCTTGTATGAGCTTCTTGAAGTGTCTTTAGCCATACTACAGCAGTTTTATTCTTAACAGATTGTGAGCCTTCGAGATTATCCAATGTTTGATCTAAATCGCTCGTGTTTTTGAAGATGATTAGCGAAGAGTTGAATTTGTCTTCATCACTTAGCATATCGGGATTAACTGATAGTGCTTCCTGATATGTTTTCATAAAGTCATTGTAACGATCTTCCTTCCAAGATCTGTCTAACTTTTCACGGATGACGATGTTGTTTTCTGAAGCAATGTTTTCAGCAGCCTCTACGCTTGTTGATAATGCTAGTATAGCAAGTAATGCTAGACTGCTTTTGCTTTTCAAGTTTTTCATAAGGATCTACCCCTTTGTGTAAATAGTCTGCTAGATTTTGGTCAAGTGTTCAGATTGAATCTATCATACTGATAATGCAAATAATAAAGATTTTTCACCATTGCTATACCAATTAATATTGTTATTGAGAAATATTATATAAATTGTATAAATATTAACATTAAGTAATCAATAATTAATTTACTTGGTAATTATGCGAAAAAAATTGTGTATGTGCCCACTCTATAACTACTACTAAGGTTTCGATCTAACCATAGAAACTCCTTTCTATCCAAAGTTTCATTCTTCACCCAAATACTAGGTGTTAGCACTAAGTCAAGCGAAAAATGCGGAACTAACCTTAATATTCTTTTTCAAATTTGAATGTTGATTACTAAATTACTGCCATGGTAAGGCTACATAAAACTACTCGATGATTTCCTCAAATTTTGTGATTATTTAATCCACCATCATATACTGAGACCACAGAGCCAGACACCCCCAGAAGCAAGCCATTCATCAACAACACTTCGGCTCTTAAAAACCTCCCAGCGTCATTCGTTATTGACTTCCAACTCCACCCTTTTTTTGTTTGAAAAAGGGCTTCATGTCACTCAACTACCCGCTTGCTTGTTGCAACCCGCGCCGGCTCCTGTGGCAGCCATTCTGTTGCGATCAATAAGTTGTGTGCGGCGATGCTCAAGGCAGTCTGCTCGGTCATTTTCTCCTAACCTAAGTACCCCGCACGACCTAGTCCGTGCCAGCCCTTGAGGTTTGCAAAGGAGTTCTCCACCTCGCTTCGGTAGCGCGAGATTTCACTGTTCCAAAAAACACTGACTTCATTGAGCATGTCCAAAACTTTCTTCATCTTTACCAAGATCATGTCGCAAATTCCACGTTTAGCAAAATCAATCAAAAGATGTTTTCAGCCACTAAAATGCAAATAATCCGCAAGAACGACACCCCTCTTTAAGTCACTTTTGCGACCTTATGTTTTTTCGTGGCTCATCCCTCGGCTTTTCTAGAAAACCAACAAAAAGCCCTCCATGCGCCCTTAACCCACTCATCAAGCAATCACCACCCTACACCAACAGGCCCTTAAATTCCCCGGTAGAATCCCTTTTTCAAAGGCGCTTTTCTTGTATTCTGTTGTAAGTTCCTTGGAATACACGAAAATCTCCCTGGCTTTTGCGGGATACTGGTGAAAGCAGGGTTCCTTATGTCGTGTTATTATCGCGCTCATTTCGCAACGAAAACCACCTCCCTTAAACCAAGAGTGATTGCCACCTCAAGCCTGCATCACTCCTTCCGCAACCCAAGGAATTCAGCAATCCCTCTTGAGTTGCATGGTACTAAACATTAACTTATTCAGCCGTAAAGCGTTGATTGCGCCGTGGGGAACGGTGCGGCAATTTAGGGCCATTCGGCTGAATCCCTTTGGTTTTACCCCCTTCTGGCAAAGTCTTTAATGGTACTCGTGCATTTATGTTTACGTCGCAGGCGCACTCTTTTTCGCAACAAGCTTGGCTGGCTGTAACGCTTGCTTGGATTGCCGGTTACACGAACATCCTGACGGTGCTGACGTGTGGAACGGTGACGTCGCATATTTCTGGCACAACGTCCAACTTAGGGGCTGAAGTGGCTACAGGCGCCTGGGAGCTTGCGTTGTTCTCCCTCATGCTGCTGGGCAGCTTCTATCTTGGGTCAGTCATTTCAGGGTTCTGCACGGAATACGCCAAGCGCAAGTGCTGGGAATCCATTTACATGTTGCCGATGTTTTTGGAGGCGGTGTTGCTCTTTATTTTTGGCGCGGCGCTGGAGGTGAATGCGGGCTCCTTTGAGGAGTGGCACACCGGGATTTATTTAATGACGAGCGTAGCCGCCCTTGCCATGGGGTTGCAGAATGCCACGATTACGCGGATTTCCAGCGGGGTGATTCGCACCACCCACATTACGGGGGTTGTAACAGATTTAGGGTTGGAAACCGCCCACCTGTTTTACTGGGTGTTAGACCGCAAAAAGCGCCACCGGTTGGCCTATTCCTCCGTGCGGGTGGCGAAGAACTTTCACTCGAACTCGGCGGCGATTCGCCTTTCCCTTTTGTTGGCCATTTTTGTGTGTTTTGTGATGGGCTCCCTGATGGGGACGTTCGCCTTTATGTATGTAGACCGCTGGTCCATGGTGCCGCCGGTGCTGCTGTTGGGGTGGATTGTATTTCAAGATGCCGTGTTCCCCATTGCAGCAATTGAAGAAATCATGGACTACCGCGTGGGGCCTGATGCTGTTTTCTTGCCCGCAAGTTTGGCCATTTACCGCATTAGAAAGGCTAAGAACCGCGGCGGTAAACTTCACCGCATGCCAAACCTAATTGCTTGGTCGCAGCGGTTGCCCAACCGGATTCGCGTGGTCATTTTGGATCTTGGTCACGATGCACGATTAGATGCGAATGCAGCCCTAGATTTACAGGCCGTAAATCATTTGATGGAGGCTGAGGGGCGAAAGTTGATTTTGGTGGGCCTGAATCAAGAGGAGTTCCAGCAGTTGCGCCGAGCAAGTAACGGCCGATTACGTGCAAAGGAATTCTTTGAGGAGATTCAAGCAGCGCTTGAGTACGCCCTCCTAGAGGTTGAAAAAAAGCAAGCGATTCGTATTTCTCGCGCCGATTGATCCTCAATTTTTTTGGCGCGATTGATCGGAAAACATCAATTTTTTTGGTTCCCCCTAGTATTTACACGCTACAAAGGGTTGCGCTTGGCCGAAAGGTTTGCATGGTTTTTCAACCAATCGTTTTTCTGGGGAAGGGGCCCATTCAGTGAAACAATCCATTGTGATTTTATCCGTTACAGCAAGTTTATTCTCCATATGCCCCTTGGCGGCTCAACCCCCGCAGCCCGCTCAAGAAATGCGCGGCACTTGGCTGACCACCGTTTCTAACCTTGATTGGCCTGACGACGAGGATACCCCTGCACAGCAAAAGCAGGCCTTGATTAGCCAGCTTGATCAGTTGAAGGCCATGAATGTGAATACGATCATCTTTCAGATTCGCACTGAATGCGACGCCTTTTATGTGTCAGAATTTGAACCGTGGTCGCGATACCTGACAGGAACTCAGGGCCGTGCTCCCAGCCCCCTATACGATCCCCTCCAATTTGCGATTGATGAAACCCAGCGCCGAGGCATGGATCTTCACGCCTGGATGAACCCCTACCGTGCAGGCGTACGCCGCACCGCAAGTTTCCATTCCACCCACATCTCTCGAAAAGGCTTATCCTACGTTGAAACCTTTGACAATAACTTTTGGTTGGATCCCGGAGCTCCGGAAACGGTTGCCTACACCAATCAAATCGTTAAAGATGTGATTACCCGCTACGATGTTGATGGGCTTCACTTTGACGACTACTTCTACCCCTACGCTGCATCTGCCACGAACCCCTTTCCCGATGATGATACCTTTGCCGCCTTCAATCCCGAAGGGCTTAGCTTGGGGGATTGGCGACGCAGCAACACTGAATCCCTGATTTCTACCATTTACAACACGCTGCGTACCACACCGGGCAAAAACCATGTTAAGCTTGGCATCAGCCCTTTTGGCATCTACCGCCCCGGCATTCCCGCTGGTATTTCGGGGTTGGATTCATTTAATGTAATCTTCATTGATTCACGCAAATGGTTGCAAGACGGGATTGTAGATTACATGTGCCCGCAGCTTTATTGGGGCCGCGCAGCAGATGGGTACCCAAGCCAGCAGGATTACGACTCCCTGATTTCATGGTGGGCAAGCCCTACGCAAAACCCCCTCGGCAGGCCCATTATTGGCGGCTTGCCCACGTACAAAGTAGCAAGCAACATCATTACAAACCCCCAACACCTAGTTAATATGGTTACCAGCACGCGCAACACGCCAGGAGCATTGGGTAACGTTCATTTTCGCACGGGGAATTTGCTCAGCAACTCGCTGGGGGTAGGGCCGTTGCTACAAAATAACCTGTGGGCGGAAAGTGATGTACTTATACCCGCTTCCCTTTGGTTGGATGATCAAGCCCCAGAAACACCCGAGGTGTTTTGGGAAAATATCGGCGGGGATTACATCCTGAAAATTGTTCCCCCAAACCCCGATGACGTACGCTGGAATGTGCTGCAATACCGAATTGGCAATGATTGGACAACCAACGTTATCCCCGGCTGGAGTTTAGAGGCGGTTGTTGAAAATGCCTCCGCGCAGGAAATCGTGGTGCGCACCGTAGATCGCCTCGGGAACATAAGCGCCCCGGTAACACTGCTCACCTCACAACCCCCCACGGGCCTTCCGCCGCAGGAATTGCCCACCCTTGTGCAAAACTTTGAAACCTCCAACAACGGCGATTCACAAGTCATGTTTCGGGCGCCTTCCACCTCAGGCTCCACGCGGGGAATTCTTGCCGGGAGCAGCACAACTGTTACCACTGAGGAATGGAATAATCGGCTGGATCCCTTGGTGGCATCCGATCCCGGAAATCGATCAAACTTAGTTCAATTTACCTGGGCCAATGCCCCTGAACGGCGGGTTCGCCTAACAACCATCAACGGAGGCGATACACCCAACCCGCAGTTGGATTTGCGCAGTGGCCTTTCCTTCGCCGTAAAACTCCCCGAAGGAAGCCTGGATCTTTCCGTGCTAATCCGTGAAACCAACACCAACGGGCCAATCGGCACAGACGGCGGATTCACCGGAAGCATCGAGCAAACCATACCCCTTCGTGTGCAAGGCTCCGCAAACTGGCAGTACATCTACATTGATTTGCCCAAAGCCAAGCTGCAAAGCTTCGCTAACGGCGATGAATCCCTAGACGGCAATTTCGGCGTTTTTGAAGGCCTACTGCTTCAGGCCGTTGCGGATGACCCAACAACAGAATTTGACTTCTACATTGATGACATTTACCAAGGCCCCAAGCAGCGCCCCTTTGGAACTGACAATCTACAAGCAGAAAACAAGGAAATCCTACCAAGTGATGACGGCTGGCGGATTTACTAGTATCGCTTCTTAGTAGGATTCACCAGGGATAGACACGGACGAGCACGGATTTTCGCAGTTAAGTAATCCATGCTATTCAATATTAAATCAATTTGAATTCAGCTCTGTTTATATAACATTCAATCCGCTTGAAGGTTGTTATACTGATGCTCAAAAATGACGTCGCGATAGAATAAAGTTTTTGGCAAATGTAGAGTTTTTT
>DAIOTT010000166.1:0-4529 GCA_036751885.1 Candidatus Sumerlaeota bacterium
GGGGTTGTTTTGCCGCTGGCGAGGGCGCGGCGTGCGGTGCGGGGGTTTGCGGCGTCGAAGCGGCGGGGGCGCAACGTCAGCATGGAGTCCAACACGCACTGCTTATCGGCGCCGATCACGGAATCGTAGGATCCCGTCATGCCGGCGTCCGTAATGTAGGCCGTGTGGTGGGGCAAAATGCGCTCGTCGGCGGTTTGAATGTGCGTATGCGTCCCCAGAACGGCGGTGACTCGGCCGTCCAAGTACCACCCCATGGCGACTTTTTCACTCGTTGTTTCCGCATGAAAATCCACAATAATCAACGCCGCGGAATCGCGAACGGTTTTCAGCATTTTGTCCACACAGCGAAAAGGATCGTCAAAGTGGCTCATAAAGGCTCGTCCGCAAAGGTTCATCACGCAGACCGGGTGCCCGGCGGATGAGTTGAAAATCGTCCACCCATGGCCCGGCGTTCCGGGGGGAAAATTCTCGGGGCGCAGAAGGCAATCGTCCTCCTCGTGAAGATCATCGGAGCCTTGTTGATGGAGGCTGTGATTGCCCCCCGTGATCACGTTGACGCCACATTGGTAGATTTCCCGGGCAATCTTCTCGGTGATTCCTTTACCGCCGGCGGAGTTTTCGCCGTTGGCGATCACCATGTCCGGCTTGTAGGTTTCCATCAGAATTGGCATTGCCTTCTTAAGGCCGTCGCGGCCGGGGCGACTGTAAATATCGCCGATGAATAGTATGTTCATGTATACCTCTGATTTTTCGTTCGTTCTTTATTCCGGAAAACACGGAGAGGGATCAAGCTGTAGGTGAAAAAACCGCATCAATAATCGTTTGGCCTAAGCCCCTGAAGCTTCAATTGATGAACCAAGAGTTGGTTTGTGGGCGCGTATTGCCTACCGAATCTCCTGATACAATACGCCTTCAGCAGATTTAATCGCCCTAAAGGTAGCACCGTCGCGACTTTCAAAATACGTTGCTGTTGCATCAACGGGGAGTTTTTCCTTTAGCTCACTCCCACCCAGAACGGTAAGAAACTGCATGGAATAGGGGCCGGGGGGATCAGTCACTTCAAAGGCAATCCGCGATTTCTGATTTTTCTGTAGCAAGTTAGCCTGCTCAAGAACGGTAACCGAATGAATTCGTATAGGCCGGGCGGAGAATTTGGGGTTGTTTTCCGGATTAGCGGATAATTTTTGGCCGAAAAATTGTGTAAGACCCATAGAATGGTGCATCCGTGCGAAAATAAATATAAACAGCCCTAATTCTCCCTTGTCAGCGAGTAAAGGGTTTAATACAATACCTTTGATTCATGTGAAAAACCAGAGGTACCCTACAATGTTAAAACAAAAAGCATTTACACTAATTGAGCTCTTGATCGTGGTGGCAATCATCGCCATCTTGGCTGCAATCGCAGTGCCGAACTTTCTCGAAGCACAAACAAGATCAAAAGTCAGCCGAGTAAAGGCAGACATGCGGACAATTGCAACTGCTCTTGAAACATATCATATCGATAACAACAAATACCCCTTCAAACGTGGGCCGTTGCTTCCTGGTCTTACAAACACCGGAACGATTATAGGTTCCTGGGTGCCACAAAATTTATCTAACGATGAAACCTCTATTACCTCACCAATATCATATTTGAGTTCTGTACCATTTGATGTTTTCAATGTTGGCAATAGAGAGTTGGCAGCTGCAGGTATTTCACCAGGTTCACCTGCTTATGGATACCGTTATGCACGCATGATTAGTGAGGCAGCGGCTTCAATTCCATCGACACATCTTGCTGGAAACGGTGGCTCTGATCTTTCCGGAACTGATCCTTTTGGGCTTCCGGGTCAAACAAGGTTAACTCGCTACGGTGCTTGGTTTATGCTCTCCTCAGGGCCTAATGGTGTGATGAATGTTTTCGGCTTCAATAACCAGTACGACCCAACGAACGGAACCATTTCGCAGGGTGATGTTTTATATAGTCAGAAAAATGGCTTCAATGGTGATAGACTCTAATAAACCTTAAATCAGTTCAACTTATAATGAATAAATTAAGACGGAATTGCTTGAGCTATTTCGTCTTTTTCTTGTTAGTTGACTGATTTGCAGCTTGTCCCTAAAATATAAAACGAATAGTTTAGAAATAAAAAAATTAGGAGTAATATCAAAAATGACAATAACAAAAGCATTTACACTGATCGAGCTATTAATCGTTGTGGCAATTATCGCCATTCTCGCGGCAATAGCAGTGCCAAACTTCCTTGAAGCGCAAACCCGATCAAAAGTCAGCCGAGTCAAGGCTGATATGCGCACAATTGCAACAGCTCTTGAGACATACCAAATTGATAACAATAAATACCCCTTCAAACGTGGGCCTCTGCTTCCTGGCCTAACAAACACAGGAACGATTGTGGGCTCATGGGTACCACAGAATCGTTCTGACGATGAAACTTCAGTGACATCACCTATTTCTTATTTATCATCAGTCCCTACAGATGTGTTCAATATTGGAAATGCACAACTTGCAGGTGCTGGAATTGACCCCGGTTCACCCGCTTATGGTTACAGATACACGCGGATCATCAATGAAGATATAGCCAATATTCCCGCGATAAACCGAGCTGGAAATGGTGGTTCTGATTCATCTGCTACAGAGCCGTTTGGTTTCTCAACCCGGGCTGATCGATATGGATCATGGTTTATGCTATCTTCAGGCCCGGATAAAGTAATGGATATATTTGGTTTCAATAACCAATATGATCCTACAAATGGAACAATCTCACAAGGTGATATCTTATACAGTCAAAAAAATGGATTCAACGGCGACAAACTATAATTATATGTAATAGCTGCCTATTACATAATTGTTAAATTCATTAACTCTATTACCTTAGAAAACCCCCCGCGATGTTGATTCGCGGGGGGTTTTTGTTTTGTTTAGGGTTTTTTGTTTGCTTTTGAGTTCGCCTGAGGTGCTTATGCGTTTTTCTGTAGGTCCGCTATAAGATCGCGGGCTTCCCATTTGAAGTCGGGGAGTTCGCGGCCGAAGTGGCCGTAGCCGGCAGTTTGTTTGTAGATGGGGCGCAGCAGCTCAAACCGCTCGATGATGGCGCGGGGGCGAAGATCGATTGATTTGCTGACGATTGCGGAGAGTTGTGAATCGGTGTGGCTGCTGGTGCCGAAGCCTTGTACGTAGATGGAGACAGGCTGCGCGACGCCGATTGCGTAGGCAAGTTGCACTTGGCAGCGCTTGGCTAGGCCTGCGGCAACTACGTTTTTGGCTACGTAGCGGGCGGCGTAGGCGGCGGAGCGGTCTACTTTTGAGGGGTCTTTACCGGAGAAGGCGCCGCCGCCGTGGGCACCAGCACCGCCGTAGGTATCAACGATTATTTTGCGGCCTGTTAGGCCTGCATCGCCGTGGGGGCCACCGATTACGAACCGGCCTGTGGGGTTGATGTGGTATTTGATTTCCCCTTGGACGAGGTTTTTCGGCAGGATGGGGGCGATGATTTCGTTGAGAACGCAATCGTAGAGGTCTTGATCGCTGATGTTGGGGGAGTGTTGGGTGGAGATGACGATTGTATCGATGCGGACGGGAACGCCGTCTTGGTATTCAATGGTGACTTGGCTTTTGCTGTCTGGCCGAAGGCGGCTGATGCCTTTGGCTTCGTCAGCACGGCGAACGTCGGTGTTTTGCTTGGTGAGTTTGTGGGCCAAGAGGATGGGCAGGGGCATCAACTCGGGTGTTTCATCGCTTGCGTAGCCAAACATCATGCCTTGGTCGCCAGCGCCTTGTTCTTCGGGCTTTTCACGGCCTACGCCTTGGGCAATATCGGGGCTTTGCTTGCCAATGGCGTCAAGAACGGCGCAGCTATCGGCGGAGAAGTGCAGGGCGGGATCAGTGTAGCCAATGCCGGCGATTGTATCGCGTACGATTGCCTTTACATCGAAGGTGGCCTTGGTGGTGATTTCGCCGCCAACAACCGCCAAGCCGGTGCTAACAAAGGTTTCGCAGGCAACGCGGCTTGTGGGATCTTGCTCCAGGCAAGCATCCAACACGGCGTCGGAGATATGGTCGGAAACTTTGTCCGGGTGGCCTTCCGAAACGGATTCGGATGTAAAGAGGTAGGATTCACTCATTGTTCATGGTTCCTTTAATAAGGGGTAAGGAGTAATTGAACCGGTTGGGGTTTGCCCGCGGGCAAGAACCGATTTAGCAAGGGGAACGGTAAGTAGGCGCTAAACGCTGGGCAATGAGAATTAAGGGGTGTTTGTGGTGTATTGCGCGCGTGGGTGGGATGTTTTATGGTGGTAAACTGAATTCATGGCAGGGTTCATGACTTTTGAACATTTGCGGGATAATGGCATCGGCTCATGCTTGGCGGGTGAAACATTTACGCACTGGGGCAAAAGCGGCGCCGTTTTTAGTTGTTCCCCCCGGCCGTTTACAGCGATTTTGGAGTACAGAAGGAACTGAATTAAAGACGATGAATCATATTTTAGAACAACTTCACGCGGGCGAGATAACCTTAGAGCAAGCGCAGGAA
>DAIOTT010000166.1:4539-4979 GCA_036751885.1 Candidatus Sumerlaeota bacterium
AGCGACGGCGCAATGGTATGCCCAAGAGCAGGAGGCTGACTTACAGTTTGCCCGCGTGGATTTAGCCCGTGCAAAGCGGCGCGGAAGGCCCGAGACAATTTTCTGCGAAGGCAAAACGCCCGAGCAAATCGCCGCAATCTGCATCGCTATGGTGGCGGAAAAGCAAACGGTTTTAATGACTCGGTTGAATGCTGATAGCGCCGCCGCAACGCAAGCGTTGTTGCAGGCCGCAGCAACCGTGCATACGCCGTTTGAGTACTTCCCCCTGTGTAATTTAGGGCGAATTCTAACAACCCCCAGCACCCCAAAACAAGGGACGGTGGCGGTGCTAACAGGGGGCACTACGGATATCTCCGTAGCGGAGGAAGCCGCGCTGACGGCGGAGACGTTTGGCTCGCCGGTGGAGAGGATTTACGACGTTGGCGTGGCGGGCTTGCACC
>DAIOTT010000166.1:4989-7325 GCA_036751885.1 Candidatus Sumerlaeota bacterium
CTGCCGGAGATTCGCAAGGCCCGCGTGATTATTGCCGTGGCGGGCATGGAGGGTGCTCTGCCAAGCGTTGTGGCCGGTTTGGTTGAAGTCCCCGTAATTGCCGTTCCCACGAAAGTTGGCTACGGCGTAAACTTTCAAGGGCTTTCCGCCCTGATGACGATGCTCAGCTCTTGCGCCCCGGGCATCGCAACCGTGAATATAGGCAACGGTTACGGTGCAGGCTACTTGGCGGATCAGATCAACGGACTCGCTTCCCCTTCAACGACCACGAAAAATCAATAAGGATTTAAACGCCCCAATGAACACACTTGAAGAGCAGCTTCGCCTGTTGCGGAGCCAAAGTAACATGCCAACAGCCGTGGAAGATGCAGGCTTGGACCAGCCAGCGGTTGAGTACATCCTTGGCAATGAGATTAAAAAAGATAGTTTTGGGGTAATTGAAGAAGAACATAAAACACTAGTAAGAGGGCTTGAGTGGCGTCGGCACCGGGTTGCGTGGACGGATGCTGCAGATGAATCCGAGCAGGGGCTGTGCGTGAATGTAATTCGCCTGCAACCGGGAAGCGATGCAACCATACAAGCAGACTGCGCCTTTACGCAGCCGGGCCTTGTGGATTTTGAGGCGGTGGAAAACGCCTACTGGCAAACCATTTGGGCCAGCGGCGCAATCCGCGTTGCCCGGGGCACCAAGCACCCAAGGTTGTTCCTGAACACCCGGGAACTCACTTGCGCCAAAGAAGGCGCACCGCGAGGCCCGTGGGAGGATTTAGCCGAATTGCAACGGCACATTGAGGACGGCAATTGGAACCCCAACTACGTGGATCTTACTCCCACACTTTTGCCGAAACTAACGGAAAGCAACGAAGGCGAACTGAAGGTTGCTCGCTACCTGCCGGCCTACCCCCCAAGCTCCAGCGTGCAGGCAGATTCCAACGTGCTTGTTGCCACCAACGCCGGCTACTTTCTCAACTTCCCCGAGGAATACGAGGACGGCGTGAGCGCCCTTCACCAACCGCTCGGGGCCCTGTATTCTAAAGGGCAATTGCACATGCCCTCATGGATTACCCGCCCCTGTGCGTTGGAATGGGAGGACGGCGTTCGCGGGATGGAGCTTCTTGGGCCGGAAAATATGGCCCTCTCCGTGGAGAATTATCCCGCTTTCAGCCTGACGTTAGGCACCCGCTCGCCCCACGCGTTAGCCACCGTTTGGCGCCATTTTGACGGCCCAATTCCTGAGAGCGTTGATGCTGACGATGCCGTGGATTTAGTGTTCTCCGGCGCGGGGCTTGTGCGGATAGCCTACCCCGGCACAAACACTCCCCCGCTTGGCGGCGCAATCATTCGCCTGAAAGGAGCCGTTGCAAGCCCCTGGCGCACCTTCCTGATTGAGCCCAAAGCCACAAAGTTTCCCCGTTACACGCTGCGCCTAAGAACCTCCCGCAATAAGGAGCTTAGCTTTGTAATGGCCGCCGGCCCAAGCTTGCTGCACGACGGGCACCTGCTCAACGAAGACCTGATGTTTAGCCCCCTAGCAGCCGGTGAGTTTAGGCCCAACGGCCCAGCGCCAACGCGCTTCCCCTACGACGCCACAAAAACCCGCGCCCCGCGCACGGCGTTGGGGCTTACCCCGCAGGAAGAGTGGGTTTTGCTTGTGGTGGACGGCCGCGCTGACCCCACCCACAGCGTGGGCTGTACGCTGGAGGAGCTTGCCCGCCTGATGCAACGCATGGGGTGCTACCGCGCTATTAACTTTGATGGCGGCGGGAGCAGCGTAATGGCAATTGAAGGCCTGCGCCAAATTGATCAGCTGAAGCCCGGCCTAACCAGCACCGTGGCAAACATCCCCAGCGACCACGGCAACCGCGAACGAATTGTGCCCGTGTGCATTAATATTGTCCGGAAAAAATTAACTCCTCAGGAACGGAGCTATTAGGCTCCCTTTTCCTGCTTTAACTTATTCAAACGGCCCGCGAGTTTAAGGCGAGCTTTCTCGGGGATTTGATCGACAAAGAGAATGCCGTCCAAGTGATCCAACTCGTGTTGAATCACCCGGGCTGCTAGGTCGTTGAACTGTTGCGTATGGGTATTGCCGTCTAAATCCGTCCAGCGAACCGTAATGATGGACGGCCGATAGACCTCCGATTCAATTTCAGGGATTGAAAGGCAGCCTTCAGTGTAGGGTTCGTCCTCCACACTGAACGTCAGAATTTCTGGGTTAATAAACACCTGCGGCGTGTGGGTGTTGGGCGATTTTTTTACGCCGGGATCAATCACAAAAATCCGCTCCAAGCTGCCAATTTGGTTGGCGGCAAGGCCTATGCCTTTTTCATGGTACA
>DAIOTT010000167.1:0-7248 GCA_036751885.1 Candidatus Sumerlaeota bacterium
GAATTTTGCGAATCAAGCTCCAAAACCTTTAGGCGCCGCGTTGGCGAAACAATTGTTGTTAGCCGCATGGTTTCATTCTCTTCAGAAACAGCCCAATTGATGTAGTTGCCAACATCCAGAGGAACCTCAAGAGAGAACGTATTTTTGTTGGATTGCATCACAACGGCCAAATGATCCTGCTGGTCGTCTGGTTCGTAGAGGAGATCCAATAAACCATCGGCATTGAAATCAACCATTTTGGGTGCATCAACCATGGTTCTGGCTGTGTTGAACTGCAGGGATTCTGTGGGTTCGTACCCGGATGGTGTGCTGCTGTAAATTTTCACACTACGCTCGCGAACGACGCCTAATTGGGATTGATCGTTGCCGAAAAGTTTTCCCGCGAATAAATGGCGCCCCTCTAAAGCTGTTGATTCTGCTGAACTTAAAGTACCGTCCTCCTGCTGAAGGAAAGCTACAATTTCATCACCCGAAAGGCTAACCAATAAATCCTCCCGGCCGTCGGCATTCCAATCAATGGGGAGCACTGCGAAGGCAAATTTATTGAGTAGAATATCCTTCTCAACATAGGTAATTTCTTCGGATTCTTTTTTACTCAAATAAATTTTCAAAACCGAGTTTTCGTTTTCAATAACACCGTAATCCGGGAGTTGATCTCCGTTTAAATCCGCGGAGAACAAATCGAAGGCTGCTCGGTGGGTTTTAGAGATTTCAGGGGATGAAAGGCGAAATTGATCTGAGGGGATGTTGCTTTCTTCGGCCGTAAGCAATGCGCAAGCAAATAAAGCGGCGCTAATCAGTAGAGGAAATCTGTGTTTCAAGATGATATATTTCTCCCAATTGTTCAAAAGAAAAGCCCCTTGAACGAATGTTCAAAGGGCCGAAAAGAAACCCACTTCGCCGTTTATCGTAGTGTCTTTGAACCTCTAGATAAGGTGGGCACCCGCATCATGACCTCGGAAGAGTTTCACGCGAGTGAAGCAGTTCGTCCGTCAAAACAAAAAGCACCCCTAGGGGGAACATTGGCTCAGAAAACAGCAACGTGACGCACGTCGCAGGAAATCTTATGTCTAAATTTATAACTCAATTTTCGTGCAAGAATCAAGTGAAGAAGCCGTTGCGAGTGGTTTTTTTTTCACGGGGGTAAAGGCAATTGTTTTGTGTTGCAGCAGGGCGTGGTGAAGCCGTGCCACAAGAGAGCGCGTGAAGGCCGATAAATCTTGCGGGTATTGTTGCAAGTGTTCCGGGTTGGAGAGAATAATGCAGAATACGTTTGATTCCGGATCCACCCAAAACGCTCGACCGTCTGGGCCCGTCCAGCCAAAGCTTTTTTCGCCGAAATCACCCAACTGCCAGCCTGTACCATAAACAATCCCTTCCCGCAGGGCTTGGGGCTGAAGCGTTTGCTGGAATGTCTCTGAGGTAAACGCATCACCGGAGCCCATGTTGTAGGCTTTCATCCAATAGCGGGCGTAAATCCCCAGATCATCTGCTGTGGAGAAAAAACCGCCGCGCACGGATTGTTCCTGTAATAAAAATGCCGAGGGAGAATAGGCTTCGCCCCAAGCGTAACGATCGTGAAACGCGGTCAAGCCCCCCGGAGCTACATCAGAGCGCCAAGTATCGGGTACAGAATCCATCACAGAATTCATCATGCCCAACGGCAATGCAACTTGATCCATGAACAACGGTTTCAGGGGCGATTCAAATTGATTGGCGAGGGACTCCGCGAGCAACTCAACGTCTTGCACGCTGCTCCAGCAATTCATTGATTCGCCTTCGGAGAATTCAAATTTAGGAACTACTGAATCAGCGTAATAAAGCCCCTTTGAATGCAATGCTTCATCTCTGTCAGCCCACAGCATTTGATGATGCAACAAATCCTTGTGGGTGATATTTCCAAGCTTTTCAGTAAATTGTTTTGAGGAAACGTTTTCGTTAATAAAGTTCGGTTCTGCTTCCAGCGCAGAGAGCAAGAAGGGCATGGTGATCAACGGGGCGGTAAGAGAACCAACATCAAAGTAGGTGGACCACTCCATGGGTGCTTGATTGGGTATTTGAACGCGATTGCCAAGTGCAATCGGGATGTTTTGTTGATCAAAAGAATCAATGTAGATGATCATCCCCGGCAATTTGTGTTTGGGGAGTAGATCACACACTTCAATCACAATTTTCGCCATTGCTTCGGGAGAAACGCCTGCGTCCGTTAGAAATTGTGTATTGAAGCCCAGCCGAATCTGGTTCGCACGAGCATCCATTTCCCGTTGAAGCACGTTAGAAAGTGGAACATGACCACCGGTTATGTATCTTGCTTTGTTGTCGGAGTTCTGTGCTTTTACCACCCCGCATGCGAGGAGGAAAATGGCAATAATCAGGGGTAAGCGCATTAAGAAAAATCCGAGGTTTCGTTCAACAATCCGTGGTAGTTAACCTTGTTCTTGAAAAGGAATCCAAGCTTTTCTTGTGCCGTGTTTAGGAACTTCCACCAATAGGGAACCATCATCTTCAATCGTTTTCGCTTCTCCAGCTATTGCACCCAACAGCGGATCAGAAAAGGAAACTGATTGGCCGATTGAAAGGCATTTTTTTCGGCATTGCGACAAAATATGTTCCCCCGAGCTGGGGTGCTCTAGGCTTTCAAGTAGAGATGTAAGAATGGAAAAGGACGATGAAAACCGCCCCGGATAACTGGTGCCCAACTCCAATTGAAGGCTTGTGGCTTGTGGAACGCTGAGAGGCCGTTCGGGGAGTTGATCGCGCGTTTGCTCCAGATTGATGCCCACACCCATCACGATTGCAGCGCCGGTTTGTTCGCACAAAATTCCCCCAATTTTTTGCCCGTTCACAAGTAAATCATTCGGCCATTTCAGGCCCACATCCTTCAACGATTGGCGTTCCAGCCCCTCCATACACCAACACGCCACGGCCCACGAGATAAGCGAATGCTTCACTTTCAACAGCGTTTGGGGAATCATAATTGTAGCCAGCAGCGCCGTGTTAGCGGGCGCACTCCAAGTTTTCCCATGGCGACCCCGCCCCTCGGTTTGCACGTCGGCCAAAAGCACTCGGGGCCAAGCATCGCCGCCGATTGTCATTCCCAACCGGCGGGCCTCGGTATTCGTGGAATCAATTTCGCCGAATAAATGAACCTTCCAACCTGGGAAAAGGTGGCACAATGATTTGCCAATTTGCTGAAGCTCTTCAGAGGGGGAACGCTCTTCGTACAGGGAGGTCATGTATTGGGTCATGCATTTCAACTTTCAAACAGGGCGGTGAACAACCGCCTAGGGATTGAGATCGACTTATCGGCGATTACTCAAAAAGATCATGGCGTAATACGCAAGCTGAAGAAACGCCGCAATCACACCGGCAACATACGTCATCGCTGCTGCATTGAGCATGGTGGAAACGCCCCCAAGCTCGGTTTTACGATCAATCAAGCCCATAGAAACGAGTTCTTTTTTCGCCCGCGCGGATGCATCAAACTCGGGAATCAGGTTAATCAATTGAAACAAAAACACAACCCCCAGCATTGCAACTCCAATCAAACCAATTACCTGGCCCATGGCGGCAGCACCGCTGAAGAGTAAGAAAAACCCGATCATAATGCATACTTCGGACATGCCAGAGCTGATGCTTGTAATCGGAACAATGCCGTTGCGGATCATCAACGGGGCGTATTTTTTTGCGTGTTGAATTGCGTGGCCCGCCTCGTGGCATGCAACACCTAACGCGGCCAAACTGTTTTCCCCGTACACCGGGCCCGAAAGCCGAATCACTTGCGTACGCGGGTCGTAGTGGTCGGATAAATCGCCCCCCTGAGAACGCTCAATCCGCACATGGGAAATCCCCGCGTGGGCCAACATTCGCCGCGCTGCTTCCGCACCGGAAAGCCCAGATTTAGCCCGAATTTTAGAGTACTTACCGAAGGATGATTTCACATACAACTGGGCCCCGCCCGTGATGATCATCACCAATACAAAAACAAGAATCATTGATACACTAAACATAGCAGCTTACCTCCAAAAAGTGGGTGCATATGATGCGTTTGAGCACAAATTTATAAATATATATGGAAACTTATGCCAATTCATTGTGCATTAATGATCGATGCTGAAAAGTACATCGTGAAAGATGCGTCCTGATTCCCGTATATTGATACCAAACCACTCAAAGTATGCTTAGGCCGTTTCGGTAGTGGTCTTAAAGAATTTCCTTTGTAGCCAAAGGGAAACGCTGACAAGACCAATCAGAACAGGTACTTCCACCAAGGGGCCGATGACAGCGGCGAAGGCGGCTCCAGAGCCGATGCCGAATACGGAGATCGCCACGGCGATTGCCAGCTCAAAGTTGTTGCTCGCCGCTGTGAAGGAGAGCGTTGCACTTTTGGAGTAGTCGGCACCCATTTTCCACGCCATGAAAAAGCTGATAAAGAACATCACAATAAAATAAATGAGCAACGGAACGGCTATCCGAAGAACATCAAACGGCAGCTCAACGATTTTATTTCCTTTGAAGCTAAACATCACAACAATCGTAAACAGCAAGGCAATGAGCGTTAGGGGGCTGATGCGAGGGATGAAGATTGAATCGTACCAAGCGGCGCCTTTGGCTTTAATCAGCAAGTACCGAGTTGCCATGCCCGCAAGAAAGGGGATGCCCAAATAGATGAACACACTTAGGGCAATTTCACCGATTGTTATGCTTACAATTGCCCCTGCAATCCCCAGTTGCGGGGGGAGCCAGGTAATGAAAAACCATGCGTACACGCTGAAAAACAAAATCTGAAACACTGAATTGAACGCCACTAAACCGGCGCAGTATTCTGTATCGCCTTTGGCAAGATCGTTCCAAACAATCACCATTGCAATGCAACGAGCCAAACCAATCACAATCAAGCCCACCATGTATTCCGGGTAATCTCGCAGAAATAAAACAGCGAGAGCAAACATCAAAACAGGGCCAATAATCCAGTTTTGCAGAAGGGAAAGCCCAAGGATTTTGGTATCGCGGAAGGCTTCGCCAAGGTGCTCGTACTTTACTTTTGCCAAGGGAGGGTACATCATGATGATTAGGCCAACAGCGATGGGGATGTTGGTGCTGCCCACGCTGAAGGATTCAATCAAGCCTTCCACACCCGGAAAGAAAAAGCCTGCGGCAACGCCGATTGCCATGGCAGTGAAAATCCAAAAGGTCAGAAAACGATCCAAAAACGAGAGCCGACCTTTGGTCGCCGAAGGGCAACCGAGGTCTTGAGTTGGGCTTTGCGAAGCTGAAGATTTAGTCATGGCGAAATGATTCCCCAGAATTGAGAAATGAGTTTAAAATTTCGGATGTTGGTTTTAGAATCGGCTGTATTGTTACGCGTTGTTAGTTTGGTTTGGAGTTGAAAGTTGTGATGCGTTTACCTTGAAGCTCAACAATTCGCCCACTGCTTTTCAGCGGCGGGCGAGGGATTCCTGTTTGGTTAATGTATGATCGCAAAAGGAGCTTACGGCTTCAAGGCAGAGACGTTTAGGCTTGTAACGTAGTCGCTGAGTTTTGCCCCTTCGGGAAGGGCGGAGACGATTTTTTCAAACAGCGGATCGTTCCAATTTGTCATCGCATCAATGTAGTCTGCTTTGCGCTCCAGCACAATTTGCGTCAGGCCAGCAGCCTTTGCCATGCGTTCGGTCTCGGCGATTAATGTGGCGCCGGAGACACAGCCCACTAAGGCTTCCACCATGTTCAGAATTTCCTGCGGCAAGGGCTGAACTAGAGCAATGTCGCTTACGGCAATGCGCCCGCCCGGCTTCAGCACGCGGCTGATTTCCCGCCACACTTGCTCTTTATCCGGCGAAAGATTGATCACACAGTTACTGATAATTGCATCGGCATAATCATCTGCAAGGGGAAGGTGTTCAATTTCCCCCAAGCGGAATTCCACGTTATTGAGGCCTGTGCGGTTTGTGTAGGAAACAGCATTTCGGCGGGCTTTGGCCAACATCTCAGGCGTCATATCTACGCCAATGGCACGGCCAGTGGGGCCAACTTTGCCGCCGGCGATAAACACATCAAAACCGCCGCCGGAGCCAAGATCTACCACAACTTCCCCTTCGCGCAGGGCGGCAAGGGCGGTGGGGTTGCCGCAGGAAAGGCCCATGTTGGCACCTTCTGGAACTGCCGCAAGCTCTTGAGCGGCGTACCCGATTGCAGTAGCTAAGGCTTGGGCGTCGTCAGCGGAATCTGCACCGCAGCAGGAGCTGCCAGCGCAACAGCTACTCCCTTCAGGCTGAGATTGTTGCTGTGCTTGGGGTTCTGCTTGGGCAATAGCGGCATAACCCGCGCGAACTTTTTCACGCATTTCTTGCTGAGCTTGTTCTTCGTTAATTCGTGACATAGCGAAATACTTCTTTCTAAAGACGTTTGATTTGGGTGAGTGTCACTGCAATCTTTATGCAGAGGGGTGATGATTTCATGGGAATCAATCTTTCGATTACAGGGTTTGAATCCACGCGTGAATCTGGTTACGAACGCGGCGGTAATGGTTTAGGGCTTCTTCCTCGGTGGCAGCGCCTTCGGCCAGCTTGGGCGGGTCATCAAACCCGCGGTGTATTACCGTTGTGGTGCCGGGAAATACGGGGCAATTTTCATCCGCATGGCCGCAAACGGTGTACACAACATCAAACGTAACACCAGCATCCAAAAGAGACTGAAGAGTCTTAGATTGCTGGGTGGTAATATCAATCCCCTCTTCCGCCATGACCTTGATTGCAAGGGGGTTTTGACCGTGGGCGACGATTCCTGCGCTGTAGGCGTTGAGTGTTTCGGCTTTCAGGGCGTGGGCGTAGCCTTCCGCGATTTGGCTTCGGCAGGAGTTTCCGGTGCAGAGGAACAGCACCGCTCTCCGTTTGCTTGTCGTTGACATAATTCCTCCGGGGAATAGGCGAGTAATTGCTTTAGGCGTTTTCTGTCTTCATGGATGATTTTTTCTTTAGCGGCGCGCCGCGTTAGCCAAGCCACAACTTCCTGTGCTTCTTCAGGAAGATCTGCCCCTTCGGCAACGGAGTAATATGCCCAGCGCCCCTCCTTGCGAACCGTTAGTAAACCAGCTTGGGCTAAAATGCTGAGGTGCTTTGAGGTAGAAGAAGGTGCCAGGGCAAGGAGCTCCTGCACTTGGCACACGCAAAGCTCCCCGCGCTCGTACAAGGCGCATAAAATCCGGATGCGATTTAAATCTGCTAAGGCTTTAGTAATGGCTAGTAAGGT
>DAIOTT010000168.1:0-672 GCA_036751885.1 Candidatus Sumerlaeota bacterium
CACTACCAGTGTTTCACCCTTCGCCATTGCCAGCACTTTAGGGAGCTTTTCCTTAGCAATGTAGAAGGATTGAAGATCGTCCTGCAAGGTGGCTGTGGTGGAATTCAGCATAATCCCGTGAGGCTTGAAGCGCTCAATATCGCGGATAAAATGCTCCCATGTTTTCCGCTCCGCCGGGTAATCGCGAATCAAGCATTTTGCCCCAGCACGCTCCGCACAAGCGGCAGCCATCGCTAAATCCATGGGGGGAAACGTTACTTGAACAGTTTGATCCTCAACAGTGCATTGGCACCGGTCGTCCCGGCGGTACAAGCCCGTAGGGGGATTAATGAGAAGAATACGGCGAAGGGGTCGGCGTTGTTTCATGGGGGTCAATGATTCATTCAAATTTAGGATGGAATGCTCTTATACAGTTTCTTGTTTACTTACTAAACCAAGCTTCTTGCCAATTACGTCTTCCATCGGCGCAGGTGTTGTAGTTTTCCAATAATCCCCCCAGATTATGAGGTCGGATTAAGATCAAATCACCCTTCCCCGTCAACGGTGTATATGTGTTTGCCTCAAAAAAGGCTTCATAATCGGTCGTTTCTTGATCCAATGGCCGGCGGGGATTTATGTCCCAAACGCCGTCTGGGCCGGGCGAATATACAATAATTGCACCAGGAAGAACCG
>DAIOTT010000168.1:682-6512 GCA_036751885.1 Candidatus Sumerlaeota bacterium
CACACGACCGCCCGCGAGTCGTCCGCGAAAGGATCCGGCGGCATTCTTCCGTTCCACACGTAAAGGCTTTCAAGCTCCAAAGCAGAGAACTCTTTATTCGGCATTAAGGCAACGGTTGATATGCGGAAGGAAAGGGATTCAGGATCGATTGAGCCGTTTACGCTTTCCCGGCCGATTGCAGCAACATCCTCACCAAGCAACAAGTAGGCGCAGTACACAGCATCGGCCAAGGTTTTCATGTCTTCCTGTGCCCGTTGAATTTTATCATACTCCGAAAGAGCCGTTGTGGGCGCCGCCAAAGTAGTTTGGGTGAACGTTCTAAAGGTTTTATTTGCCGGGCCGAAGCCACTAATCAGGATAAACACCAAACCCGTGCTGCAGGCGGCAATGCCTAGGCCAACACCCGTTTCTTTTGTGTGGATTGTGTTTAACAAGAAAACAGCCATTCCTCCCGTAAGAAAGGCAAGCATCGCCATAAACGGCATCAGGGGAAACAACCGCCCGACGGAGGCTAACGTTAGGCCCACGAACACCCAGGCGATAATCACTCCGAGATGCAAACTGGGAACCCAATCCAAAAACACAACATCAGCAGCGTTGCGGCGTTTGGGCTTACGTTTCGCCCGTTGCTTTAGGTACTCCGCCTGCCGAGCTTGATCTGCCTGAAGTTGCTCCTCCGGCAGAACAATGTATTGATCCCATGCGTCCCCAACGGAGCCCATGGGCGGTACACGCCACGGCTTAACCGGTTGAATCTCGGGCGCTGGGGCTTGCTCACTGCGCAGGGGTTTTTGCATTTTACTCGTTCTTTATTCGGGGTTCTCTTATTCTTATCGCTGCTAAATTCAAACCGCACGGAAATATTATTTTGCTGAGCTTACAACACAAGGAATAACCGAACGTACGACAAAATTTGCGACAAATCTGCTTGCTTGAACTGATTGCTTAGTTGATGGTTTCTGATACTTATTATTTGATCGGAAACAATAATGAATTCAGTGATTTTTTTCAGCCTATCAGTTTGCCTTGCGGTTGCTACCACGGCTTTTGCTGAACCTGAAATGGTTTTTCATGCTCCCCATAACCCCGCAGGCATTGTACCTGTAAAATCCCTCAACATTCCTTCAATTGATTTTGCAAAATACCGAGCTGAAGCCGATAAAGGAACACCTTCCTCAGGCCCAACCTTCACTGTTGTCTATCAAGACGTGCTTGACAACACAAACGCTGGTTTTGACGACCCCACCTTGGGCGCCGCGCGCCGCGCCGTTGTGGACGAAGTTACCGCTTACCTTAGCACCGTGATTAAAGATACAGGGAATTGCGATATTTATTTCCAACTCTCTGAAAACGCCGACAACGGATTCCTTGGCTTTGCAGGGACAAACTACTTCCTCACTTCCTCCTTTCAAGGCGGACTGGCCTTCGAGCACATCACAACAGGCGTGGATCCTTCACCCACCAACCCCGATATAACCGGGCAAATTAATTTTTTCTACCCCTACAACCTAAATACGGCCACAGCAACAAGCGGCGGCAACTATGATTTATTCTCCGTTCTCCTTCACGAGGTTACCCACGGCTTAGGAATTCTTTCCGCAGCATCAGCCACAGGAGCCTCAAGAATTGGCCCCGGAACGTACACCACTTTAGATCAACTTGCCTTTTCCAGCGGCGGCGTGCGCATTTGGAACGACAGCCAAACCTACTCCGGCATTTCCCTTACCGGTGGTAACAACACCATTCAATTTCGTGGTACAGGTACAAATACCGTTTTCGGCCAATTTCCTCCGTTGTTCACTCCTGCCACGTTCGCCAATGCAAGCAGCATAAGCCACTGGCAACTTGCAGCACCCATCCCTGGCAACGCCGTGATGCGCCCTGAAATTGCCCAAAACGTAGACAACCGAATCTACCAACCCTTTGAAATTGCGGCCCTTGGGGACTTAGGCTATACAATATCCTCTTCAAACGCCGATTGGGTGCTTTACAACTACTAATTCCCCCCTTCAAGTTCAGCCTAAAATTCAGCATTACGATGAGCAAATTTCTACTCGAACGCCTTCTTTGAAAAAAGAGGGCGTTTTTTACGTTTTGTTTTGACCGAGAAAAATTTTACTAAATACGACAACATTTATCGTTTTTAGCCTTGCTCTTCCCTTTCTCTGCAAATAAGAGAATCCTCATCCGATTTAGTTCATATCGAGAAACATTACTCAAACAGAAAGGAACCACCCCTGATGGAACTTGATGTCGTTTTACTTTCGCGAATTCAATTCGCCTTTACGATTATGTTTCACTACATTTACCCCCCCCTGAGCATTGGCCTTGGATTGCTGATTGTCATCATGGAGGGGCTTTTCCTGAAGACGAAAAACCCCATTTACGAGCGCATGACCAAGTTTTGGATCAAGGTGTTTGCCCTTACCTTTGGCTTGGGCGTTGCCACGGGCATTGTGATGGAGTTTGAGTTTGGCACCAACTGGGCAACGTATTCCCGGTTTGTGGGCGACGTGTTTGGCTCGGTGTTAGCGGCGGAAGGGATTTTTGCTTTCTTCCTAGAGTCCGGGTTTTTGGCTATTCTTGTTTTTGGCTGGAACCGCGTTTCCCCTAAAATGCACTTTTTCTCCACCATTATGGTCTTTCTGGGCTCTATATTTTCTTCCGTTTGGATTGTGATTGCCAACAGCTGGCAGCAAACACCGGCGGGGTACCACATTGTGGGCGAAGGCCTAATGGCCCGAGCCGAAATTACCGACTTCTGGGCGGTCGTCTTTAACCCTAGCAGCATGACACGCCTAAGCCACGTGCTACTGGGGGCGTTCATTCAAGGGGCCTTTTTGGTGCTTAGTATTAGCGCATGGTACATCATCAAAAAACGGCACTTGGAGTTTGCACGTCGCAGCTTCACACTGGCACTTATCCTTGCAGCAATCGCTTCCGTGGGGCAGCTATTTGTAGGGCACTTGAGCGCGAAGTATGTGGAAAAATACCAACCTGCCAAGCTAGCCGCTTTTGAAGGCGTTTACAAAACAACGGAATACACGCCCTTATACCTATTTGGCTTTCCGAACTCTGAAACCGAGACCGTGGATTTTGGGATTCCCATTCCCGGCGCCCTAAGCTTTTTGGTTCACAACGACTTTAAAACTCCGGTGATGGGTTTGGATCAGTTTGCCAAGGAAGACCGCCCACCGGTTCATATTCCCTTTCAAACGTACCACATCATGATTGCCTTGGGCATGTATTTTATAGGGCTAACACTGCTCTCCCTATTCCTGCTGTGGCGCGGCAAACTCTTCACCAATCGCCTGTTGATGTGGGTATTTGTGTTCTCCGTTGTGGGGCCCTTTATCGCTAACCAAGCAGGCTGGGTTGCGGCGGAAGTGGGCCGGCAGCCGTGGATTGTATACGGCCTTCTGCGCACTAGCGACGGAATCTCCAAAGCCGTGGCAGCCAACGCCGTATTAGCCTCATTGATTATGTTCACCCTTCTTTACGCGCTTCTTTTCTTTTTGTTCATCTACTTATTGGATCGCAAAATCAAGCACGGCCCTGAGGAGGATGAGAATGAACCCGACCAAGATAACAGTAAGTATTATGACTTTATTGATGCAATCAGTAAACGGCCCGCAGGGACATCCATGATGGATTCAACCGAGAATACCTTCCGCACAAACGCAAAACCCCTCAAGGAGAATACATAATGGCTGACTATCTTGACTTGAACCTGATTTGGTTTTTCCTGTTGGGCGTACTGCTTATCGGCTACGCGATTTTAGATGGTTTTGATCTTGGCGTAGGCGCGCTACACCTCTTCACAAAGGGCGATCAGGAACGGCGCATTTCCCTGAACTCCATTGGCCCCGTTTGGGACGGCAACGAGGTTTGGCTGGTAACAGCTGGCGGCGCACTATTTGCAGCCTTTCCCCATGCCTACGCCACAGCCTTCAGCGCCTTCTACCTTCCGTTTATGATGTTGCTCTGCATGCTTATTTTTCGCGCCGTAGCGTTGGAGTTTCGTAGCAAAGAACCCATGCGTTGGTGGCGCGCCACCTGGGATGTTGCCTTTTGCATCAGCAGCATCGTCGTCTCAATCTTATTTGGTGTTGCAATCGGCAACTTGGTAATTGGCCTGCCGATTGGCGGTGACATGGAATTCTCCGGCGGTTTGTTTGACCTGCTCAAACCCTACGCCTTGCTTGTCGGCATATTCAACCTCAGCCTATTCATGATGCACGGATCCATCTACCTCTACTTAAAAACCGAAGACGAATTACAAGCAAAAGTTAAAGGCTGGGTTGTACATACAACAGCAATTTTTGCCGTATTATACGTGATTACAACCATCGCCACGCTGGTAATGGTACCCTCCATGATCAAGAACTTCGAGGCATTTCCAATCGTTTGGCTACTAGTACCCATCAACATCTTGGCAATCGCCAACATACCCCGAAGCCTGTACTTCAATAAACCGGGCATGGCATTCCTCTCCAGCTGCACCACAATCGCCACCTTGATTTTTCTATTCGGGGTGGGCGTGTTCCCCAACATGATCATCTCCAGTTTAGGTGAGTCCATGAACATGACGATTTACACCGCCGCATCATCCCAGAAAACCCTTTGGATTATGTTGATCATCGCAATCTTGGGCATGCCCTGCGTGATTGCCTACACAACAGTCATCTACTGGGTCTTCCGCGGAAAAGTAAAGCTAGATAACTTTAGTTACTAATATCGATTCTCAGCAAACCACCTTCCCCTCCCCGCGCCTCTGCGTCCCTGCGGCATTGCGTTTAATATTTCTTCACAAGATTATCTTGATTCTTTATTACAGGATATTATCTAACGCGGGGGCGCGAAGGCGCTGGGACGCGGGGAGGGGGAAGGTAAGATAAAGGTGATAAATATAAAGTCTGAATAATAGAACTTCTGTTTTTCAATTTTTTAAAACAACATCACCTTCCCCCCTCCCTGTGCCTCTGCGTCACCGCGGCTTTGCGTTTAATTTTTCTTCAAACAGCCCCTAACTCCTTCAACACTGTCCCTTGGAACTCTTCCTTACGGGCGGCTAAGCCGTTTAGGATGACTTGCACTTCCGCCAGTGATGCCGCGGTGTTGCCGGCGAAGAAGAAGTAGAATTTGATTTTGGGCTCCGTGCCGCTGGGGCGGGCGATGACTTTGCTGCCGCTTGCGAGCTCGAAGATGACAACGTCGCTTTTTGGCAAGTTGAGCGTTTCAAGCTCGGCACCGGTTTGGCCGTGGTAGACTTTTCCTTCATCCACGCGGGTGCGGCGGGTGATGTTCTCGCCGGCGAGGGTGGTGGGGGGCTGGTTTTTCAGGGTGTTCATCAAAAGAGCGATGCGCTCGGCGCCGTCTTTTCCGGGCATGGTGATGCTCTTCTGCCATTCCAAACGGGGCTCGTGGCGCAGGTAAAGATCGTGCAGTACGCTGACTAGGGTTTTGCCTTGGCTTTGGTAGTAGGCTACCGCTTCGGCGGTAAGGCAGCTGGCTACAATGCCGTCTTTATCCATGGCGTGGTTGCCAATCAGGAAGCCGTAGCTTTCCTCCGTGCCGTAGAGGAAGGCTATCTCGGGATCAGCCGCGTGCCAGGTGCGGGCTTGATTGGCGATCCATTTGAAGCCGGTGAGTACTTCCTCGTACAAGGCGCCGTAGTGGCGAACGATTGAACCGAGCAAGGGTGTTGTAACAATGGTGCTGGCCATGGCGGGCTTTTTGGGGAGCGTACCCATGGCGGTGCGCCGGCTTAGAATGTATTCTGCTAAAAGGCAGCAGAGCTGGTTGCCGGTAATCAGCACGTATTCGCCGT
>DAIOTT010000168.1:6522-7128 GCA_036751885.1 Candidatus Sumerlaeota bacterium
ACGGCAATGCCTAGGCGATCGGCGTCGGGATCCGTTGCAAGAACCACGTCAGCCTCGTTCCGTTTGGCCAACTCAATCGCGCGGGAAAGGGCGGCGCCTTCCTCAGGGTTCGGCGAGGCAGCCGTGGGGAAATCACCATCCGGCTTCATTTGTTCTTCCTCAGGGAGGATGTGGGTAAAGCCCCAACGCTGCAGGGCATCAATGGCCAGGGTACCGCCGCAGCCGTGCAAGGGCGTAAATACAACGTTGATCTTGCTCTCCTTTACGGCGTTCATATCAATTCGTTGCAGAAGAATAGCCTGCAAGTAGGCTTCGTCCATTTCCTTGCCCATGATTTTCACCATGCCTTGAGCCACGGCTTGATCGTAGTCCATGATCTTGACTAGATCATCGCTCGTAACGCGGTCCACCTCGCTGATGATGCCTTTATCGTGGGGCGGAACCACTTGGGAGCCATCGTTCCAATACACTTTGTAGCCGTTGTAATCCTTTGGGTTGTGGCTTGCCGTAACCACAATGCCGGTGTGGCACCCTAAATGGCGAACGGCAAAGCTAAGGTAAGGGGTAGGGCGAAGTTCGGCGCTTATATGGCAAATAATGCCGTTT
>DAIOTT010000169.1:0-7015 GCA_036751885.1 Candidatus Sumerlaeota bacterium
TATCCTCAACAATAATTAAATCCCGGGGAAAAAGCTCCGCATTTGCCAGCAGGGTTTCACCATTAGTCTGCCAAGCAGTGTGGTTCTCCACCGTCAAAAAAAACCGCCGCTCCGCCGCAGGGGCCATTTTATGCGCTTGAAATGCATTAAGCAATTCCTCAAACGTTTTGTCCTTTGAAAACACCATTCCCCTAAGGCGAACAATTGCTTGGCACTGCGCCTCGGATAAATCGTTGAAATGCGCTAGAAACGTGATTGAACTTGTCATTGAAAAATGATCCAATATTCCCCTAATTTTCAAAACGTTCTTCAATCTTCAAAACACCCCAGCAGAGTTGCCAAACAAAATATTGCACCAAACAAACAATCCTTCTAGGGCAAAACAGAACAAGCATCCCCAAACACCTACTCCTTCAATCGGTCACAAACATACATGAAAAACCTTCTGCCTTATCTCCTGTTCCCCCTTACAATCTCTTGCGTTCATGGCAACCAGTTGCCCTTGCCAGCCCGTAACCCCAATGCGCCCTCTGGTACTGAGTTTTACAACCAACTGATTGCCGCAAATGATGATGTGGAAGAACGGGAACGTGAAGTTTACCGGCAAATCATCTCCGGCAATATACCCGATTCACACCGAGAATTCGTCCCCGTTGAAATTACAGACGGCCAAAATACCGTTACACTCTATGTTACACCAGATTACCTTAGCGTGGGAAACGATTCCGATTACTTTCACCTCCCAATGACCCCCATCTTGGGGCAACTCCTTGCGGATTACACAAACTGCATCCTACCTACCCGCAAGATGGTCGATGAAATTTGGCGTGAATCGGCCGTCAAGCTCAACCCCACGCCAATCCCCCCTTCTCCGGCCATGGTCACCGTACCCGTTTTTTGGGATCATGAGCAAACACTGCGAACTCAATTCACCGCAGCGGGTTTATCCCCACAGCAACTTGTCGGCGGCCACAAGAAAGACGTTGTCATCACCCCAAGGCTCTACCTGCCGGGAAACGATGATAATGTGGCCATTTACGGTTGGCATTACCCTACGGGGGGAAATATTCAGCCGCTGTATTTAGGGCATGCGGACTTCTACGCAGACTACAGCCACGGAATCCGCTTGATTTCAGAAACCGCCCTGCTCAACGGCGTGCAAACATCCCTCAGAACCCTACTTACAGACTTCGCTGTTGCGGATTTGCTCAGCAACGAAGGGCCTCTTACCCCCGCAGAATACCCAATCAAGTTTGTATCCGTTCCCGTTCAAGACCAATTCAGCGTCTTAAACCGTCAAATTCCCCGCTGGCAGGATCGCTTTGCCACGCATCCGATTGTGTCATTTTTGCCCGTTGCACCCGGTGGCGACGGCATCGTTCTACTCGTCCGGGATCCCAGCGGCGGGATTGATTCCGCGCGGCTGCAACCCTTTGCCGATTATGACTACACCATAACCGCCATGATTTATTGTGACTTCAGGCCCCAGCTTGCAACGGACGGTTTTGATCGCGTCGGAATCTTCGTCCGCGACGATGGCAACGGCATGTTCGAGGGCATTTCAAGCTCTAACATCAAAGGCAATAATTATGCTCTCACTTGGGATTCCGATACAGGGAGCGTTCAATGTTTGAACACCACCGAGGGGATTCCAGTAAACCTGCTCTCAGAACCCCTGCTGCTCCCAAGCTCCGGTTGGCGAGAATTTCAAATCACTGCCCAAGGGGATGAACTCGCCTTTTTTCTTGATCAGCAACTCATTCTACGCACCACAGATTCAACCCATCCCACCGGGGATTTTGGCATTGGTTACCATGAATATTTTGCTACCAACAGCAACCTAACGGGCACTCGGGTAGATCGGTTTGCCGCAACTCCCCCTTCGTCTATTGTCACAGCCTCTACCTGGCTCGCCGATTGAAGCCATAATTTACCCCATAAAGAGAAATCAACACGCAATGCTCCCTTTTCAACATCAGCTACTACAAACTCCCCAAATGTTGCAGCGCCTACTGCTCTCAAGCCTACTTTGTTTCGCGTTTGCCTGCAGTGATTCACCGAACACAAAAAGCTCTGCCCGTTCTTTACCCAAGCCGATTATGGCATCCGTCTCAGCCCAGCAACTCCTCTCGCAAGAACTTCTGCTTCAGCACGCCCCAATTACAGCGTACAAGTCGCAATGCGCCCAATGCCACGGCACCGATGGTTCCCTGTTTCAACAGCCACCCCTGAACATCGGCCCGGAATACACCCGTGTTATGCGTGAAATGATGGAAACCACCACCTTAGATCCTCCTACTAACGAAGTTGATTTAGCCTACATGGCGGCCTATGTTCGTTCCCTCAAGGCCAAAAAGCCCTTCATTTCCGTAACACAAATCCACCCAAATGCGGCTGAAAATACCGTAGAACTCATGCTGGAAGGCACCAAGGGCTTAAGCGTGCAAATCCTCGCCCAAGGAGAGGAGGTTGCATACAACCGAGCGGATGAAGGCAATTTTGAACGCTTTACAGTGGAATGGAATTCAGCGGAAAATAATCACCAGCCGAACCTTGAGATTACCGCTGAGGGTGCACCTGCTGCAGGCAAAGCAACCATTGCCTACCCTGAAAACCTTTGGGCGCAATAAAGTACCGCCGCATCTCCTCCTCTAACGTCGGTGGATGAAACTTTGAACGAGATAATACGTTGCTGCTTCGCCAAGTAATTTTAGCAATTCACGATTGTTCGCAACGTGCTGAAGACATTCTAAGGACATCCTGAGAACGTTACCGTGTTGATACCATGGAGAACCTGAATTCTGGCTTTGTTGTGGTGTAATCATTAGTGTAGATCATCGCGGTTGCCTAAAGCCGTTCTTCTTGAAAACAGCAAAAGAGAGTCCTTTTATGCCTGATTTAGGCTTACTTTTATCAATAGCGAAGAAAACAGGGGCAAGGTAGAGGTAAATATTGGGCAATCGTAGGGCCATGGGATGTTGCTTTAAGGGCCCTTTGTGAACCGGTGGTGGGCCGGGGCAGTGCTTTTGCAGAAAATCGTAAAAAGAGGAGGAGTCGCGCAAAGAGTGTCGGGAGAGAAACCCGTGTCGTTTTTACCACTGAATCGCGCAAAGTACTGCTAAGGGACGCGAAGAGGTTTATACATTGGAGTTCGGTTTTTGGGCTTATCGTTTACAAAGAGATCCAAAGTAAATGCCAAAATTCCTGTCCGTTAGATGCTGGCTACGAGAGACGTGGTTCGCCCCCTAAATGCCTCGAAATAGCCCCACTATTCCTGCGTTTTCAGAAGCCGAATTCCATCCCTCTCGCTCAACATCTAATCGGACAATACTGTTGGCAATCACTCTAGGCAAATAAAGCCGTAAATCTACTCGATCGCGAAATGTTATTACCTGGTTGGAAAGGTAGGCAGGTTTTAATCGTATTGGGCATCAATTTGCTTGGCTACAATAGAACTTCCTGAAATCTTGGTTTATGGGAGCTAAAGAACATGAGAGGAGGAATCTAGCAACTCGGCGAGATTTTTCTTCACTCTCCCCACTTTCAGTTCTAGCCTAATCTTATATTGTTGTCACTTCACCGGAATATTTATGACCTCTTCTGCCGAAAACACGTCAAACCACCAACGCCCTGAAATTCCTTCCCCTGAAATTCTTGCAAAACTCCCAAAAGATGGCGGCGCCCTGTGGAATCGTCTTGTTTTTGAGCAAAGCCCCTACCTTTTGCAGCACGCTGCAAACCCTGTGGATTGGTACCCTTGGGGTGAAGAAGCCTTTGCTCGCGCTAAGGCGGAAAACAAACCCGTTTTTCTCTCCATTGGCTACTCCACCTGTCACTGGTGTCATGTGATGGAGCATGAAAGCTTTGAAAGCGACGAGATCGCCGCGCTGATGAACGAGGCGTTTATCAACATCAAGGTTGACCGCGAGGAACGGCCTGATATTGACGCCGTTTACATGCAGGTTACGCTTGCCATGAACGGTCACGGCGGCTGGCCCATGAGCGTTGTCATGACCCCGGAAAAAGAACCCTTCTTCACGGGGACTTACTTTCCCCCCCAGAGCGAAGGGTACAACCGCGTCGGCATGAAAGAGCTAATCCCAGCAATTCGCGACGGCTGGGCAAAAGAACGCGACAAAATTGTTGATACAGCCCGAGATATTACCAACCAAGTGGCCCAAGCACAAGTTGGCACTGGAGGCGAGGCGGTAACAGAGGAAACCCTGCGCTCTGCGTTTCAGTACTTCGATGAGAACTTTGACGATGTTTACGGCGGTATGGCGGGCGCTCGGAATAAATTTCCAAGTCCCCACCAATATATACTGTTGCTCCGCATCGGCCAGCGAATTGGGCAAGCCCCCCGCGCCTTGGAAATGGTCGAAAAAACCCTGCAACAAATGCGCGCCGGAGGTATTTTTGATCATGTGGGCTATGGTTTTCACCGTTATTCCACGGATTCCGAGTGGTTGTTGCCCCATTTTGAGAAAATGCTGTATGATCAAGCCTTGATCGCCCTTTTAGCTTTGGAGACTTACCAGGCAACGGGCGATGAGCAATACGCCCAGATTGCTCGGGAAATCTTTACCTATGTGCTCCGCGATATGACGAGCCCCGAGGGAGGCTTCTATTGCGCTGAGGATGCCGATAGCGAAGGGGAAGAAGGGAAGTTCTACACTTGGAGCGTGGCGGAGCTGTTCCCCGTTCTAGGCGCTGAAGATGCACCATTGTATGCCAAGGCGTACGGCATGCGCGAGGTGGGCAATTTCCGCGATGAAGCAACCGGCAAGCTCACCGGCTTGAATATACCCCACCTCAACAAGCCCCTAAAGCAGCGGGCGGATGAACTGAAAATCCCCCTTACAGAGCTGGAATCACGCCTTGAGGTTTGCCGCCAAAAACTCTTCCTAGCCCGTGGAGAACGGATTCACCCCTATAAGGACGATAAAATTCTGACCGATTGGAACGGCCTGATGATTGCCGCTTTAGCCCGTGGCGGGCGGGTATTGGGCAACCAAAATTATACGGATGCATCCGTCAAGGCTTCCAGCTTTGCGCTAAGCTCGCTTCGCAAGCCCGATGGGCTTCTTCATAAGCGTTTTCGGCGGGGCCAAGCGGGCCTTCCCGCCCACTTGGACGACTACGCCTTTTTAGTTTGGGGCCTGATGGAAACCTATGAATGCAGCTTTCAACCAGAATTCCTAACCGCTGCCATTGAACTCACCGAAACCATGCACCAGCGTTTTCAAGATCCCACCGGTGGGTATTTCCTGACCACAACAGATCATCTTACTGGGGCCGATGAAATGGTGTTCCGCACCCGGGAGGCCTATGACGGCGCTGCGCCTTCAGGCAATAGCGTAGCCTTTATGAACTTGGCCCGTTTGTACAAAATCACCGGAGATCAAAAATACAGCCAGCGCGCTCAAGAGGGTTTAACCTCCTTTGGTAAATCAATCCAACGGGGTGCAGCGGGGTATAGCTACATGTTGATGGCGTTCGATCAGCTTACCTCCAGCGATTCCCAAGAAATTGTTTTGGCGGGGGATGAGCCTGACGCCTTTCTCAAAGTGCTGGAGAAAAATTACCTACCTCGGGCCGTACTTTTACATCGGCCTAATGGTGAAGATTCACCGATTGCCAAGATTGCTGACTTTACACAGTATCAAGCTCCAATCGATGGGAAGCCAACCGCTTATCTCTGCCGAAACCGTGCTTGTCAACTTCCGGCGAAAAGCCCCCAAGAGCTCGCTGCCCAATTGGAAAAGCTCTCCGTAAAATAATGTTCTATCAAAATCATCATTCACCCCCTAATCTTACAAAATCAATTCGCGTGAAAAGGAAAATACCCTTGCAAAAAACCCCCATAAAAAACCGATGCATAACAGCGAAACACTTAAAAACTCCCGTCAAATTTGCTGCGGGTTTTGCCCTGCTAACCCTCCTTTCGGCCTGCGCTGCAACGACCGATTCATCTAAGATTGATTCCGCAATTAACGTACAAAAATCCAGCTTAGATTTCGCAGTTTCCAAAGTAAAACCCGGGCTTGTGCGAATTTTAGTTGTGGAGCCCAGCTTTCGCGGCGGCCGTGAAAGTAAGTTTGTGGCAACCGGAAGCGGCTCAATCATCTCGCCAGATGGGTATATCATCACAAACCACCACGTCGCGGGCAACGCCGTGCGCATTATGTGCACGATGCCAAACCGCGAGGAAATCCCTGCCATTCTCATCGGAACCGATGCTGCAACCGATGTTGCGGTGATTAAGCTTCAACCGCTGGAACCGAGAACTTTTCCCGTTGTGGAATTTGGTGATTCCTCCGCCGTGCGCGTCGGGGATCCGGTGCTGGCGTTGGGGAGCCCGTTGGGGCTTTCCCAATCCGTAACAAACGGCATCATCAGCAACACGGAAATGATTATCCCCTCCATTTTTGGAAGCTCAAACTTCAACCTCGATGGTGAAAACGTCGGGGAATTAGTCCGCTGGTTTGGTCACGATGCGCAAATATTTGGCGGGAACTCCGGCGGTCCTTTGGTTGATCTTCAGGGCCGGATGATTGGCATCAATGAAATTAGCTTTGGCCTGGCAGGCGCAATTCCCGGGAACTTGGCCAAAACCGTTGCGCAGGAGCTTATTGCGAAGGGAACCGTGGAGCGAGCCTACTTGGGCATGAGCCTGCAACCGCTGCTAAAGAGTCATCCGGCTGATATTTCCGGCGTATTAGTCTCCAGTGTTTTGCCCGATTCGCCGGCAGAAAAGGCGGGTTTGCTTCCGGGCGATATTTTACAGCAGGTTGGTGAAACAACCCTCCACGCGCGTTTTTTTGAGGAAATTCCTCCAATTAATCAGATTATGGCCGAGTTGCCGTTGAATGAACCAATCAACGTACAGGTACGGCGGCAAGGCTTAGTCAAGCAGTTAAGCATGACGCCGTTGCTACGCCCAAAAGCGCAGCCCAAGCAGATTGAATTTCGCAGTTGGGGAATCACCGCCCGCGATGTTTCAGAGTTGCAGGCA
>DAIOTT010000170.1:0-4784 GCA_036751885.1 Candidatus Sumerlaeota bacterium
CCCCACTATTCCTGCGTTTTCAGAAGTCAACATCCACCCCTCTCGCTCAACATCTTTTCGGCAATCATTTTTGGCAATCACTTTAACCGAAAACTTATACAGGGGTTGAGCGAATTTTCTTCGGTGTTGAAACGGATGCGTCGCGCAAGTAAAAAGGCCCCACATTAGCCGGATCGCTGAACTCTTGGTTCTTGAATTTCTCCCAACCCAGAAGGGCAACCGTTTCAGGATGAGGGTGTAAAATATCTTTTGAGGCAAAGGAACAGCCAAGAGCCTCGTTTAGGATTTGCACATGATATTCAACGCACCCGGCGCCTGTGAATAGCGCGTTGGGGAATGCTTTAAAGATTCGGGAAAAATCCTCCACCAAGGCAACAAAGGGCTTTGTAACGGGGCTCAAGCATTCCGCATTGAGTTGAAAAACTTGCCCGTAGACTTCCCCTTTTTTGGCGTTAAATAATGGAATAACATGTTGCTGATTTTTCAATAATGGCAGGCTGCGCCAAGCAAGGGCCTTCAGGGTGGAAACCTCAATCAGCCTTGGGGTTCCGGTAAGGCAAATTCCTTTCGCTAAGGACAACCCAAGCCGCACGCCTGTAAAGGAACCGGGGCCGGTGGAAACGGCGATTGCGGCAATTTCGCTCCAATCTAATGTATATTGCTGCATTAAAGTTTTTACTGCTTGGGCAATTTCAACGCTTTGTGCCCGGGGTGAATCCACGACGATTGATTCCGCAACTCCCCTGCCCTGCAAATACAAACTTACGCCCCCAACTGGCGTGCAGGTCTCTAGGGCAATCAGGGCTTTTTGGTGTGTGCTCATGGGCGAACCTTTGACAGAATAGGCCTTAGGTTGAAGCGTTGAAGGGCTGCACGCAACTCCAGATGAAAGCCCGCCGCCAGGTGGATGTGAAATTCCCGCATGGATTCTTCCGCTTGATTGCGATGAAGTTGAATCCAGATGGCGTTTGAAGGCAATGAATCAACGAATAACGACGCCCATTCAATCATCATGACAGAATCAGGCCGCAGTTCAAACCCGGTGGATTCCAGCTCATCGGCATGTTGTAGGCGGTAGAAATCCCAGTGTACCACGGGAAATTGGGGGCCTCGATACTCTTGGCATAAAGTGAATGAGGGGCTTGATACGTAATCTTTCACGCCTAGGGCTTGGGAAAAATGGCGGGTGAAAGTCGTTTTCCCTGCGCCGAGTGTTCCGTCCAAGGCGAAGATCATCCCTGGCTGGGCTGCTTCTGCCAAGGCGAGGGCTAGTTCTGCCAACTCTGGCTCATTTGCAATTTGTAGTACGAGTTTTCGGGGGGATAAGGCTGCATTCCAAGGTGTTTTTGCAGAGAATAGCGTTGTCTCAGCGCGGCATTTTTCGGCTTCTTGGCTCCAGCTTTCGGTATTTATTGCGGGGCTGCTAAAGCCTAAATCCTGTAGGGGGAGCAGAACAAAGGGTCGGTCTTTCGCGCCCGGATGCGGTAGTTTCAAGGTTGGAGTTTCAATGAATTGACCGTGGAAATCAATTAGGTCTAGATCAATCTCCCGTGGGCCCCAATGGCGACGAAACTCTTTTCCTAGCCGATATTCTATTTCTTTGGTTTCCGCTAAAAACTTCTCTGGTTGAAGAGCCGTTTCAAGCAACACGGCGGCATTCAAAAAATCCGCTTGATTTAAATCTCCCCATGGCAGGCTTTTGTAGCATGCAGAAGTTTGCAATACTTGGGTTTGCGGAATTTGATCAATCAAGCAAATTGCCTGAATCATCCGCTCTTCACGGGGTTCAATGTTACTCCCCAGGGCAACCACAACGCGGTACAGTGCTTCCGCTGGTGTGTGGGTTTGCTCGGCATCATTACTGATGTTCTGCACGGTGGAAGCTAAAGGAGAATCGGATTCGGGAATCATGCGGTTCAAACGAGTGTAAAGGCGCCCTCTTCTGTTTGGTAAACCAGTTGGTAAATTTCTTCGGCGTTGAGGGGCCGATCCGGATGGGCGCGAAGTTGTTCGCCTAAAAGTTCAAGGCGTTTTCTAAGGATGGGAAATCCGCGAACTTCGCAGGCGTACTTTAAGTCCTTTTCGCCCGCGCCCGAACGAAAGAACTCCTCCCATTTGTTATCTGCCAAAGTAAGCCCTTGAATTTGTAGTTCGCGGTCAAGTTCCTGAATTTCCTCTTGAAAACGGCCGTTCCAATAGGAATCCAAGGGAAGTTCAAGGGCTTGGGCGAACAACCGCTTGCTGTAACTTCGGGCGGCGATTTCCGTGTACACGGAGCTGAGTAGCAGAAAGGCCCGGGCAACGGAATCTTGAAGGGCCTCGTTTTGTTGCATCAGGTTGGGGAGTTCATTCTCATGAAGAAGCGCAAGGTAATGGCGAGCTTCGTTTGCTCCGGAATCAATTTGCCCTTTTGTGATGAGTTGCTCGGCTAAATCTACTTTTACGGGATAAAGGCTTAGGGGGTATTGACGCAGAAACTCCTCCATCAGGGGGGTGCTTTCTTCAATATCGGCAGCAAAGGCAAACCCACAACACCAAGCTTGAAAAGGCTCGTCATCAAAATAATCGTTGAATGCGTCCCGCAGGGCTTCGGCCACTTTGGCAAGCTGCTGCTGATCGTAAAAGTTCTGAACGCGTTCCAGATGTTCTTGTTGTGTTCTGCTATGGAGTCTCATGTAGGTTTGTTCCGCTTCTTTATCACGACGGGAGATTAGGTTTTGAATTTCACCAAACGCACAATGTACTTTACTTCGGCTTGGTGCCTTGCACTCTTTGTATTGCCTGTTACGGGCTGCCAACTGTTTTCCCCAACCGCGAAACCTCTTGCAAGAAACGAGCTTCCAAGGCTGGCGATTGCAACCGCGGTGATCTCAGAAGGGGAAACCGTTATTTTTTATGGGCAGAAATACACCTTGGATGAAATCAATACGGAAAACTACCCCAGCACCCTGCGCATAAGTCAAGCGTCACAAGCAATAAGCATTGAAGTTGAAAGCTGGGAAATTCGCAATAACGTGTTGATTCAAGCATCCTTGCCAAGATCTGGCGCCTCACAAAATGCAAAAGTTGCCCAACTGAAGTTCTATAATTTGCCTGAACTTTGGAATAACTGGCCAGCCCCCAATAATCCCGAGGTGTTATTTGAGGAAAAAGAATTCCGTGAAGGTAATTTGGAAATCTTTAAAGACGGCGTCATTAGTTTGGATTTTGTTCGCGATAATGATCCGCTCAATAATTTGGATGAAACAGCGCAGGCGCGGATTTATTTTGAGGGGAACGAGTACGATACAATCGTTCGAGAATTCTCCCATACGCTTGTTAGTGGCGGGTTATACTTGAATGCGGAAGAGATTTTCTCCGGAAACCGCGAGCGCGAGGGGCTAACAAGGTTTTCGCTCCTTCGCGAAGCTGGTGCGTTTGATGACCACATCAGCTCAAAAAAAATCACCCTGGAACGGCATGCGGAAGTTCCCTTTGGCAGTTTAGTTGTAACGCCAGATTTCATTCCTGTTGCCTCAAAAAATGAAGCGCTTGGAATTGAATCAAAACCGGAGACTTACCGGTGCATACTAACCATTAGGAATACCGTAGATGATTCCGTGCAGGAGTTCATTCTCAACACAAATCAAAGTCAACGTTGGGGGAATATGGAGTGGTTTTTGAACGAAGTCACTGCCGAGGAAGCATCCTTCACGGTTTACGAGTACGCCAAAAACCAATACCCCAGCAACCGCCGCTCCGTGGATGATGCACTGGTGGGTGAAAGCGAGCGGGAAAGCGCGAAAGCACCGCGGTGGATAGAGCGGGAGCTTTCTTTGCTGGATTCCATTGAATTCCAAAGCGCCACGATTACCGTGGTTTCCATCCGCACGAACGACTCTGCCAACTTATTTGATGATCAGGTGGAGGTTTCCGTTGTAGCGCGCAACCTTGCCCAAACGATATTATTGCGGGAAGGTACCAAACAAATTGTGCGCGGCAACAACCGCTGGTGGATTATTGAGGCCAAGGATGTGATTGCCACGGGGAACCGCGGTAAGGCTATTTTACGGATAGAATCCGACCAAATTGTAGGAGCAAAACAGTAGGCGGGAATTTTTCCCGCCGTTTACGGGGAGAATTTATTGGTTTTCACTTGCTTCAATTTCCTGAAAAAAAGAGCATCAAAATGCTGTGATCATTTCGTCATGAGTAACAAACTCGGAGCATGAGCGAGGGATTTTTGAACGTTCACCAGCAAAGATTTAGAGGATAAACATGGCTGAAAGAAACGCCTACGCGGTATTAGGCATTAAAAAAGGCGCCACAGACCAAGAGATCAAAGTAGCCTTTGTTGAGCTTGTTAAAAAGTACGATCCTGAAGTTCACACTGAACGCTACATGGTGATTCAGGAAGCCTATAACAAGCTGAAAGACCCTAAAAAACGCGCCAAGGAAGATGTGCTAACGTTCAATACAATTGATGGGCACTACCTGTTTTCCGATGAAGAGAAAATTAAGGATGAACAAAAAACTTCCGACGATGAACTTAACGCGTTGCGCGCAGCCTACCGGGAGTCAGCGGGGGATCAAAAAACACGGGAGAAGTTAGTTCTTGCGCTGATGCAGTATTCCTATCTTTATACACGCCGCCAAATGTGGGGCGATGCAATTACCAACTGGGAAGAAGTTCAAGGCATTGACCCCACTAACGTGCGGGCGAGAAATAATTTAATGTTTGCCTACGTTACCCTTGGCCTCTCCTACGCCCTGCATTCGCTTTACGATGAAGCTGTTGAAATTTG
>DAIOTT010000170.1:4794-7015 GCA_036751885.1 Candidatus Sumerlaeota bacterium
TAATCCCGATAATGCAGATCTCATCCACAACCTTGCCTTAGCCTCAGACAAATCAAACGATCACGAACGCTCTAACAAATACTGGAAAGAAGTTACTCAGCTTTGGAAAAAAGCCCTCAATCAAGATAACAACGATGAATACCGCAAAGCCGTTTTGATTGAAGCGCACCGGCTAAACTCCGAGCGCGTTGAGGACCCCCGCCGTTCAAGCAAAAATACCCCGGCGGAAAATAAAGCCCAGAGCATTGATCATTACCGAGAAGTGCTGAGCCTGAAGCCCGATGACTTTGATGCTCAGTTCCGAATTGCGAATTCGCTGATTGAAGAAAAACGGTTTTCCGAAGCCGCGAAAGAATTGGCTGAGCTTTCCGAAAAACACCCCAAGAACGTGGAAGTTCTGAACATGCAAGGGTGGGCCCTGCTCAACGCTGGGGAAATTGAACAAGCGTTCGATGTTTGGAATCGCTGCCTGGCAATCGATCCAAAAAACACGCAGGCAAAAGAAAACATTGTTCGCGCGCATTTAGCGTTGGGTAAGCAGTTCCGCACCAAAGGCATGTTCACACCGGCCCTCATTCACCTAAAAAAATTGCTGCGGTACACAAAAAGTGCCGAGGTCTTTATGGAAATTGGGGCTACCTATGATATGAAGGGTGATAAACGCTCCGCCAGGCAGGCCTATGAACAAGTGCTTGCTTTTGATAAAAACCACAAGCAGGCCCGCAAAGCCCTTACGGACCTAAAGATGCGCTAAACGTAAGCGATTACAAATAGCGTTACGTAATCGTTCAAGATCAACGTTTTTTTCAAGAAGATAGCGTTGACCCTATGAACATCTACTGTTCAACTTACCTCATATTAAAAGCACATTCAACGTTTTAGACTCACAACCGAAATAAATTCTGTTCCTAAAAATCATCATTGTTTACGTAAGAGTGAAATTAGAGGATTTCAATAATGTCAAAATTACTCGGCATCGACCTTGGTACAACAAACTCTGTTATGGCGGTCATGGAAAAAAATGGCCCCTACGTCGTTCCCAACAGCCTTGGCGAACGCATCACTCCCTCCGTTGTGGGTTTCTCAAAATCCGGTGAAGTACTAGTCGGGAAAAAAGCCAAACGCGGCGCCATTATGAACGTAGGTCGCACGGTGTTTTCAATCAAACGCAACATGGGGACAAAGCACCGCGTTAAAATTGAAAACCGCGAGTACACCCCGCAAGAACTCTCGGCCATGATTTTAGAGAAAATGAAATCAGACGCTGAGGACTACTACGGCGAAAAAATTGATCAAGTCGTTATCACCGTTCCCGCGTACTTTACCGATACGCAACGCCAAGCGACCAAAGACGCAGGCGAAATTGCCGGCCTGAAAGTTCGCCGCATCATCGATGAGCCCACGGCTGCTGCCTTAGCCTACGGTCTTGACCGCGGGCAGGATCAAAAACTCATGGTTTTTGACTTGGGCGGTGGTACGTTCGACGTTTCAATTATCGAAATCCTGAGCGGTGTCTTTCAAGTTCTCGCCATTTCCGGCAACACGAACCTCGGCGGCGACGACTTTGACAAGCGCATCGCGGATTTCTTGGTGAAAAAGTTCAACGATGAACACAGCATTGATCTCTCCAAAGATCCCATCGCCATGCAACGCATCCGCGAGGCCGCGGAAGAAGCGAAAATTGAGCTCTCAGAACTCAAGGAAACGAACGTTCTGGTCGAAGCTATTACCATGACCGATGATGGCCCGCTGACCTTGAACATTATGCTGACCCGTACGGAATTTGATGAGCTGACCCAAGACTTGGTGGAAGCAACCCTTGAACCCATGAAAAAAGCGGTTCAAGACGCAAAGCTAAAAGTTGAACAGTTGGATACAATTCTACTGGTTGGTGGCTCCACACGGATTCCATCGGTCCAAAAAATTGTGCGGGACTTCACCGGTAAAAACTCTGCTCGCGATATATCTCCCGAAGAAGTTGTTGCCATGGGTGCAGCGGTTCAAACACTCGTTCTGAACCCGATGGACGGCGTAAACACCGACCTTGCAACGAAACTCAAGGTTGATAAGCCCGTTATCATTCACATGACGCCTTTTTCCCTCGGCGTTGGCCTGGAGGACGACCACTTCAGCCCCGTTATTGAGCGCAACAGCACCTACCCAACTGAGGGGAAGGACATCTTTACCACAACCAAAGACTTCCAAGAGAACATCTCTTTCC
>DAIOTT010000171.1:0-6907 GCA_036751885.1 Candidatus Sumerlaeota bacterium
AACGCTCTGCAGTTGGTGAAAAATCAAACTCAGATTCAAGAATGGAAATCAACCGATCCATTTGCTGGTGGTGCAAAAAGTTTGGTGTTCCGCCCCCCAAGTGGAGTTGAATAACCTTGCCGTTTCCCTTGTAGTGTTTACGCGCTAATTTGATTTCTTTTTCCAATACATCTAGGTAATCATCTGCAACGGTTTGTTTGCTGGTAATGATCACATTACACGCGCAAAACAAACAGCGTTTAGCGCAAAAAGGAAGATGCACGTAAAGCGACAAGGGAGTTTCCGCGCCCTCAGTTTTTTCTATCAGGTGAGATTGAAATTGCTCAGGGCCAAATTCAGTCGTCCAAAACGGAACTGTTGGGTAGGATGTATAACGAGGAATGCGTTCATCATACTGCGCAATCGTTTCGGGGGTGATTTGATGAAGCCCTAACAAAAAATTTTCAGGATTAGCAGAGGGATTCATAAGCTTAAATGGAACCTTGTTGGATATTGGAAGCGAATACAGGAGAAGGAGTTGAAATTTAGACGTACTGTCCTGTATTAGGGCAGACTTCTAAATTACAGGTGAAATCTGTTTTGATGTATGCCATAAAAATGCCTAGTGTTGCAACGGGGAATAATACCGATAGATCCGAGTAAAAAGGGTAGAACTTAGCATTGCTAAATTGAGTGAAATGATTCTTTTACGTATAAACCGTTGAAAAGACAACAAATGCAGTTGATTCACTCTGCAAACTCTGCGTTGATTTCACCGTTTCATCAAAGCGAAATTCTAGTTTTGGTTTGCTTTGTGCTTAACACCTGATTAAGCACAATTTGATTCATCCGAAAAGGATTACGGCCGTTTGAGTATCAAGCTTCAATGTGTTGGTGTAAGCTTTAGAACAGCTTCTTTTGACCAGCTTAGTAAAATCAGTTTTGCCTCCTACGAGGCTGAAGACTTTCTTCGTGAGCTTTCGTTGATTGAAGGTTTCTCCGAGTTGATGGTTTTAGCAACCTGCAACCGGCTGGAGATTTATGCTTTTGGCTCGCAGGATCAAAAGCATGGTTTTGAAATCCTAGAAAAATTAGCCCACAAACAAGGTGTGGCGTTTGACCAACTCGTTAATGAATCCTACATTCTTACCGGCACTAATGCCATGAAACACCTTTTTGGTGTTGCATGCGGAACTGATTCACTCATCGTTGGCGAACTTGAAATTTTGAGCCAAATGCGCTGTGCGATTGACCAATCTCGGAGCCTTGGGCTTTTGGATGTAAACCTGAACCGCATTGCACAAAAAGCAATCGAAGTCGGAAGAAAAGCTCGGCAAGATACCAACATCAGCCGTGGTCATCTTTCCATTTCAAGCGAAGCCGTTGCGATTGCGGGGGAACATTTAGGGACGTTTGAAAACAAAACGGCGGTGATTTTAGGGAGCGGGGAAATCGGTGAAATTACTGCCAAAGTTTTGGCCAAAAGTACACCGGCTTCCATTGTCATTTGTAACCGAACAGCAGCAACAGCCCATAAAATAGCCTCGGAACTTTCAGATCAAGCAAATGGTCGCTGCCAAGCGGTGGGATTCGAAGATATTGTCACCGTGCTTCAAGCAGCAGATTTAGTTGTTTGCGCAACAGGTGCGCCGCATTACATACTCAACGAATCAATGCTTAGAATGGTTTTGCAACATCGGCCAAATCAAAAGACGGTTCTGTTAGACTTAAGTATTCCCAAGAACATTGATCCAGCCGTTGCAAGTTTGCCCGGCATTACACTTCTGACGATTGAAGATTTACAGCAAAAAGCGAAGATCAACAGAGCTTCCCGCGAAACGGAAATTGAAAAAGTAAACCTATTGATCAATGCCGAACTTCAACGATTTATTAGTTCTGAAAGGCGCCTACCTTCCCAAGAATTAACCTCCGAACTGCGCCGCGAAATTGAAGCAATTCGTAAACGGCACGTGGAAACCTACCAAAATCGTTTCCCCGAAGAAGCCCGCAATTACCTTGATACTTTCACAGGATCAATGGTTTCACAAATCCTTCACCGACTTACAAAAAACCTGAAGAATGTGGACCCAACAACAGAGGAAGGCAAGATCGCCCTTCAATACGCGCAGGAGCTTTTCAACGCAGGATTACAAACCAACTTGGAAAACGAACAAAGTTCATTAGATAAAGAATCAAACCCAGTTTCTGATGCCAGTTGATTGGTTTGTTGTTTCTTCAGCAACACATCATGTTCCCACCGGACGCTAAATTCCTCTTGATTGGCAATCGAACCTGAAAATGCCTGCTGTAAATTTAAGACTCGGTACGCGTGGTTCAATGCTGGCAATGCGCCAGAGCGAAGGAATTGCCCAACAACTCCGCAAGCTGAACCCCCAGCTTACAATACAGATCATCATCATACAATCTACCGGGGATCAAATTCTATCCTCCCCACTTTGGCAGATTGGCGGCAAAGGCCTTTTCACTCGGGAAATTGAAGTTGCACTCCTTGAAGAAAAAATTGATTTCGCTGTGCACAGTTTGAAAGATCTTCCCACAACAAACACACCGGGTTTGACTGTATCCGCCGTTACAACCAGAGAATCGCCTTGGGATTTATTACTTGCCGAAGAGCCTATAGAATTAGAGAAATTAGCCGCGGATGAAATTCTTGGTACTTCATCTCTACGGCGCCAAGCATTGCTGAGGGTGAATTACCCCAACTTGAATATTCATGATTTGCGGGGTAATGTGCCCACGCGATTGAATAAAATGAAAGAGGGTAATTACAAGGCAATTGTTTTGGCGGAAGCTGGCATCAATCGACTCGGCCTAAAGGCTCGTTTCATGCGCCGTCTGCGAGAAGACGAATTACTCCCCGCCCCAGGCCAAGGGGCCCTTGGGATTCAAACCCGCTCGGCGGACGTGCAAACAATTTCCCTCGTTCAACAACTTCACCACCAAAATACCGCCGCCTGCACAAGCGCAGAGCGCGCTTTACTTCACCACTTAGGCGGTGGTTGCCAAGCCCCCTTGGGTGCGTATGCGCATATTCAGGGCGATCAAATTGTGCTGAGTGGTCGAGTAGTCTCAAAAGATTGCAAAGAGCAGATTCAAGGAACACTTGCCGGCGCTCTTCATAATCCCGACGACCTAGGGAAACGCCTTGCTGCTATGCTTCACCAAAAAGGTGCTTCTGAATGGATGAAACATTGGCAACCCAGCCAATCGAATGATGAAGTAAACCCAATTGTTGCTCAATTTGAAGCTGAAATGAAGCGCAAACCGCTATACAATATTCCGGTGATTGTTACGCGAGAAGAAGATGCCGACGGCCCCGTTTCTCGTGCTCTTCGTACAGCCGGTGCTTCGCCTATTTGTGTTCCTCTTGTCCACAGTTCATTGATGGGAAATACCCCCGACATGAAATTGGCGGTGCAGCAGATTGATTCTTACGATTGGGTAATTCTTACAAGCAAACGCGCTTTGCAGGCGTTGATTGATGCAGGCTTAAATCCGGTGAACGCAAAAAAAACTCAATGGGCGTGCGTGGGTGAAGGAACTGCAGAACGACTTTTAGCGTTTGGTATTGAACCCAAATTGCAATCAGCGCTGAAGACCGGTGAATCTTTAGCCCATGATTTGGTTGAGTGTACGGGCTCTTCAGCACCCAGCATGAAGGTTCTATTTCCAAAATCAAACATTTCTTCTGAAACATTGCCAAAGATCCTCTTACAAGCATCCATGAGTATTCATGAAGTTGTTGCCTACGAAACAACGTTGAGCGACAAACATCATTCAAGCCTTGTAAATCTATTGGCAACAAAACAAGCGCGGTGCTTAGTGTTCTGCTCTCCCTCCGCGGTGGACTCATTTTATTCAGCGTGGGAATTAATACCCGAAGCCGTACGCTTTGAAATTAACCGTGAACTGATTTTTGCCTCAATTGGGCCCAGCACCTCTCAACGGTTGCGCGAACACCGATTCAATGTTCTTGTGGAATCAAAAGAAAGAACGTTTGAAAATCTCATTTCAGAACTTGAACACTACTACCCTGCTGCAATAAATGAGGACTAAATTTTTCTACTCGTACTCTTATCTAATTCCCCAAGGTAAATACCTGTTATGACAAACACCCTTGAAACAAAACAAACCAACCAAGAACTCTACAACCGAGCTGTAAAAGTTTTGCCGGGTGGTGTAAATTCACCGGTGCGTGCGTTTAACGCTGTAGGCGGAACGCCCCGCTTTATGGTTCGCGGGGAAGGCCCATGGTTGTTTGATGAAGAAGACAACCGTTATTTGGACTGCTATAACTCTTGGGGGCCGATGATCTTAGGGTATTCGCACCCCAAGGTTGTAGCTGCTTTGCAAGCACAGGTTTTAGTGGGAACTAGTTTTGGCGCGCCAACCAAACTAGAGATTGAAATGGCAGAGCTTATTGTTCAGCAAGTGCCAAGCGTGGAAGTTGTTCGTATGGTGAACTCAGGCACTGAAGCAACCATGAGTGCCATTCGCCTTGCCAGAGCTCACACGGGCCGCGACTTAATCATTAAATTTGAGGGCTGTTACCATGGTCACGGGGACGCATTTCTTTCCAAAGCAGGTTCCGGCGCCGCAACGTTGGGTCAACCAACCTCCCCCGGCGTTCCGAAAGCAACGGCGCAAGCAACACTGAACGCACAATACAACGATCTTGAAAGCGTTGAAGAACTTCTTGAAATTCACCAAGGAAATATTGCTGGAATGATTGTAGAACCCGTGGTGGGTAACATGGGTTGTGTTCCGCCAAACCCCGGTTTTTTGGAGGGTTTGCGAACCCTGTGCACCCGTGAAGGGGCGTTGCTGATTTTTGATGAAGTGATGACGGGATTTCGGCTGGGCCTAAGTGGTGCTCAAGGATTATATGATGTTCTGCCAGATATAACAACCCTTGGTAAGGTAATCGGCGGCGGATTACCCGTGGGTGCTTATGGTGCAAGCCGCCAGATTATGAATCAAGTTTCACCCGTGGGCCCAATGTACCAAGCCGGAACTCTTTCAGGCAATCCGTTGGGAATGGCAGCAGGTATTGCAACCTTGAAGCATCTTATTGAAAATCCGGAAATATATTCTATACTGGATGAGCGTACAAAAAAGCTTCAGCATAGTGTTGATGAACATATTGCCAAAAACAATTACCCCGTTACAACAAACCGGGTGGGCTCCATGTTCACCATTTTCTTCAACCCGGTGAAAGTTGAAACGTGGGCACATTCCAGCAAGAATAACTGCGAACAGTTCTCGGTTTTCTTTCATGCAATGCTCAAACAAGGCGTTCACTTACCGCCGGCTCAGTTTGAAGCGTGGTTTATGTCCGTGGCAACAACTCCGGAATTATTTGAGGAACTGGCCGCCAAAGTGAATATTGGCCTAGACCAAGTTTTCACCCAGGCGCATTAAAGCAACGCTTTCAGGCAACCATTCATCCACACCTGAAAACTTTCTTCAAAGTCAACGTCGCAACTAATCTGCGGGTGAATTGGCTTTGCACCTAAACGGCGCAACCGGTCGTCCAAATCTTTTCCAAAGAGACAAAATTTCGGGTAGGTTGAATCCCCTAAGGCTAAGACTGAATATTCCAAGTGGGGCATATTCGGGAATTTTGGGTGTTGCAAAACCTCCCAAAAACCATAGGCACAATCCGGCGGTTCTCCGTTGCCAAAAGTGGAAGTACAAATCAACACTGGGCCTTTTTCTTTAAGTAATTTCTTTGCAGAATAAAGTTCAATTTCAAGAACTTCCGCTTCTCGCCCTCCAGCCGCTAAGGCCGCTGCCAGTTCATTAGCGCAATCCCTTGCGTTGCCGGACATTGTGGCTACTAGGATTTTGACTTTTCGTTTTTGATCTATTTGGGAGGAACTTACTTTTTGGGGAGTTGTTTTTTTTGACGCATTTACTTCATTCAAAGTGTTGCTCATTGAAAGGCCTCTAGATTGGTGCATGTAAGACGAATGCGTTGAAAGCAAGCTTCCTCGCCATGAATTGTCATCCATCGGCTTTTTCTCTTTCGCCCGCTGGGTCGTCAATGATTGGATAAGCACAATTAAGGCCCTGTTCATTTAAACCATGATAATTCCTGTGCGAAAGCCACAGTAATTGCTGCGTTCTAACGATTCAAACACAAGCTAATCAAAAGGAATTTCTCCCTGCTATGCCAACTTCCAATATGACTAAACGTGAACGTTTCATCGCTGCAGCCAAAGGGCAACCCGTGGATCGACCGCCAGTTTGGATTATGCGCCAAGCTGGGCGCTACATGACAGAGTATATGGAAATCAGAAAAACCCATACGTTCAAAGACTTATGCTTTAATTCCGAAATCTGCACTAAGGTAAGCCTGCTTCCGCAGAATTTACTCGGTGTTGATGCGCTCATTATTTTCAATGACATTTTGATTCCCCTAGAAGCAATGGGCCTTAGCGTGGAATTTCCCGATCAAGGTGGACCGCAAGTTACCGGCTGCCCAAGGGATGAAGCATCCGCAGAAGATTTTCAATCCCACATTTTTGAAAACCCCGCCGTATGTGAAAACCTTCGCGCGTTGAGAAAAAATGCCTTACCGGATTCCGCAATTCTTGGCTTTTCCGGCGCACCGCTAACGTTGCTTGGTTACGCGGTTGAAGGCAAAATGAGCCGCAACCTTGACCACCTGAAAAAGCTTCTGTTCGAGAAACCCCTTCTCGCCCACGAGCTTCTTCGCCGCCTTACTGAAACCGTTGTCTCCTACCTTGTAACCCAAGTTCAAGACGGTGGAGCAGATGCAGTTCAGTTATTTGAATCGTTAGCCTATGTTCTCTCCCCCGGTGATTTAGCTGAGTTCGCCCTTCCGTATGAAAAGGAAGTTATTCGCCGCTTCAAACAAGCTTGCCCTAATACACCAATCATT
>DAIOTT010000172.1:0-4881 GCA_036751885.1 Candidatus Sumerlaeota bacterium
AGAATTCGGTCGGCAACGGTGAGAACGCCCTCTGCCAGAAGCAGAAAGAAAAGCCCGCCCAGCAAAGCAGCGGCAATATCTTTCGGTCGGCAGCGGTGAATGTGGCTTACCATGATTGCAAATAACAGGGGGAGCGTGTTGTAATGGCAAAGTACCGCCGCCGCCGCCGCTAGACCGGCGCAAATGTGCATTAATAAAGGGCGTTTGCCTTGTTGAAGAAACCACAGGCTAAGCACGGCAAAAAAAAGTGAACTTACGGGCGAAAGCGCCGTTTTTGAGTACTCAACCAGAAGCGGAGAACAGGCGGTTGCAAGGCCAGTAAGTAAGCCCCATTCTTTCCCGAACCATTGTTCAGCAACGGATTGAAGCAGCACTAAAATCCCAACGGAAAGGATTGCCATAAGCAATAGAGCTTTCCAAGCTTGCAACCCGCCAAATAGGCCCGCAAACGCCATCAGCCCCACATGACCAGGTTTTGCTGCGAAGAACATTGTACCGCCCTCTTGGTGTAGTTGCGCGGCAATTTCACTCAAGTTCTTCCCCTGAAGAAGACCAAGCACTCCGCCTGAAATGGTATTTCCCGCCAACAAGAAATGCGCTTCATCGTAAATCCGAACGGAGGCGTTTCCGAAATCGATGAATAAAAAAACAATAAGAAGAAGAGCGGGGAGAAACCGAAAATAATCCCGATTCATGGAAGTTTCTGTGATCATAGAATCAGCCGGAAAGCCCTAATCCAATTCTGGGTCGCTGCCCCATTCGTGGAACATATCTTCGCCCACATAGTTAATCATCAGGGGATTTACTTTATCGGCTTTTCGAGTTTCATCGAACATCGCAATGACCTGAGTTCGCTTCCCTTGATCAATATTGAAGATCAACCTCGACGCCAAATGTTGTGAAAGATAAAGCCCTCGACCGGAGGAATCGAATAACCCTTCTTGATTGAGTTGGCGTTCAATTTTATTCAAAATTGTTTCTATTCGCAAGTTGCCGGCGTTGTCCGTTACGGAAAACCCAACACGATCCCGATCCGACCCAAATTCAATTCGCACTTCCTCTTTAGACCCTAATTCAGTCAGCGTTCTAATGGAATATTTTTCTTCGCCTGCAGCGTTTCTAAAGGCATGAAATAAGGCATTGTTGGTAATTTCTTCTAAAATCAGGCGAACGTCATACAACTCATGCACAGCAAATCCGCAGGTGGCGAAGTGGTTGATTACACGATCTACCGCCTTTGTTTTTGATTCCAAGGAGTTGATCTTGAAATTATACATTTCAACGGTCGCAGCTAAATAACTAATCAACCCAAAGCCCGAATAGGGGTCTTCAAGGATTGTTAGGAAATGCAGAAAGTCTGATTCGTTGGTATAACTTTTTTTGAGGGTTGACTGTAAAATCCCCCAAAAACGCAAGGCGCTAATGTATGTTTCCAAGTTTTGATCGGTAATTAGCCCTAGGGGTTTTTCATTTCTAAAGGAGTGCAAACCACCAACATGGGCGGAAGGGGAGAGCAACAGCGTGCTAACATCCAGCAAACCATGGGTGAACTCCTCTTGGGCGAATAGTTCCACAAACTCCTGCAAATCGCATACGATTCTAACCTCGCACTTGGAGCGAGCCATTGAGTAGAAACTCTGTTCTTCCTCAGGGGAACGATCAAGACAAAGAATATGACGCTTTTGTCGCCGTGGGTTCCCCGGTACCGTGCTATTCATTCACGAACTCTCATCTGATTGATCGGGCGTTGAGTTTTCCTCAATTTCAACTTTTCGAGAACCAATTCTGCTCATAATCAAGGCCAACTCAAACAAAACATACAGCGGAATCGTCATCGCAAACAAAGTGAACGGATCGCCGCCTGGAATGATTGCCGCCGCTACAACTAGGATTCCAATAAAGATTATTTTTCTCTTTGCAGCCAAGGTATCAACCGAAACAATTCCCAATCGTGTCAATAAAACAACAACGACCGGAAGCTCGAAGAGAATACCAAACGCTAAAATCATCATCAGGGCAAAGCTAAGGTATGCTTTGATGTCATTGAAGATTTGAACATCCTGCAGGGCGTACACCGTTAGGAAATAAATCATATATTTCATAAGGAAAAAAGCAAAAGCAGCCCCCGCTGGAAACAAAACGGCGGCAAGCAAAAATAAGGGAACAATTGCTTGGCGTTCTTTAGGTAATAGGCCGGGAGAAACAAAAGAGTATATTTGAAATACAAGAAAAGGCAAAGCCAAAATAAACCCAATGAGGAAAGCTGTTTTAAAGTAAATCACAAACGGATCCATTGGCCTAAAATAGCCTAGGGAATTCGTTTTTGCCCCCCCACCTTCAAACGTGGCAAAGGCAACATCTTGCCCTTCACGAAAGAGTTCAAGGCGCTGCATGGTGAGCGTTCCGGAGCCAAGGGAGTCATCCAAGCTAAGCGAACTCATCCGCACAACACCCTCGGCATTTACGATAAGTTGAATAGTTTGAGCCTGTAACGGGGAGGAATCTTTATAGATTCCAGTGCTTTGCCTAAAAGGTTGAATCAGAATTTCATTCACAGGCTTGGCAAAAATTAGCCCAAGAATCATCCCAACGCCGATTGCAATCACACTAAGAATCAACCGGAATCTTAGCTCCTCAAGGTGCTCCAGAAACGATAAATTCTTTTCTTCATGTAGGTGAGAAAGTGAAAGCTGTTTTTTTCCCACCGATGGGTTAACTCCGAGAAAGGGGTATTGAAAAGATTAAGCGCTTTGCGAACTTAGCTTTTGTATCCCGAGGGGCTTGTTGCAACGGAGTCTTTCACTTCCAAATCATGTTCTGGCATGGAGGACTCTTTAAGCTCTTTAATCTCATTGTTTTTGTTAGAGCTTTTGCTGTCAGCGGATTTTTTCTCGTCTTCTTCAGCAGCATTATTAAGAGCGTCTGAAAATTTAGAAGAAGCATTCTTGAATTCTTTGACCCCTTGACCCAACGAACGCGCTAAAGCGGGAATGCTTTTTGGCCCAAAAAGAATCAATACGGCTAAAAATATCAGGATAATATCCCATTGGCTTAAACCGCCAAGGAAGGCTAATGTTTGAATTGGGTGGATCATGATAAGTACTCATTTCAATGCACGATGCATAAAATTATTTTTGATTGTAGGGCAATACCCGATAACGTCAAGCTGACTTCATACCAATGACCGATGGATTGATCAGGGTTTTTTGCTGCTGTATAAGTTCTTCAATTCCTTTTTGGGCAATCGCAATCATTTCATTGTGCTGGGCAGGCGTAAAGGGAACGCCCTCAGCCGTTCCTTGAATTTCAACAAAACTCCCAGAACCCGTCATCACAACGTTCATATCTGTTTGTGCTTGTGAATCCTCTAAATAGCATAAATCCAGCACTGTTTGCCCTTCCACAACCCCCACGCTTACAGCGGCAAGCCAATCAGAAATATAGCTTTTTTTGATAGAGAGTTGTTGTTCAGCAAGGAGTTTTTCCACCGCAAGCGCAACCGCAACAAAACCACCGGTAATGCTCGCCGTCCGGGTTCCGCCGTCTGCTTCAATTACATCGCAATCCACCACAACGGTGCGCTCGCCCAACGCTTCCAGGTTGAAAATAGACCTCAAGCTTCTGCCTATAAGGCGTTGAATCTCAATGCCTCGGCTGTTCTGTGAACCTCTGTTGATATCTCGTTGAATCCGCTGTGGGCTGGAGTACGGGAGCATGGAATACTCCGCTGTTAGCCAGCCTTTTCCTTTACCCATTAGCCAACGGGGAACCGTGGAATCAATGGATGCAGCACACAAAATCCTATTATTACCCCAGCGCACTTCGCAGGAACCATGGGCGTTTTTTAACACATTGGGAATCAACTCCACCTTACGCAAATCCTCGGGTTGGCGCCTATCTACTCGCATCATTCGCTTACACCTAATTTCTGTTTAATCAACTCTTGCACTTGCTGTGGGTTGGCTTTTCCGCCCGTTTCTTTCATTACTTGGCCCATCAGGCCGCCAATTGCCTTGAACTTACCTTCCCGAATTTGCTCCGCCATTTTTGGGTTTTTTGCTAATACTTGGTCAACAATTGGCCCAAGGGAGCTTGAATCAATGGGCTTTAGGCCCTTTTCCTCAACAATCACGTTCGGGGCTTTTCCTGTTTCCACCATTAGGGGGTAAACTGATTTCGCAATTTTACCTGTGATTATTTCCTCATCGATCATTTTCACCATCAACGCCAAATTTTCCGGAGTAACCGGAAAGTTCTTCGGCGTCATATTTTCGCCCATCTCATTCAAAAAGCGCGACATTTCGGTCATTATCCAGTTTGAAATTGATTTTGCGTTTGAGTGGGCTTGTACGGCAGATTCAAAGTAATCTGCTAATTCCTTGGAAGCTGTAAGAACAGCAGCATCATACTCGGGGATTTCGAATGCTTCCACGAATCGTTTTTGCCGAGCATGGGCAAGTTCCGGCAAATGACTCATCATCTCTGCCAGCTTATCTTCTGCAATCGTGATTTCTACCAAATCCGGATCCGGAAAGTAACGGTAATCAAAGGCTGTTTCTTTGCTCCGCATGGAGCGGGTTTCTTCCTTTGCTTCATCCCACAGGCGGGTTTCACCGGCGATTCGTTGGCCGTCCAACAGGAGGTCCGTTTGGCGATCAATCTCAGCGTCTATACACTTCATCACTGTGGTAATGCTGTTCAGGTTTTTAATCTCCACCTTCTGCCCGTACTCGTTTGAGCCCACGGGCCGCATGGAAATATTTAACTCAAACCGAAGTCGGCCTTCCTCCATCTTGCAGTCCGAGGCTTCAAGGTATTCCAAGACCGATTTAATCGTCTTCATAAAGCTTTCGGCTTTGGCGTTGTCGTAAGGGTTGCCGC
>DAIOTT010000172.1:4891-6813 GCA_036751885.1 Candidatus Sumerlaeota bacterium
ATAAAGCTTTCGGCTTCCTCTTTTGTTCTGAAATCCGGCGTCGTTACAATTTCCAGCAGGGGAGTACCGGCTCGGTTTAAATCGATCAAGGAGTAATCCACATGGGAGCGCCCCTCTGGGTGAATGTTTTTTCCCGCATCTTCTTCCAGGTGAATATTATCAATCCCAATGCGTTTATGGGTGTTGTCGGAAAGGTGAATATCTAAATACCCATCTTTTCCTAGGGGTTGATATTGTTGACTGATTTGGTAGTTTTTGGGCAAATCGGGGTAATAGTAGTTCTTCCGATCAAAATGGCACGCCGCTGGAATCTTGCAGTTCAGGGCTAAGGCAACCATCAAGGAAAGATCAAACGCCTTTTTGTTCAAAACCGGTAAGGCCCCGGGCAAGCCTAGGCAAACGGGGCAAGTTTGAGTATTCGGCGATTCCCCGAAGTGGGTGGAACAGCCGCACCAAACTTTAGAGTTGGTTTTCAATTCCGTGTGAACTTCAAAACCCATAACGGGCTCGTACGCAGTAGTCATGATAATCGGTAATCCGTAAAAATCATTAGTGTGAAATGGTAAACGCTCCGGCTAAGCTAATAAGCCCAGCGGTTTCGCCCATTGATTTACAATAAGCATTCATAGATTGAAGAACTTGCTTTCCTTGAAGCCCGCGAGTCAAGGCTTCAGGGCTCCGGAGAAAAGAAATAACCCACCCAGCGCACCAATGGTGCTTCACTCCACCCTTCCCGTCACAGAAAACCCAATATTTGAAACCCGTGTTATGCGGCCGTCGCCGTAGGAGAATTCCCCCTTCGGCTTACCACTTTCATCCCGGGGCAAATCTGAACTGTAAATCAACCAACCGCGCCCGTTGTAGGGGGTAAACCACTGAGCATTTCTATTGAACACCGGGGCATTACTCTTGAATTCAATAGGGTTTCCAGAACCAGAAACGGAAAGCAACAGTGAACTGACAACCTGATTCTGAGGGTTGTGGGCGGAAACCATGTTATTGATCATTGCATCTGCCTGAATTCCTGAGCCGCGGAAGGGGAGTTCCAACACAAATACCGAAGTATATTGATTCATCTCCAACGCCATTCCCTTATTGGTGGAGGCAAAGCCAAAATCCCCGCCGCTGTTGCTTAGGGGTTCATAATTAACAAGTGCCACATGCACAAATTCTTCCGGAACCCAGAACGTTTTGCCCAAGGGAAGCGGGTTTAGTTCAATCACAAACAGCTTGGAGCGGGTTCCTTCGTCGGCCTCTAAGTTAATGTTTACTGAAAGTTCATCCGCCTCTGCAACGCCTACAAAATACAATTTCCCTTTTGTGCTGGGTAAAATGGATGCCAGTTTGTCTTGATTATAAATCCCGTTAGCCAACCTGAGGGCGTTGAAGTTATTGATCCCTGAGTCGCTGGTTTCATTTTCATTCGCATCGGCCAACTTTAATGAGGATTCCAGAACTACATTCCATTGGGATTTTTGCGATCCGTTGACGGAGAAATTTGTTTCATTCTTCGTCAAGTTTCTCGATTCTTCAGCCGCAAATTCTCCTAGATTCAGCCCTCTTGTGCCAAAGAACAATGCTGAGTCCGTAAAATTCACCCCTGTATGATTCGTTAGTTGGCCTTCAAGCCAAACGGAGCGCTCTGAATCGTTGCTGCCGTACCGTAGGGTGGAATCCAAGCTCCCGGGTAATACTTCAGTCCCGCGGACGGAGAATCGTTTGAACCCGAACGTTCTAAGCGGCCACTTGGAAACGGAAACCCCTTCATCTGTGGTTTCAATGACCGGTTTATCGGCATTTATTGTGATTGCACCCGGATCAGCCAACTGACTTGTAAAGCCGAACAAGGACGATTCCTCGTACCAGCGGTCGTGATCAGAAACTGTTTGGTCGTTCACCAACGGTTCAATGATCAAATCAGT
>DAIOTT010000173.1:0-6791 GCA_036751885.1 Candidatus Sumerlaeota bacterium
GATTACATAACACTCTTGGTTGGTTGTTGAAGAAACCCAACGCTTAAACGAAATGTTGGTGAAGTAACGTCCCTGCTTTTTGGCGCAAACAATCAACCCGGCAAATTTTTTTTCGCCTGAAATACCCTGCTGAAAATCCTCAAAATCAATCGGGTGAACGGAAACCTGAACAGCATCATACAGCTGCCAACAGGCATTGAAATTTAAACCAATAACATCTTCTTTCCCGTAATCTGTAAACAATTCTGCCCGTTCATTACAGGCTAACACAATCCCCATAGGATCCGTAATAATGATTCCATCACCAATGGCATCTAATAAGTCGAGTTTAGAGGAAAGCAATTCATCCATTTAGGAGTATTCCGTACGGTGGGGGTTATTTTCGCCAAGTGGAAAAAGGGTGAGTGAAATTCACTAAGCGTATGATTATTTATTGGGGAAGGAATTATTTATTGGCAATATTATTTTTCTGATTTGCAAATTTATTCAACAACTCTAAATAACACCAGCGTTAAGTCATCGGGATTCGTGCTCACAAACCTATAAGGTTCAATGAGTTCTTTCAACTCCATTTTGATGTAATCGATCTCCCGATCGCCGCAAAGCATCAGAAATTCTGCAATTTGCCGTTCTTTTACAAAACTCCCGGCGGTTGATTCCAGTTTTAATAGCCCATCGGTGAAAAAAAGCACCAAATCGCCGACCTCTAAATCCACGGTTGTCTCCTTCCAGGAGGCTTCCGCGAAGGCCCCCAGTGGGTAGCCAATGTTGCGAATCGCTTGAACACCCTTGGCCTTGGCGCGGTACACCAGGGGGGAAGGGCCGCCTGCGCTGGAGAACACCAGCCGGCGGTTGTCCGGGTGGTAAATTGCATAGCTTGCCGTGGCAATTTCATCTTCCTCAAACGCATCCAGAAAATGAGTATTCAACCGCGATAAGGTTAACGAGGGGCTGTAAAGATTCAAGCACTGCGCATGAGCAAAGGTTTTCGTGCGGATTGTATGGAAGGAGGGAGCAACACCGAACCCCGCAAAATCAGTCAACAAAATCCCCAAAGACCCATCTGCCAAGGAAAGCAAATCCCAAAAATCGCCCCCCAAATACCGAGAGGGTTCCCACATGGCGCTAACCTCCACCCCGTAGGAATCCCTCAGGCTCATCAACTGCTCTGCATTTGGCAACAAACCCTGCTGTACTTTTCTGGCAACTCGTAACTCGTGTTCCAGCTTTTCCTTTGAGCGTGCCGCTTGCTGCTGGTACTCAAAAAGCCGCAACTGAGAACGCAAGCGAAATATCAAAATATCCCAATCTATCGGCTTGCTAACGTAATCATTCACCCCAGCCTCAAAGCCCTGTACCATGTGGTGGGCTGAATCCATTGCTGTAACCATTATGATGGGAATGTGTTTTGTTTTTTCGTTTCGTCTAATCCGTTTTGTAACTTCAATCCCATCCATTTTGGGCATCATGCGATCCATTAAGATTGCATCTGGATGAACGGAATTCAACAAATCCAACGCCGCCGGCCCTGAAAGCGCTTCAAACACCTCAAAACCATAGTGCTCCAACTTCATCGCAAATAACATTTGGTTATCCGGATCATCATCCACAACAATGATCGTCTGTTTTGCAGAATGTACCATAGCTATTGCGCAACCCATTAATTGATTGTTAATTACTCAAAACATACGGAAAACTCTCCGCAGGGAGCAATCCCGATTCAAAGGAAAACCACCCATGGAAACAGCCTGGCAACGCTATGTGATGGATGGCGGCGTAATGATGATCTTCCTCATTCCCTTAGCCCTTCTCCTAATCGCCTTTACCATACAGGGATTCATCAACCTAAGGCGAGTGCGCATCATCCCCAAAACATTCACACAGGATTTGGATTACATTGTTCAAAAGTCAAAAAGTCCCCGCCAACTGCGCCAATCCCTTGCCATACAGCACAATAGCATGGCGCAAATTTTGGTTCGAGTATTAGATCACCTTGAGTTTAAACTCGATGCTGATCCCGCCGATCTCCTGAACGAAACAATCGAGGAGGAGTGCACCACTCTTCTTCAAAACAACAGCCAACTCGCGGTCATCTACAACGTTGCACCCCTTATGGGGTTGCTGGGCACTGTTTTTGGAATGATCACCACCTTCCGCGAATTCGCGCTCTCCAGCGATCCCAACCTGCGCCAGCTTAGCCAAGGGATTGATGTTGCCCTTCTCACCACCGCCTGGGGCCTATCGATTGCCATTCCCGCATTCATCTTCCTCTACCTGTTTAACCGCCAAATCCAACGCTACGAAAACATCCTCCTCCCCAAAGTTGGCCAAGAGTCCCTGCAAAAAGTGCTTCTTGCCATTGGTTTCGAGCGTACTTCCCAAAGCCTTATTCCCAAAACAACTCAACATACCCCCACGAACAAGCCCGCAAGTACCCCCGCTGTAACACCGTCGCATGCATCCGGTCATTCAACCCAACAACAAGCTGATGACGACCAAACAAACGATTCTCCCGCATCTGAAAACCCCACACAAGCCCATGACAAAGGCGAACACCTTACATGAGTCGCCGTTCCCCCAGCCGCAAAAGGGAAATCCCCGGCCTCTCCACAGGCCTAAATCTAACGCCCCTGCTCGATATCATCTTCAACCTCATCTTCTTCTTCATCCTTGCTACCAACATCACCAAGGACAACCGCTACCTAGATCTCACGCTCCCTCAATCCTCCCAAGGAAGCCCGAAACAGCAAGAGGAGCAAATCCCCCAAATAACCCTTACTGGTGATGGTACGCTGCAACTTGATTCCACGGTAATGACCCTCCCCGAATTGCAACGCGAACTGCGCCGCCGGGTGCAGCAGGAAAACCTGACAAGCGTTCGCTTCGCCGGCGATGCCCGAATCACCTATCAACAAATGATTGAAGTGGCTGAAGTCTGCACCGCAGCCGGCATCCGCGCCTTCCTTCCAAAGATGGACAAGCGCGTTCCGTAGCAAACATTCAAAGTAAGCAGAAAAGTCAAAACGACTTATGCTGAATTACAACGGGAATAAGTCTAAAGCTGTGAATGCTCTAAAGGCTTTACTCAGCCTTTACTCAGCCGTAAATCACGTCTTGCAATCAAGATCGTAAAAGGCCGACATATCGTGCCCTTTGGCAACCATGTCTTTCGTGGAAATAAGCGCTTTTGAATCCACCCCGAAACGCTCCTCAACATACTTCAAGGCTTTATCCCAAGAGTCCTCCCAGTGGTCAAAAATACTGCCCTCTTCCAACTCCTCAATAAAATAAATGGTCGTCCCCGTTTGACGGTTGTCCTTGTGATCCTCTAGGTTCTCAAGAGCAACCCACTTAAATTCTTCGTTATCTTTTTTACATTCTGAAAAATAAATCATGATTGCTTCCAAACCACTTCTGCCAAACGGCGTAACACACTGTGTTCAATAATCTCAGGAATTATTCCTAAAAAAAACCTTTCCGAGAACTGCAACCAGCGACAAGCAAATCTTGAACTTTTTCAATCAAAATCAACCAACCCCAACCCCACCTCTCACAGGCAACCCCATGCACCCATTTAGATATCGGCTCAGATTTTTTTCTCACATTCTCAATCAAACATAAACGCACCATTACCCGAGAATCAACTTCAAACAAATCGTTCCGTTGACACACCCGCCCGATGTTCGCTTTTTAGCCCTAAGAACATATCCTCCACTCAACTATTATAAGGTTCCTTTCATGACCACATCCGTTCAATTGAACCACGAACTGCTTGCCCAATTAGCCAAAACAATACGCGGCCTTGCAATCGATGGCGTTGAAGCCGCAAACTCAGGGCATCCCGGTATGCCTTTAGGCTGTGCCGATTTCGCCGCGTTGCTTTGGTATCACCACCTAAACTATGATTCAACGGACCCCGATTGGCCCAATCGCGACCGCTTTGTGCTGAGTGCTGGGCATGGCTCCATGCTCATCTATTCCATGCTCCACCTCACAGGCCAAGGCCTTACGCTGGACGACCTTCGCCAGTTCCGTCAGCTTCACAGTAAAACCCCCGGGCACCCGGAAAACTTTATGACCAAAGCGGTGGAAACAACCACTGGCCCCCTAGGCCAAGGCTTCGGTAATGCCGTTGGTATGGCCCTCTCCGCCGAAATGGCCCACGTACGCTTTCCCCACCTGATGGATCACACCATCTACGGAATCGTGAGCGATGGCGACATAATGGAGGGCGTTTCTGCTGAAGCAGCCTCTTTCGCCGGGCACCATAAACTTGGGCGTCTTGTGTTGTTCTACGACGACAACAACATCTCCATTGAAGGAAGCACGGAACTCACCTTCAGCGGTGAAGATGTTGCCAAGCGTTTTGAGGCCTACGGCTGGCACGTGATTAAGTGCAACGGTCACAACTTCGAAGAAATGCACGCAGCCCTTACAGCCGGTAAAGCAGAAACAACCCGGCCCACCCTCATCTGCGGCAAAACCCAAATCGGTTTTGGTTCCCCAAACCGCCAAGGTACCGCGGGGATTCACGGCTCACCCTTGGGGCCAGAAGAAATGCGCCTCACGAAAATCAACCTAGGGCTTGATCCCGAACAAACATTTGTTGTTCCCCAAACAGATCGCGATGCCTGGGCTAAACGTGCTGAAGTTGGTAAAGCCCTGCACCAAGCTTGGAAGGAACTCCGCGCTACAGCCCGCCCTGATACCGAGCTTGCCATTCAAGCCCACCTCAATAAACCCCTGGGCAATCTTTCCGCTGTTCGGCCGTCGTTCGATGATAAAGCCCTTGCAACCCGCAAATCCGGCGGCGCCGCACTCAACGCCTACGCCAAAACACTCCCTTGGCTTATTGGCGGCTCTGCTGATCTTGCCCCCTCAACCAACACACTCTTGAAGGACGTTGCCAGCGTTGGCCCCAACGCCTTTGAAGGGCGCAACCTTCACTACGGCATTCGCGAGCATGCCATGGGCTCCATCAACAACGGCATCATGGTGCACGGTTTCTTCCGCCCTTACGGCGCAACCTTCCTAGTCTTTAGCGATTACATGCGCCCAACCATCCGCTTGGCTGCTCTCATGGGCCTACCCGTAATCAACGTCTTCACCCACGATTCCATCTTCGTTGGGGAGGACGGCCCAACCCACCAGCCCGTGGAGCACGTTGCTGTTCTTCGCGCAATTCCTAACAACACCGTCATCCGCCCCGGCGATGCTCACGAGGCGGCCGCCGCTTGGGAAGCCGCGCTGGAGAACATCACTGGCCCCACCAACCTCATTCTTACACGCCAAAACCTCCCCACCTACACCCGCGGCGAAGGGGCGAAATACCCCAGCGCTGAACACCTTAAAAAAGGGGGGTACACCATGGTAGATTGCGCCGGCACGCCGGAAGTCATCATCATCGGAACAGGCTCCGAGCTTCACCTTGCCGTGCAAGCCGCAGAAAAACTCAACGCCGAGGGGCACAACGCCCGCGCAGTATCAATGCCCTGTGTTGAATTCTTCAAAAAACAACCCCAAGCCTACCGTGATTCCGTTCTACCCCCCACTTGCCGCAAACGCGTTGTGGTGGAAGCCGGCATCAAAATGGGCTGGGAATCAATTGCAACGGATGAAGGCGTCTTCGTAACACAAGAAACCTTCGGCGCCTCCGGCCCAGCGGAAGAACTAGCCGTGGAGTTTGGCTTCACGTTAAACAACGTGGTTGAAAAAGCAAAAGCCTTGCTTGCCTAGTCCCAATCTCAAGGAACACTAGAAATAGAAAAAGCCTCAGGATAAACAAAATCCTGAGGCTTTTTTTTGGCAAATTTACTCCTGTTCAGGCTCGGTCGTGAAACCCAACGATTCACCCTAGAAAATCGCGTCTAATACATCCTCAAGAATATCAACTTTTTCGTAGATGTAATACAGGTTCGCCGCCGTTATCATAATAGCCGTAAACTTCATGAGTTTCTTCAACGTCGCCTTGTGGTGTGCTTGCTTCCAAAACGCTTCCAACTTCTCAAGGGAAGTCTTCAGCGTAAAGTTTTGCTCAATATGCACTTTAGCCTCTTTCCCCATTTGCCGAATTTTTTCTCGTTCTTGGTATGCGGCAACTAGGCAATCGGCAATTTCATCAACGCAATCTGGCTGAACTAAAAATCCCGTTTCGTTTGGGCGAATGATTTCCGGAATTCCCCCTCGGTTGGAACCAATGGAGGCAATACCCTGTTGCCCCGCCTCAATGATTGTTCGCCCAAAACCCTCTTCAAGTGAGATTAAGGCGTTTAAATCCATGCAATCGTAAATTGGCTTTACATCCTTTTGAAACGGAAGCCAACAAACCGAAGAGCGCAGATCTTCACGGGCAATGCGTTCTTGTAAAACTTGGGCGTAGGAGTGCGTGGAATTAAATGCATCACCCGCTAAGAGAAGTCGTACCCGTGCACCACGGGCATTTGCCCGGGCAACGGCCTCAGCCAAAACAAGCTGCTGCTTATTTGGGGAAATCAACGCAAGTTGGCCCACCACTAAATCGGTCTCACACCAACCGGCTTCCCGGCGAAGCTCACGGTTTTGAACGCCGTTGGCGCTTTCATAACGGCTTAAGTCCACCCCGTTGTAAATCACCGCTGTTAAATGCCCAAGGCCCGCCGCTTCAAACTGCGGTTCAAAGCTGCGGCTTACAACGGCAATCCCTTGGGTTTTATGCAACTCATAATTACAAAAATGCTTTTCCGGAAGCGCGCTGCGCACATGGGTTGTAACCGCATAACAAGCCTCAGCACTTGCCGCAGACCGAACACCCT
>DAIOTT010000174.1:0-6690 GCA_036751885.1 Candidatus Sumerlaeota bacterium
AATCAGGCTCGGTGCGGTATTGTGTACCGTAGATTGTGTTGTTGGAGGTAAAGTGCGTGTAAACGCCATGTTCTGCGTAGGTGAAAGTTTTAGGAATGTGGGTATAATTTTCGTTCTTGCTTGAGCTTGCAACGTGAACGGTTCCGAAGGCTTTCGCTTCTTTGATCGCTTTGGCAGACCAAACACCTGTATCGTGGTAATTCGCCGTTCCACCTTTCATGAAGTTCATGGGAATTTGGTAGAACTGCGTTGTAGCACCACCGGAAAGGAAGGTAACATCCCACTGCGCATCTAGGCCCAAAATTTCTCGAAGGTCGGATTCTGCTTTCTCCAAGATGGCGACAAACGACTTGCCACGATGGGATTGTTCCATCACACCAATTCCGGTACCGCCGTAGGAAAGTATGTTTTCTTTTGCCTCATTTAGAACCGATTCTGGAAGCACGGCTGGCCCTGCACTGAAATTCACTTTGCGGTGTACTGCTGTAGTTGTCATTTGATGGTCCTGTGTGCTAAATTATTTGTTAGGTTATTTTATATGTAGAAAACTTCATGCCCTTACGTTGCGGGTCAATGCAGCTTTTTTGAAACTTGAAAGATGAACAGGATTTTTCCGTTTGATGAGTCTACTTTCCAGCTCCGTTACTTATCGAAACCTAAGAAGAAAGCCCTTATCTAAAGGCCGTTTGTGTTTAGCTTGTACGCTGTTATCCGCGGGGTTGTTGCTTGGGTGCGCTTCAAACACATTAACCTGGGAGGAGTCACAGGCAATATTTTCGCAGGCCCTTGCCAAACGCTACAATCCCGGCGAACTTCGCTACAACGTCATCAATAAAGTCGGCGGGCCTACAACATCGTTTCAGCGCTCGCAAAGTGGTTGGCCGCCTACAATGTCTGGTTCCATTCGCAAAGCGGTGGATTATGCGGAATCTACATTTGCCCTTTCCGCCAGCAGGGTAGATGTGTACGCTGTTTTTGGAACGAACTTAGAAAACAATAACACCTCAATGCGCCCTTACAATGATCTGTTGTTTTACGATGAGCAGGATGTTCTTAGCCTTGTTCACCGGATTGATCGCTAAGGCGGATTTCAGGTGAGTCGGAGCCGAAAGAATTCCCGTGTACCTAGTTGTTGCCCTTTACCAATTCAGTTATTTTGAAACCTATGAATCCTACCGCGATGGGCTGATGCACATTTGCAACGAATGGGAGATTAAGGGAACACTCATTCTTGCCGCTGAAGGCATTAACGGCACAATCGCAGGCCCAGAAAAAAACGTTCGCAAACTGCTTCATTATCTTCAACAAATCCCGGAGTTTACCAATCTTGAGTGGAAGGAATCTTGGAGCGATGAACAACCGTTCTACCGAATGAAAGTAAAGCTAAAGCGTGAAATTGTAACGCTTGGGCAAAAGGATGCAGACCCCCGCCAGAAGGTTGGTACATATGTTGAACCCAAGGATTGGAACGCGCTGATCTCGGATCCCGACGTTGTGGTGATTGATACGCGCAACGATTACGAATGCCAGCTTGGAACGTTCAAAGGCGCCGTGAATCCTGATTTGGAAACCTTCCGGGAATTCCCCGAGTACGTTTCTGAAAATCTTGATCCCCAAAAACACCGCAAAGTTGCCATGTTTTGCACCGGGGGAATTCGCTGTGAAAAAGCCTCGGCCTATATGCTTCAACACGGTTTTAAAGAGGTGTACCACCTGCATGGTGGAATCTTAAAGTACTTAGAAGAAGTGGCAAAAGAGCAAAGCCTCTGGGAAGGGGAGTGTTTTGTTTTTGATAATCGCGTTAGTGTGACGCACGATTTGCAGCGCGGAACGTTTGATCTTTGCCCCAGTTGCCGCATTCCCCTTTCGGACGAGTTGAAGCGCGGCGAAAAATACGAAGAAGGTGTGCATTGCCCCGCTTGTTTTGATGAACTTACCCCTGAACGCATTGCAAGCCTGCGCGAGAGGCACCATCAAATTCAGCTCGCAAAGGAACGAGGCGAACAACACCTTGGCCTTACACTGGATGAAAAACGCGCCCGCAAAAAAGCCGAACGCCAAAAATCCGCCGCAAAATCATAGTCGTTTTGCACGGCTGCTAAGTCTGTGCTTATTGAGCAGAATTTCAACCCGTAGCAGAATTCAAGTTCCCTTGGCAAGATTGATCTTGGTTGACACAATTTCACAAAATTCAGTTCTAATAATTTAAAATCATACACCTTCAACGTTCCTACTAAGGATTTTATTTAATCTACAATCCTTGGTAATTATAGGATCATGTAGAGATGAACGTACGATTTCCAGAACACGATACTAGCACGTCTGAAATTATGGTTGGCATCATCGGCCTTGGAGCAATGGGGCGGGGGTTGCTGTACCAAACGCTCATTACGCCGGGAATACGTTGTGCCTGTGTGGCGGAACTTGATGTTAAAAAAGCAAGTCAAACGCTCCGCCAGTTCGGTATTGAACATCATGTGATTGAAACCGCTAAACAGCTTTCCCACTGCATTGAAACCGGCGTTTTGGCTTTATGCCAAGATGGTGGTTTGCTGGCGGCTGTTCAGCAGTTAGATGTAGTGATTGAAGCAACCAGTGCCATTGCCGAGGGGCTTCGATTCTCTGAGATTGCCTTGAAAAACGGAAACCACTTGGTTTTGATGAACGCAGAAATCGACTTAATATTTGGCTCTCATCTTCACCGCTTGGCGCAGCAGCACGGTGTTCATATGACCAGTTGCGACGGCGATCAGCATGGGGTGATTTTACGGTTGGTGAAGGATCTACGGCTCTGGGGTTTTCAGCTTGTATTGGGCGGCAACATCAAGGGCTTTTTAGACCGCCGGGCGAATCCTGTTTCCATTATTCCAGAAGCAGATAAACGTAACCTAGACTACAAAATGTGTGCATCCTATACGGACGGCACGAAGCTGAATGTTGAAATGGCGTTGCTGGCAAATTGCCTTGGTATGCGCGCTCAAAAAACAGGTATGCACGGCCCGCGGGCGGCGGAGGTAAATCAGGCCTTAGAGCTTTTTGATCTTGAATCCATGCGGCAAAGCGGCGGCGGCGTTGTGGACTACTTGCTAGGCGCCAAACCAGATGGTGGTGTATTCGCCGTGGGTTTTCAAGATGATCCTTGGCAGGCTGAAATGCTGAACTACTACAAAATGGGTTCAGGCCCTTATTATCTATTTTACCGCCCCTACCACCTTTGCCATGTGGAAGCCATGCAGTGTGTGTTTGATGTTGTTGCCGGCAAACCCCTGCTTCAGCCCCTTCAAGGTTTTCAAACAAACGTTTTTGCCTTCGCTAAAGTTCCGTTAAAAGCAGGGACTTTATTGGATGGTATTGGTGGGCATTCGTGTTACGGGCTGATAGAAAATACAAACCCTAAAGAACTTCCGTTGGGCTTGCCAATTTGTTTAGCGGACGATGTTCGCCTGAAGCATGATGTTCCCCAAGATCAGCCGATTATGCTTGCCGATGTTCATTACTCCTCTAGTGCGCCAGTTTTTGCTGCCTATTTAGGAAGTTATTGCGCTTCAAACGTGGTATATTCCTAAATGGACTCCCAAATAAAACTAGGTATTGCCGTTGTTTATCTGGTGAGACTTGAGATGTTACCCTTACTTGAGTTGCACTTAAATTACATTGAACGAATGACCTCTTCCCCTTGGGAACTCCATGGGGTAATACTTAGATCACCTGATGTGGTTCATAAACGCCTAAAAAAACATCCCAACGTTATCATTCATGAATTTGCATACCCTGGTGAGTTGTTGAATTTTGAAGAGCATTCATGGTATCTAGATCAACTGCTTCAAGAAGCATCAAAATCAAATTGTACACACTTTGCAACCCTGCACCTTGATTCCTTTCCAATACAGTATGGTTGGGAAAACGTACTTGCAACCATGCTAACTAAACAAACACCTATCGTTGGTGTTTTGGAACGGGTGGGTGGTAGCAGCCTGGCACGTATTTGCCCCTCGGGTTTGTTGATGAGTGGGAAGTTTTACCGTGAACACCAGCCACGTTTTTTTCTGCCCATGGAACAAAGAGATGAGCCTCGGTTGAAAGAATTTATGGCTCACTACCAGCAAAAAACCTTTCATAGTGGCGTTACATACGCATGGAAACTGCATGAGTTAGGCCTTGAGTGGCACCCACTGAAACGCTCAAACATTCATAACGTTCACCCCATTTTGGCCGGAATATACGGCGGTTTATTCTTTCATTTAGGAGCAACTTCTCGAGTCCGCATTTTAAATGGTAGCATTCAGCAAAAGACGTTGCAAGGTGATTCAACGAAACAGATTCAAAACCCTGTGATTCGTATTTTACACCATTGCTTTTCATTGTTAGAGAGGCATATCATGGCACCCAAATTATTCTCAATCATTCGAAAATGGATGCCATTGGCGGTTCTGATTTATTTAGATAGAAGTGCCGTATCAAATCGAAAGCACGGTTGTATTACGGGAGAACTCCTGAAAGACCCACAGGGATTTTTGAAGCAATTACAAGAGAAACGCCCGAATCTTATTGTGTCAGCCTTTCAAAAGCTTATTCCGCTTCAGCCCAAGGAACGGGATTGAACAACGCAAATGCACTGCTACGCTCTGCACGGTCAATGGAGACAACTTGGCCGTTGTCGCAAGTTAGCACAAGATCATACCCTTCGTACTTGCCAAACAGAACGATGTATTGATTGTTGCGTATTTTGTAGATGTAAACCTTTTTGTCCTCCACAAATCCCGCATAACTGGGGGTTCCGTACTGCTTCATCACTTCCAGTTCATTCATGCCTACTTGTGGGGAGGGTAGGAATAATTTGGAATTATCGTATATACCAATACAGCCGGAAAGAAGCACCGAAGTAGAAAGTACCAAGGTGAAGAAAAGCGATTTTCTGAGAGGTAAACGAGCAAATAATTTCATGTACTGATCCTTATAGAGTCTGATGGTTGGTTTTTTCACGAACAGCCAAGGCACTCAAATTCCCAAGTCCCTTGAGCGTTCTTTATAATAATAAGTTTTACAGGTTTTGGTGCAACATAAATAACCTCCCTGAATGAGCGGTCTGGGTGATTCAAGGGGTAAGCCCTAATGCTGGGTACCACTTGGAGTTCGCAATAGTTTTCCCAATAAAGGGAATCGCTGTTGATTTTGAAGGATAAATCAATTTTCCCGTGGGTGCTTGCGGCTTGCCTCATGCGGTCCACAAGGGAACTTGCTTCTGGCCCGCCCAACCGGGTCAGAGCATTATCAGTGGGGGAGAATTTGCCGTAGAAACTCGGATTTTCAATTTGTTTGTCCAACTGCTGCACAAAGCGTTTTTGCATGGCAGTAATCAGAGCTAAGGATTTTATGGGCTCAGTGGTTGGTTTTTGGGTGGTTGTGATCTTCGCCGCTGGGGATTCACTTTGGGGCGCTGGTATTTGTACCAAAGCGGGCTTTGAGGGTATTACGGGAATGGTGGTTGGCATAGGTATTTGTGCTACCGGTGCGGCGGATGTACTGGGTGGAAACTCATTTTCGGCAACAGGGACTTTGGGGATTACAGCAGGCGTTGGGGTTTGAATCATCACCACTGGTGTGCGTTGCGCTTGGGGTGTTGCCGTTGGGTCGGGCAAAATTTCTTCCGGGATTATTTCTTCTATAGTGGTGGGCTCTTGTTGGGCAAACAATTTTGCTCCCGAGGATTCTTCCGGCTCGTCTAAAGCAGATGAGTCCTCAACGCTGATTGGTTCCAGCGGCGGTGTTGCCTGCGCTGAAAGTGTACCCTGAACAGCCGCAACGGTGCTTTTGTTATGTTTAATTAGATTCATCAGTACGGCAACCAAAGCAATTACTGAGAAGAAAAACACCCCAATGATGAGTTTTTTGCGGCGGTTTTTTTGAACCGAATGCAGACGAAACATCGTGGCTTCTGAGTGTTCTAACTCTGTTGAGGGGAAGAAAAACGAGAAGGATTTTTCCTCCAACTCAGCCAACTCCGCCCGGACTTCCTTCATAAAATCCGTTGCTGAGGAGCTTCTTGCCCCGGGGTTTTTGTTGAGGACTTTTTCAAATACACGATCCAATCCCTTGGGCAATAACGTGTTTTGAGTAGAAGCGGGAATCACGGTTTTATTTACATGCGCCTGCATCACGTGGCGAATGTCCGACCGTTCAACATCGTAGGGAAAATGGACGGTCAATGTTTTGTACGCCATGATACCAAAGGAATACACGTCCGTTTTAGAGGAAATTAAACCACCTGTCACTTGCTCTGGTGACATATAGGCGGGTGTTCCCAATGTTTCCATATTTAATGTTTGAAAAGCGTCTTCCAGTTCTACTTTTGCAATGCCGAAATCCATGATTTTAGGAATGCGCTGGGGCATTGTAATCATCACATTCGCGGGCTTAACATCGCGGTGTACCACACCGTATGCGTGGGCAGCATCCAAGCCGGCGGCGATTTGTTCCAATATCAGGAGAACCGCCGAAACGGTGAGGTTCTTGGACTCCAGCTCGATGAACTCGCCGAATTCACGCCCTTGCACAAACTCCATGGCAATAAAGCTGGGGTGCTTGGGATCGTTTGAAAGGTACACATCAAAAATTTGAACAATGTTCTGGTGCACCAGCTTGGCCATTGTAAGGGCTTCACGCTCAAACCGGCCGCCGACCTCAATGAAG
>DAIOTT010000175.1:0-6689 GCA_036751885.1 Candidatus Sumerlaeota bacterium
GCTTTGCCGGAGGCGCGGAAGGGGAATTTCCCCACTTTATAGGCAATGCCTTGTTCCTTGCATTTGTCCTCAGTCAAGCCAACGCTGGCAACCTGCGGCTGGCAGTAGGTACAGCCGGGAATGCTGCTGTAATCAATCACATGGGGGTTTTTGCCGGCGATTGCCTCAATACAGTGAACGCCTTCAGCGGAGGCAACGTGGGCAAGCCAAGGTGCGCCGATCACATCGCCAATGGCATACACGCCCTCAACGTTCGTGCGGTAATGCTCATCCACCTTGATGTGGTTGCGCTCCACAATAATGCCAAGCTCCTCAAGCCCAAGGTCTTCCACATTTCCTTGAACGCCAACGGCCATCAAAACTTTATCCGCCTTGATTTTTTCAACTTTGCCGTCCTTCCCTTTTTTGTAGGCAACCTCAACGCCAGAGGCGGTTTTCTTCACGCCGTCCACAAACATGCCGGTTAGAATATCAACGCCGCGGTGCTTCATTGTTTTTTGCAGAACAGCAGAAATCTCACGATCCTCCACGGGGAGAATGCGGTCCTGTGCTTCAATCACGGTAACCTTGGTTCCTAGAACGCTGTAGAAGTAGGCGAACTCAATGCCGATTGCCCCTGCGCCAATCACACAAAGGGTCTCAGGGCGCTCCTTCATGCTCATGGCTTCGCGGCTGGTGATGATTTTATCGCGGTCAATCTCAATGCCCGGCAAGGCGCGGGGGCGAGCGCCAGTTGCAATAATAATATGCTTCGCCGTGTAATCCTTTGTGCCGTCTTTTTCTTTAACTTGAACCTTGCCTTTACCCGTAAGGCGGGCAGAACCGTAGATGGGCGTAATCTTGTTTTTCTTCATCAGAAAATCAATGCCTGAGGACATTTTATCTGCAACGCCACGGCTGCGCGTAATCATTTTGGAGAAATCAAACTTCAGGTTATCGCAGGAAATTCCCCACTCGGCACCGTGCTTGAGGTGATCAAACAGCTCAGCATTTTTGAGCAACGCTTTCGTGGGAATACACCCCCAGTTCAAGCATATGCCACCAAGCTTATCGCGGTCAATCACAGCGGCTTTTAATCCCAGCTGTGCCGCGCGGATTGCCGCCACATAGCCGCCAGGGCCGCCGCCAATTACAAGTACATCGAAAGAAGAAGCCATTGTTTTTTGTTACTCCAAATAGGGTGAAAATTGAATCGCAGGGATTCATCGAAAAAAAACCTGGCAAACCTTAGGCCAGTGGTCAAGCCTTCCTCAGATTCATTGACAACCAGTTTTCAATCCTTCAAAACAATTGAAATGTTTTCAATTTCAATCAGCATGGTTTGATATTCGAGATATGGGCTTAAAGCAGAACGAATTCGACGAAATGCTTTCTCGTTTTTTCGAGGATTCACAACTAAATGATCCGGAACTCTCCATCATTCCTGATGGTACCCGCTTTCCCCTGTTGGAATCCCAGGTTGAATCCCCGGAAACAGAAACTGCTAACGCAAAAATCCCTTCCATTAAAGAGCGCTACGAGGCTGCTCAGCAAATGCTGCCCCGTTGGCGGGTTGCCAGTGAAACCAACCCCATTGACCGCCGAGGCCAAAATATTAGCGCAACCCTGCAAGAGCGTTACTCCGTGAACTACAGCCTGCAAAACCAACTGGGCGTTGGGGGGTTTGGAGAAGTTTGGGAAGCCGTGCAAACCAGCATGGGCCGCCGGATTGCCATTAAACGAATGAAAGACCAACCGCCCACAAAATCCAAAAGCAAAGCCCACGATACCTACCACGCCATGAAGGTTGACTTCAAAAAAGAAGCCCTAACAACGGCCTTGCTGGAGCACCCAAACATCATTCCGGTGCACGATTTAGGCGAAGATGAGCGCGGACGCCCCCTGCTTGCCATGAAGCTGGTGAGAGGGAAATCTTGGGACGAATTGATCAAGGCGGAATTCAACCTTCCGCTCTCGGCGTTTCTGCAGAAGCATTTGTCCATCCTGCTGGATGTTGCCCAAGCGGTTGCCTTTGCCCATTCCAAGGGAATCATTCACCGAGACCTGAAGCCCTCGCAAGTGATGGTTGGGGAGTTCGGCGAGGTTTTGCTGATGGATTGGGGGATTGCCATGATCTACGACCCCACAAAAATTGCGGATGAGGTTCGGGAACTGGGTAAGGATTTTGCCCCCACCCGTGAAAACGCCGTTTGCCCCGCCGGTACCCCGGCTTACATGGCACCGGAGCAAACCAAGCGCGATGCAACGCTGTTGGGCCCATGCACGGACACCTATTTGTTGGGCGGCATACTGTATTTTCTACTTACAAAGCGGGCCCCGCATGCCTGCGGAAACGCACAAGAGGCCTTTCGCCACGCCAGCAAAGGGGAGATTATTCCCGCTCAAGAAGCCGCCCCAAGCCGAGGCATTACAAACGACCTAAATGACATTGCCAACAAAGCCCTGAGCCCCTTGGAACAGGATCGTTTTCAATCCGCCCAAGAATTCATCACCGCCGTGCAAAACTACCTTTCAGGGGAAACAAAAAAAAGTGAAGCCCAAGGAATCTTGGCAAATGTAAAAGACAAACTCAAGGAAGATGCACCCGGCTACGATGTACTTTACGAGTGCCAGAACATGCTGTATCGAGTGCTAACGTTATCCCCCAGCATGCACGAGGCGATGGATCTTCAGATCAAAATTACGGAGCAATTGGCCAGAAAAGCCCTAGATAATAATGATTTGGTATTGTGTAAGCTGATGCTAAAAAATTTGACTGAAAGCGAGACAAGAAGCAAATTTGCGGTAGAATTAGAAAAAAAAGAAACACAAAACCGCCGAGATACAAACCGGCGACTCATCTTGAACATTGTGATTGCTGTCTTCATCATCGTTATCTTGGTGGATCTTTTTATACTGTTCCAAATTTATGCCTCTAAATAGGCTGAATGCATTGCAACCTTATGACAAACCGTGAATCCCCCTCAAGAAAGTACGCTCCTTGACGAAAAAAGAAAAAGATGCCGCGATACAAGTTGCCGCCGCGTTGGCTGTTGCGGCCTGCATATTTATGGCCCTTTCCAACATGGATCTTTCCGCGGCAAAAGAAGCCCAAAAAACCAACCGGGCTTTTCAGTACATGAACTTTGCCCGTGTGACGATTGAAGATTACATCAAAAAAAACGGGAAACCCTACGAACCCACTACAGAGCAAACATTACCCCTGCAACTGACAACGGATTTTGCCGCGTTGCAGGGCGGAAGCCCCTATTTTGAGGCCGAAGGGATGTACGCTAGGCTTGATTTTTTTGGCGGAGACAAACCCTTTGGCGCACCCCTTAAATACTATACTCAAGGGCAGAATTGGTTTATTGTTTCTTTAGGGCCAGACCGCGTTGCAAACCTTGATATGAGCGATTCAACCGCTGAGTTCCCCACCATCCAGATGTTGGAGCAAGCCTCTTACGATCCCACAAACGGCGTTACTAGCAGCGGTGATTTAATTTTGTATGAATTCAAACCAACCCCCAGAACCGCGGGCGGGAGTTAACGCGCGTTGCTGCTGAGTTGGGGAAATAATAAAGTACTTAAGGGTAAAGACCCCACAAGCCTAAGCCACAAGAACGGCAAACCTTTGGGAAGCAGAATTGGGTCAAGAACCCGGCGTAAGGTGATCTTTGAAGAGTTGATCCAGTTTGTTTTCAATGTAACTGACGGATTCAGCCAAATCCTTTTGTCCACTGTAAACTTTTTCTTTGTCGTTTTCAATTTCATTGGAAATTGCTTTGGCAAAAAGCCGGCACTTTTCAAGAAATTCCTTGGATTTTGCATCCTTGTTCAACACGCAAAGAATCAACCGCTCTTCAATACTCGTAAAGTAAACATTCAATGAGTCGTCCAAAAAGAAATCCACACAGGCTTCGTGGATTTTGCGTTTAGGAGCAAAACTACTCAGCGCTGCCGAAGTTGCCGCAGCGGTTGCACCCATGCTGGAGGGCTCAATATTTTTGAAAGACCCGTGGGAAGCCATAATACACCCCGTGCGATCCACAACCAACGCACACTCGGAATGGGTTTCACGAACCAAATCAATCAACGAGTTCTCCAGCACGTCAATCACCTCATAGGAAAGGGCGTACAACTGATTGGTGGTGGTATTTCTCATTTTTTTGAAGGAAACATCGGGTTCTGTTTCGGCGTTGTTGAGTTTTCTTTTCGAGCTCATTTTTCAAAAATCCAAAAGGTACAGCAATTAGTCAGAGCGGATTGAACCGTACTGGTTGGCAAGGGTTTGGTTTAATTGAATTACCACTTCACGGCAAACGGCTCGGAATGTTTCTACAACGCCTTGATATTTTACAGCAATCGCCTCAAAACTTCGGCATTCGCGATCGTTCAGTTTTTCTTCAAACTCATCAACCGATGTAACAAAAAACAAATCGCGCTTGTTGTATTGAAAAACCATGGGCAAGGAATAATAGTCGTACCCGTATTCCGCCATCATGGACTTCAAGTCTTCAAGGGATTCTAAGTTGTCTGCCATTCGCGATTTATCGCTATCGGCAACAAAAACTAATCCATCCACGCCGTTGAGAACCATTTTGCGGGTAGAGCGGTAGTAAGGTTGCCCCGGAACACCGTAGATCAGGAATTTGGTTTTAAACCCGTGAATATCATCTAAATCCATGGAGAAATAATCAAAAAAGAGAGTACGATCGCCCTCAGTATCAATCTGCTGCAAATCCGTGCGGTTGTTCCCAGGAATAACAGAGTGAATTGCCTGTATATTCGTCGTTTTCCCACCGAGGGAAGGGCCTACGTAAACGATCTTACAGTTTATTTCACGAGTTCGGTAGTTGATGATGGGCATTCGAAAACCTGATGTTGAAACCTAATAATAAGGTTGTCGCTCATAAGATCAATACCGTCAACCGGAGCTGATGCAAGACTTAAACGAGTCAATCCCCTTTGTAGACCTACTTTTTTCCTGAAGCAACTGCTTTTCTGCAAATTGCTGGCTTCAGAATATATTGTCGATAAAACAAATTGCCGCGCCTCTTGCTTGCAATAAGCTTCGCAAAAACCAACACCACTGAGGCAAACCATGCAAACGGCCCCCAAGTCCTTTATTTTGAGTACAGGCTCTGAAATTACCGAAGGCCTTTATGCCGATACAAATGCACGGGATTTATCGCAAATCCTTAAAGACAATGGTTTCCTAACTGTAGGGCATCGTGCCATGAGAGACGAACCAGAGGAAATCAAAGAGGCTATTCGCAGCGCCACGCGATCGGCCGATTTGCTAATCTCTACCGGCGGGATTGGCCCCACCCAAGATGATTTGAATCGTGAGATTATTGCCAGCGTTTACCAGCGCCCTTTGCGGCGCATTCACCAAGCGGAAGTATTGCTTCGGCAGCGGTTTAAGCGGCGACAAAGAACCCTCCCCCACGAGAACCTGAAGCAAACCGATGTGCCCGAAGGCGCCGAGCCGCTGCTGAATTTTTGGGGAACCGCCACCGGTTTCTTTATCCCCCCCGCACAAGGGCTTGCGGGTATTCTGGTACTACCCGGTGTTCCGCGCGAGTGGACTGCCATGATGGAACGCTATTTCCCCCGAATCATCCAGCGCTACTACCCTAATCGCCCCTGCTTTTATACCGATACAATTCACACCGTGATGCTGGCTGAGTCTGAAATTAACAGCCGGCTCAAGCCCCTGTTCACATCATCGCCGGATGTTACCTTGGCATTGCTTGCTAAGCGTGGGCACGTGCGAATCCGCATCATGGCGGAAGCCGCCACAAAAGAGCAGGCAAAACAGCGCAGCATTGAGGTGCGAGACGAAATCCTTCCGCTGCTGCCTCAGGAGGTTGTTCTATCAGTCGGGGAAGAAAACCTGACAATCGAGGAAAAATTAGTGGAGCTTTTTCGTACTCAGGGAAAAACCTTGGCCTTGGCAGAATCCTGCACCGGCGGCGGTATTGCCAAGCGAATCACCGATGTTGCTGGTTCATCTGCCGTGTTAGGGCTTTGCTGCGTAACCTATTCCAATGCCATGAAAACCGCCATGCTGGGCGTTAGTGAAGAGATTTTAGCCACGCACGGAGCCGTTTCTGAAGACTGTGTAAAGGCAATGTGTGCTGGCGTGCTACAGATTAGTGGAGCCGATGTTGCCCTTGCTGTATCGGGAATTGCAGGCCCCGATGGCGGCAGCCCGGAAAAGCCCGTAGGCACCGTGTGGTTCGCCCTGGGCACACAAGGCAAACAGCCAAAAACCTTTGAAATTCACTACCCCGGCGACCGACTAGAGGTTCGCTCTTGGGCTGAAAACCAAGGCTTGGATTTGCTCAGAAAAACCCTAACAGGAAATTAATGCTTTTCTGGTGAAGTTACAGTTGAAAACCCGCTGTTATTGCCCTAAACTGTTGTCAAGATAAATCAAGAGTTCATTATGAATCGTAAATGCGTATTTTTATCAGTTTTCGCCTTCGCTGTTCCTGCACTCTGTGTGGGACAGTTGACTGATTTAAATACACTTACTCTTGATCAATTCCTGAAAAATTCTCCTCAATCCATCAACGATTCATACTCCCCCATTATACTTGTCGCAACAAACGAAGGCGAAGGCTCTTTATCGGCCTCAAGCAATTTACCCGCGCAAATCAACGGGCAATCCGAAGCTAAATTTCCTGAAACGGCCTTGGCAA
>DAIOTT010000176.1:0-6670 GCA_036751885.1 Candidatus Sumerlaeota bacterium
GAGCATGTCAATCCGGTTATACCCCGCGTATGCGTAGAGGTTAATGACGCAAGCTTGCTTGATTAGGTCGCGCATGATCCAGCGGCCTAAGTCCGCCGGGTAGGTCTGCAGCGGGGCGAGTGTCCCTATGCCCCCATACTTTGACTTTCATGTGTAAAACGTCGGTTGGGAAATCCCATGGCGGCGTCTAAGCTCGCCGGTTTTTGGGAAGCAAGTCAATGCCAATGGTCAGAGAGCGGCGGCCTCCCAAGGGGGCGTTGAACTCCCTAGTGGCGACGAACTCCCTGGGGGCGACGAACTCCGATTCGTCGTAAGTCTTCAGATAGTTGTTATTGAAATTCCATGAAACTAAATTGCAACGGCAAGGCACAGCCACCGACGAAGCGGAAATTCGTCGCCCCAAGAAGAGTGTGGCTCTTCAAAAAAATCCACAAACTGTTGGGCCTCAGTTAACTCCGCAGCGTCGATTTTAGCGCGTGGTAAAATAACATTTATGTAGAAAAACCGAAGCTGATCCGAATAATTTTCTTCAAGGCGTTTACTTCTTTGCATCATCTGCATGGAGCTAAGGTATAAACCGAGACCTCTTAACCTTCCAAGCCATCAACGACACTGAAAACAATCAAACTTCAACCCTATACTTTTTGCATTTTCTAACCCGGTGAACATGGGGCCAGAATTGTGTGCGATGCGTTATCTAAATGCATGGGCGATGGCAACTACGGTATAGCGCCCCTATTCAACGCGGCGACCGATGGCGACATACGCTTCATTGCCTTTTGTGATTGATTGAAAGCCAACTTTATGTCCATGCATTGAACCAAATTTCCCGCTCCCGGTGCTGGTTTTGCTCGAATTTATGGGCAAATTTTTTCAGGTTCAAATCCTACCCATATTCAACCGCATTCCCCTCAACCGCTGCACAGCCCCTTTATTCGAAGAAAGAATCCGCCAGCTTCACGCTGAGGCACCCCCTCAATTTGGTTCCCTGACATCACACCGGATGATAGCACACCTAGAAGCCACGTTTCGAGTCAGCCTTGGTACAACACCCTGCGAGGACATCAGCAACGCCCTCCTGAAAACGGCCCCCATGCGCTGGCTTGTGATCAACGTTCTCCCGCTGCCAAAGGGTAAAATGAAGGCCCCAACGGCGCTAACGCCAGAGCCTGTTGTACCATTTGAAGAGAGCCGCAAGGCCCTGCTGGAACAGCTTTGGGCGTTTGTAAAAGCAGTGGAAGCCGAACCCTGCAGGCGCACCCTGGACCCATGGCTGGGGATGATTACCCTGCGGGAGTGGAGCAAAATCCACGCAACTCACTTGGATCATCATTTGAAGCAATTCGCGGTTTAAGGTGCAGCTACAAAGAGGGCGAATAACTTGTAATAGCTTCATGCTGCACTGGTGCTTTTTCGTATCATTGCGGCCATTACTATAACAGCGACTTCAACCACGCCAACACTTCGGCCGGGTGCTCCTCGCTGCCCTTAGCGGCGGGCCAGTGGGAAAGGTTGTGTTTTTTGGCAAACTTTGTTTTGCTGGCGGCATCGAGATTGCTAATACATAATTGTACTGTGTTAAAGGTTTCAAATTCGGGCTATAATTTGCTTACTTGGTATAATTGGTTTGTGCAGCCCGGCCCTTTATCTTTGAAGTTAATCTACAACAGAAATAACCTTGACATTGGTTAGCCTACAGAATTTCTAGCCAGCGTTTGTGCGCAGGACCGTGCATGGACAGGGATCAGCGGCCCGAGTGACGTTAGGCGGGAAATCACGTGTTACCACCAATGCATGTCGATATTATGAGAATGATTAAGTTTTTCGAACAAATCGATTCCTGCTTTCGTGATCGTCAACAATTCTAAACTGTTTGAGGAAATACGCCGTGCGCTGCGCCAAAATAGCCTAGCCTTGACGACTCTCAGGCACACCCGACGCCCGAAACAGACGGGATAGGTTGTTGATTCATTTGCAGCAGGATTTCCAAGATCGTTTTCGACGTAGAGGGACTATCAAGTGGGTCTAATAAGACCGTTATGTATGCGGTAACAACTAAATTATTGTTATACAAATTAAATCAATTAATGGAGCATAATGATGAAAATTAAAACGATCCTCATTACAGGTGCTAGCAGCGGAATCGGAGAAGCAACAGCCCGCCATTTAGCTTCAACCGGACACAAACTTGTTCTTGGCGCACGGAGAGTTGATCGCCTGGAAAAAATCGTAAAAGAAATTCGAGCCTCCGGGGGCACAGCTATATTTAGGGAGCTTGATGTCACTCGTCTTGAGGACATGAAAGAATTTGCCGATTTTGCACTAAGCGCCTTCGGCCAAATTGACGTCCTTCTAAATAATGCGGGTGTGATGCCTTTATCTCCGTTGCACGAGTTGAAGATTGATGAATGGAATCGAATGATTGATGTGAATATTCGGGGAGTTCTTCATGGTATTGCTGCGGTGCTCCCACACATGCAGGCACGTAAGTCGGGGCACATCATTAACGTTTCATCAATTGGCGGCTTTCAGGTTTGGCCCACTTGCGCGGTATACTCAGCAACAAAATTCGCTGTGCGAGCAATTTCAGAAGGGCTGCGTTTGGAAAACAAAGAAGTGCGAGTCACGATTATATCTCCGGGAGTTGTTGAGTCTGAGCTTGCTGAGACCATTTCAGATGCGGGCACAAAGGCAATGATTGATGAATTTCGTGCTGTTGCTTTGACTCCAGATGCCATAGCCCGTGCTATTGCATACGCTGTGGAGCAGCCTCAGGACGTGGATGTAAATGAGATTATCATTCGCCCAACTGCGGGGGCGCAGTAACGCTTATTTAGAAACAGACATAAAATCCGGATCATCAATTCCCTGCTACCAGCTGGTGAGCAACCGGTGATATCGGGCAATCGGGTCATGAATGGAGACCACATGAATAACGCAATCACTCGCCTAAATCCACCGTGTTTGCCTGATGCAGGCAACTTGGGATATTCCCAGATCTCGATTGTTAAACCCGGCAGTATGGCCTACATATCCGGTCAAGTGGCATGGGGCCCGAACAGTGAAGCTGTTCCCGGTAGTCTGGCCGAACAAATGGTACTTGTATCAGGCTACGCAAAAGCCGCGCTGATTGCGATTGGAGCCACTGCTGCGGATGTTGTGATCGCACGCATCTACGTAGTCAACCTCACTCCGGAACGGCTTGAAGAGGTTATGCCCCCTTTTCTGGCCACTTTCGATGGTTCTAAGCCCTGTGTAACGGGTGTCGGCGTGCAGGCTTTGGCAGCTCCAGAGCTGCAAGTTGAAATGGAGTTGGTGGTCAGGCTTCCCGATTGAAAAAAGGTTCCAAGAAATGATGATCAAAGAATCTTGTGTGATAAGCCCAAACCAGCCAACAAATTTACTCAATAATCACCCGCCGAATAACAGTGCCAACGTTAGCAGCCCTACAGGCCAATCGGGGTGAAATCAGTCAGGCGAAATCTAGGTGAAGCAAACAAAATTCTCCATCGAGTGGCCCTTGCAACCGCGGCATTTTTTTTCTAACGTACACCATTTTTAAAGGATAGGAATAGCCTTTAATCCTAGGTCTTGTGCGACTTCAACCACGCCAACACCTCGGCCGGGTGCTCCTCGCTGCCCTTGGCTTTGGGCCAGTGCGCAGCGATTTTGCCGTTGGGATCAATCACAAACGTTTCGCGGCTGACGCCCAAATATGTTTTGCCATACATGGATTTTTCAGCCCAAACGCCGTATTTTTCGCAGACCGCGTTATCTACGTCGGCAAGTAGTATGTGGGCAAGCCCATGCTTTTTGGCGAATTTGGCTTTGCTTGCGGAGTCCATAATGCTGATGCTCATCACCACCGTATTGAGGGCTTCAAACTCCTTCAGGCTTGCCGTGAAGCCGCAGGATTCCTTTGTGCAGCCCGGCGTGTCGTCTTTGGGGTAGAAGAACAGGACGATGTTTTTGCCTTTGTAATCGGCGAGGGTATGTGTTTTGCCGTCTTGGTCTGGCAGGCTGAAGGCGGGGGCTTTTTTGCCGATCATTTGGCTGGGGGTTTCTTCAGAGGCGTTTTTGGCCATGGTGATATCCTTGGCGGAATATGAGTTTTACGCTTCTAAAGCAAGTTTTGCGCCCGGTACTCACTCGCAGGGCATTGGAATGGGTTCCTGATAGAGTGCATGACAAAAATTCCTTACCGTTATCTGTTGGCTGTGAGGTGTAGGCGCCCTTGCGATTATACCGACAACACACCTGAATGGAAAATACCTCCTGATGATGGGTACGAAGGCCCCCGGCAGGGGCGACGCATTGACAATGCAAACGGCTTTCGGGGGCCGGGCGGCAAAGTAGATTGGATCGTTACTCCGGGGTATTTGCGTTGGTATTGTAGCACCTTTTACTTTACTTGCTGGAGTATGAGGAGCTTGGGATCACACCCACATTCTTCTTTACACTGTGGAAATTGCGTTTAATTGTAATAAATTTATATTTTAGCAGATGCAAATTATGGATTCATCCAAAGAAGTTTCGCCCAGCCCGGCGCCAGCAGGGCCCTCGCCAGAAAGCACAGGTGACACCCGGTGGATGCTCATCGCCTTCCCTCTGTTTTCGATTGTCCTTTTCGCCAGTTGGATCATCCCGGGGACGAGAACGCTCTGGGATTCGCTTGACAAGCAAGTGTTCTACGCCCTCAACACAACACTGAATTGGGGTGGGCTGTGGGTGGAATTTTGGGCGTTCGCCAACACTCGCATTTTCGACCTGGTGACAGCGATTTGCTTTGCGTTGTTGTGTGGATGGTATTGCTTAGAGAAGCATGGGACCCACGCGCCGGAGAGAATCGCTAAGCTCCTTCTGGTTATTATTGCCATGTTGATGGTGCGCGCAATCCTCACTGGCGTCATGGATTCCATTTCTTTCAAGCGCGAAAGTCCTACCCGGATCTTTGAGGGAGTCCTAATGCTGTCCCAACTTAGTGAATTAGTGAACTACCCGAAGTAAAGGATCGCTCCAGCGACAGCTTTCCTGGTGACCATGCTTTCGTCTCGTTCTGGATTGCCTTGTACTTTTCCTTCCTCGCTTCGTGCAAATTCAGGGTTGCCGCCATCGTTCTTCTGATCGTTTCAACGCTTCCTTGTCTGGTTAGTGGCGCCCACTGGCTGACCGATATTGTCATCGGTTCCATGTGTATCCCCCTGCTACCCTTTGGATTGATCGTCGGTACATGTATCTTTGAAGTCGGACGCCAAAAGCTTACCCCCATCTCGAAGCGACTCGCCAACATCGCCATCCGCGTTCGCTATGGTTCTGAGTTCATGCATCCATAGAAAGCAAAGGATATGCTGGCGGTAGAACGTGTGAGGGATCGGTTTGAATATAATTGACTTCAAATTCGATGCGGGCCTTGTCGCCCTCGCATGGTTTGCCGATACCGAAGCGAGCGGGCCAGTCAGGCTTTCCGTGGGTCTTTCGCCAGTCGTTTACGAAATAATTTCAGATTCCGAGGCCTTTGTGCCTACGCACGATGCACTAGGTGCTTTTGTGCCTTTTGAGCCGGACATCAGCAACAGTGGCACCCGTGGAATCAGCTGCTTCTAAATAGGAGTGCAAAGGCATATAATCGTTCCTTCGGGGGCTTGAGCGTAGGCTACGCGTTGACCCCACGGTTGGTCGGTAGGTTCCGCGAGTTTCTTCCCTCCCGCAGGTACTAGACATTGAAAATTGATCGACATCCCTAGTTGTGAAGGCGATTTCGACTGAGGAAACTGTAACAGGGTTGCGAAACGGAAAAGCATTTGGCATCATAGCTTAGCCAGACTCTATCGTCGCAACGCCGATCTCGAAACCGTTACAGTGCAACTTCCCAAATCCGTATTTTGGATCGTAGAAACTTCTCTTCAACCCAAGCGCATTTTCATAAAATGCAAGCACTGCTTCGCAGTCTTTTACGAAGAGGACGGTACTGGCAAATGCAATTTGATCTGAAGTTGTACTCAAGGGAAGTGTTCTTCTTTCTCTAGCTTCGCGCTACAGCGTATCGTGTAGGTTGAGGATGTAGGGTCAAGGCGGGGGCGTGAAATAACCGTGGGGTGAAAAATGAAATGAACTATTAACGTGTAGTGTGTTCGGATTTTGCCACCGCCCGCGAAGTTCTCCGGGGTGTGAGGCTTTGAGTCGCGATCGTGGTTTATTGCGATCCGGTAATGACTTCTCCACTGGGTAGAAGAATGTACTCTTTTTCATTGTCACTCTCAGCGTTTTTGAGTGTCATATCGTAAAGCACTATTTCCCGCCTTGAGAACTCAACATCGTATCCCTTCATCAGCCATTTTTCACCTTTGGCTTGTAACTCAGGAGCCATACCGGCGGCCTCCTCCCACGTAAGGTCTCGCTCCGTTTCAAGCAAAGCCCCGTCCGCGAGTACCGTGGCTTCCCTTTTAAGTCCAGCCTCCATCCATTCAGCTAAATAAGCAGTGAATGCGCCACGATTCTCTCGTTCGTATGCCACGATCGGCGCTCCGTTTGAAATGTGCTTTAAAGTGGCCAGTGCCGCTGGTGGAACTTCATCGCGTGAGATGGTCACTTCCTCTAATTCAATCGGGATTATGATCCTTGAGGGAGATTTGGAGCATCCCACGAGCAGGGTGAAGATTCCTAGGAAAGT
>DAIOTT010000177.1:0-1786 GCA_036751885.1 Candidatus Sumerlaeota bacterium
GAATTGCCTGTTTGTTGGGTGAGAATCTGAAAGGCCTTTAAGGAACGCCAGTTTCTCTTCAGGCTTCAAATCAAGTTTGGCCGCAAGAACAACAAGAGCATCCTCAACAACCTTGTCATCAGGATCCGTTGCAAACACTTCCTGCAAAACGTTGAAAGCGTCTCGGGTTTTATCCTCCACCTGAAATTGAGCCCAACCTAAACCTACGTAACGTTTAAGTAAATGAACTTCGGGTGAAATTTCATACGCCATTTCAACTAGGGGGAATTTAGAGCGTTCAACATTTTTTTGTGCGGCAAAAATCAAGGCAATAGCAAACGCAGCTCTATCGTCATAGGGGCGAAACTTGGCAAGCACATCGGCAAACTCCAAGCTAACATCTACTCGCGTCCATTCTGGATTGAAATCTTCCAGTAATTCGTTGTAAACAATTTCTAGGTATTTATGGGCCTCAGCTTCGGTTTCCATATCATACCAAGAGGACTCTTTTTGATCGGGGAAGTGGGGTGCTACGTTGACGACGTAGGCCATTTTCATGCGTGCGGCGGACTTGTATTTTTTGTAGAACTCAAAATCATCAATCAGTCGGCGCCACAACGTGATATTAAACAAATCCTGCTGGGCATAGTGAGCAAGATCCGGGAGGGCCTCTTTGCTGATGTGCGAGGATTGCATCAGGTAATCGCGAAGTTCTTTCTTCAAGTGCTGATTAGGGCCTATGGCAATTAGCGCTTTGCCAAGCACGATTAGGCAATCGCGGCGTAATTCCTTGCATTTTTCCAACAATTTAGTAATCGGTTGAATGGCTTGAACGCTATTTGCTGAGTCTGCACCAACGCGTTCGGCAGCGGCTTCAATGGCAGAATTCATCGCCGAATTGAATGCTTCGTCGTCCGTTAGATCCGTACGGTTAAGCCTGAAAACCTTACTGATATTAGAGCCGATGTTCATGGGGTTGATTCAACGTGAAAAAAGATAATATAAACTTTATTCAAAATTACCTTGAGAATAAGTCAAGGTGTATCCGGGGGCGAGTTGAATATCTGCAACGGAACGAAAGTCTTGGATGAGGCGTTGCCGTATTCGCTCGCGAATTGTTTGCAGCCGTTCCTGTGCTTCCGTTGTCACGGCTTCTATTCTATAAATGCTAAACCCTTTTTCAAGGCGTAAGGGCTGTGTAATGCCGCCGTTTGGTGTTTTTTGCAACTCTGTGAGAAGCGCCGCGTTCAGAGCGTCTTTTTCAAACCACCCCAACATTCCGCCATCGGGGGCAGTGTTTGTATCGTCGGAGAAAACCTTCGCTGCTTCTTCAAACGTCATATTATCCGCTAAGTGCACAACAATTTCCCGGATTTCCTTTTCCGCAGCAAGCCAATCAGCCTCGGTGGGGCTCATCAGGGGCTTTGGGTTTCCCGCTTGAATGTAGATTTCCCTTAGCTGGTACCGGTTCGGTATAGCATTAGGCAGCTCATCCAGGATTGTAGAATCCTCCTGCAAGGTGCGATCGGTAATGGCATTTTCAATGGTTATCGTGCGGGTAATGCGTTCTTTCAGCCAAGGGCGAAACTCATTTTCAGCAATGCCTGCTTCCTCCAGCCTAAGCTTGAAGAGCATTTTGCCGCGTGCCCGTTGAACGAAATCATTGTAATTGTCTTCAAAAATGGGTTCAAGGTCTTCATCACGAACCACCCGAGTGGGATCCCAAAGGCCTTGGTACAGGAGTTCCTCTTCCACGGCTTGTTGCAGCAAATCCTCCAACAATACTGTGTTAGGTAAGGTTCTGGTT
>DAIOTT010000177.1:1796-6636 GCA_036751885.1 Candidatus Sumerlaeota bacterium
CAGGGTTTTGTAGGCGTGTTTCAAAAAGCCAAAGGCGCAGATCGCTGCGGGTGATTAGGGCTTCATCAACGCTGGCTAATACTTTATCATCCGGCTGCGCCGAATAAATTCCGGCGTGAAATAGCGGGGTAAGGAAGGTGAAAAGTAAACTTCCCCCAAAGAACAATCCTGTGTAGACCGATTTTCGGGGGGGTGTATTCATCTTGTTTGGCTTACTCAGCAAAGTGACCGCTTACGTAAACGTCTTGACCAGGGAGAAGGCTAACGGGGCCTGAGTGGTATTTGCGGACGAATTCAGTAACGGCATCGTCGTTTTCCCAAGCCATTGTAATAAAAAACGTGCGTTCAGGATCTTCAATGCTGAAGCTGTCCATTGCTTCAGGTGAACAGTCTTCGGGGCTAAAGTAGCTGGCCCAAATGTGCCCGGGGGATTTGCGTGCCGCGGCAATCCACTTATCCAGAGTGCGGCGTGCTGCTTCAGCTTGGCCGTGCTTGACGATTGTTTTGATGACTTCTACGTACATAAAATCACTCGCTCTATTGATTGGGGTAGATTTTGTGTGAAAACGTCTGGATTATCGTAAAAAGCTTAATCCATACCTTAAACCTTCACAAATTTAAAGGCTTGAAGTTGTATGCCGAGTGAATTCGCAATTGCAACCCCTAATTTCTTTCGGGTACATTGACAATGAATTTATCTTCCTCTTTTATTGATATTCAATCTATATTGGTAAAGCTTCATTCCTTACAGGTGGTTCTTGTATACTCGTAAGATTGCCTCAATCATTGCGTGCGTTTGAAATCGTTTTCGGCTTTCGTTTGCTCTGTTCAACCGCGATTCAATGGTTTCCGTTTTCTGCGTCTTAATAATTGCATCAATCCACGCCACGGGGGTTGAAAGGGGGAGCAAGCTTCCTAAATGCGGTGCGGATACAACCTCCGAATGCGCGCCGTGGGGTGTTGTAAGTACGGGTAATCCTTGGCAAAGGGCTTCAGCGTTTACCAATCCGAAAGCAGGAAAACCACCGTCGGGATTGAGCAGCAGCAGGGCCTTTTGCCGAATCTCGTTTAGCTGAGTGGGATCGACTCGGCCCCAGCATTTCACCCGTTGGGTAAGATTATGGGCGGCAATTAAAGCCTCTAACCGGGGGCGAACGGGGCCTTCGCCAACAACATCCAGCTGAAAATCCGTCGGCAGTTTACGCATGAGCTTGAGGGCGAATTCAGCGTTTTTAATATCTTCCAACCGCCCCACAAATAGCAGCCGATTGCCTTGTGCCGGAACTATGGGGAGAAACTCTGCGCTAATACCTAAGGGGATTACGGTGGGCTTTTTCTGAGAATTTCGTTGAACAAGCTTCTGGCTAAATTTGCTATCGGTAATCAGGTTGGGGTTGGTGTTCAAAAACGCTTCCCAAATTGGCCAAAACGCCAATCGATGTTTGAACTTGTAAAGTGCCTGCAGTTTTTGCTTGGTGGAAAGCTGGTTGTAAATTGGGCCGAAGAGGGGTGTTTCGCTGAATAAAGTTCCGTGTAACGAATGAACAACTGGCGGTGCATTTCCCCGAAGCTTGGACTTGAGGCCAACCACGGGCCAGGTAAGGGGAATTCCCATGAAGCCTTGGGCGTGTATCAGGTCGAGTTTGGCTTGCTGGTGCACCAACTGAACAGCATGAGCAAGGCCCGTAAAGGTTTTTACTTTGTAGCCGGCAACATTCCCTTGTAGCTCCACCAGCAGGCCGTTGGGCTGCAATTGCGTTAGGGCGGGACTTCTGGGCAGGGGTGTAGTGATTACGGAAACCTTGTGCCCCGCTGCCATTAATCCCTCAACTAAGTCCTGAGCGTGTTGCTCCATTCCACCGGCTCGGTGGTGGGGGAAACTTCTACAAATGTGCAGAATATGCAATGGTTGCACGAGTTAATTCACTTTTTATGGTGTAGACTTCTGCCGTTCGTTGAACGCAATTTGGGATAAACAGGGAACTGAGAAAACGCTAGCCGATAAGTTTTGCACGATTGCTTTAGCGAATGAAGGGTTTAGCATCCCCGTTGGCTAAAGCCCACGACCACAAAAATATTGGGCAAGCACAAAAACAAGAGCTAAGTTTGGTTTTCTATCGCCCGGTTAGTAACGGCGAACAGGCTGTAAATCCCGCAGTACTTCCGGCAAAGGCTTTCCGGAGTCAACATCAGTGCCAAGAGTCAAAACAAAATCCCCATTTTCATCCACTTGAATAAAGCCTTTATAGCCTTCAAAGTTGAACTCTTCAATGATTGGTTTGCCCGTAGATCTTGCGGAAACCGTTGAAGATGGAGAACGAGAACCACGCATTGCTCGGTAGCCGGGGAGCATTGCGGTTTGCCGACGTTGGGTTGATGCTGCAGTGATTGATGGATTATTTGTAAACGATTCACTCTCGGATGTGGGCGCATAGCGAACACTGACGGGAACAGATTTCAACCGATTCAAAAACCGTTCTACTTCTAAGCCCGAGGAAAACCGAACACGGAAGGCGTTTGTTGAATCAGCCCTATTAGCTGTGGGGAAATTAGAATCGGCAATTGCGTAGGCCGAAGGGTTTGCCTGTTGATTTTCAACAACCGTACCGTTTGTTTCCCGCGCTTGAGCCCTAAGGAACTCGGCAACAGAACTCGGAATGGGTTGTGGCTGTGCGGTTGCAGTAATTTGTGCCGGTGTTGTGCGAGCAGATGCACCGAAGCTTGGTGAACCGGGGAGTTTACGTAGTTCTTGCTCCCCAAGAAACCCAGAGGAATTCGTTGTCATTTCAAGCGCATTCGCCTCGGGGGCTTGCACAATTGAAATGTCGTTAGCGTTATTCGGTTCTGAGGCGGCAATTTCAGCGGCAAAGGCTGGATCAGGAATTACCTCCAGCTCAGCTAAATCTTGAACGGTGGTAGATTCACTTACTTCTGAAGCGGAACGCAATGCCATGGAGCCTAAATCCCGAAGTAAATCGTTTTGGTTTGAAGTTTCTCGCTCTAATTCAATCTTCGCAACGGCGACCACTTGTTCTTGGGGTGCAGAGGCGGCCGATTGCAATTCTGGCAGGCCGGTATTTTTATCGGCCTGATCAAGTGAATCGGTGTTTACTTGTGCCTGAGGAACTGATGCAAGCACCCGTACGGTTTCAGACCCTGATGCCTCAAGTGCTTCCGTAGATTGTTCATTTTCTTTGGCTTGTGCCTCAATCTTGGCGGCTTCTGCAAGCTCTAATACCCGCTGTGAACGGGATTTTGGGGGGGCAGATGCAACTTGATTTGCTTGATCAAGGCTTACAATATCTGATTTAGGCGTTGCATCGCCCTTGCTGAAAACAACGGATGGGCGCCCGATAATTTGTGCGCTGTCGGGATTATAAAGTAAGCTTCCATCGGGCGTTGTATCAGCTTGATCTTGCTCGGCATTTGCAACTTTGGCCGAAAGCTTTCTCCCAGCCGAATCGTTTTCAATATCGTCTGGAGCGCTGGCAATCATGGTGTCATTTACAAAAATCCCCTCCGCAATAGAGGTTGAGTTTGCATCTTCACCGAACGGATTTGAACTAAAGTAAACAGCGGAAATAAGCAAAATTGCCGCTACACTTGCTGCCATTAGGTAAATTTTGGGTAAGCGTTTAGTTTTTTGGAGCTGCACATAATCGTTATCAGCGCGGTTGTTGAATTGTGGGCTTTCGGGTGTTGCGTCGTCCAGAAAAGCAGAGTATGTAAGTACATATGCCCCCGTTGTTTCGCGGGCTTTACTAAGCGCGCCGCTCAGTAAATTCGCGGGCGCCTTGATTTGAACATGCTCTGTTCGCAGGGCAGAAAAAGCCTCTTTAAGAGCGTAAGCTTCGGTTTTCCATTCGGGATTGTTGGTGATGAGTTCTTGGAATTCCTCTGAATCCTCAACAGAAAGGCGAGAAAGCAGGTAATCATCAACCAATTCTTCAAAACGGTAACGGTTTGGGGTGCTCATAATGATTATCCTCCTTTCAATTCGGGTCTCATGATTTCTTTCAACGCTCTGCGAGCGCGGTTTAGGCGAGATTTTACGGTTCCAATAGGGATTTTTAGTATCTCGCTCATTTCTTCATAGGTTTGATCTTCAAGAAAACGAAGAATCAAAATTTCTTTCCACTCTGGGTCAATGCATTCCAAACATTCGTGTAAGCGGGTAAGCTCTTCTTGGCCTGAAGCCGCATCGCGGGGATCTAAGCCTTTGTCCGCCCACTGCTTGGGTCGGTCGTCATCGTTTTCCAGCATGCCATCTAAGCTTGAATATCTTGCTTTCTCTCGGTTTTCTACTACGTAACGGTTCTTAGCTAAATTGCTCGTAATTCGGTACAACCAGGTGCTGAATTTACTTTGCCGCTTGAATTTGGTAATGTGGCGAAAAGCACTAATAAGGACTTCTTGAGCCAACTCGAAGGATTCTTCTTCTCTGCCCCCCAAAAATTTCAGGGCAGTTCGGTAAACCCGGTCTTGGTGTAAAGCGAGCAGACTTTCCAACGCCGTTTCATCTCCTGATTGAGCGCGAGTGATTAACTCTTCTTCAACTTTGGCCGAAGGCTCTAGCCTGCCGGTTGTCCATTCAGACATTATTTCTCGCTGTCTTGTTCCCGGAGTGGTAAACAATTTTCAATAGAAGTTTCCAGTGTCGTTGTTGAGCATGGTTTCTTGCGGGATAATTTGGTGTTGTATACAAGGTGATTGGGTAAGCCTTAGGGTGCTTATGGGTAGGAAATTTTGTGTGGTGCCCGTTTACACCAAATTGATTTAAATCAGTTCAACCAAACCTTGCGTAAAGAGCAAACGCATTTTTCAAGTTAGCGCCTCAATC
>DAIOTT010000178.1:0-6598 GCA_036751885.1 Candidatus Sumerlaeota bacterium
GGATACAACTCTCTCTAACTCAGGAAACTATACGGCGATTGATGGTTTCACCTACGGAATGACTGGTGATGGTGGTTCTTCTATTGACTACCGCTATTATCAAGGAAATCCAAACGCACCTGTTCACGCTACTGCAAACTTCAATGGCGCGAATGAAACAAACCAAACTGCCGCAGGATGGGTGGCTTTCTTTCCCAATAACGGAACAAACGGTACACCAGCAACAGGAACTGTTCTTGCAGGTGCATCTGGAAAGCAGTGGATCTCTGTAAGGCTTACTGTTTCTAACGCTGGTGCGAATCGTCTTCTTGAATTCAAACGCACAACAGATTCTGACTACACAGTAGTTTCTTCAATCACAGGCGCAACGGGTGCATTCCTTCGCCCAAGCTTCGGTATTAATGATATCAACGGTGGCTTCTGTACGTCTGAGTGTGGTGATACGTTTGCTTTGTTCGATAATATCGTTATCGACGACGCACCCGTAATTTCATCAAATGTTCAAAACTGGCTGATATTGGAATAATCCCTCGCGTTCACTGTTGATTGGCAATCACCAAATTAATAAGATTATACCCTAAACAAAATTCCCACTCTCGGCGAGAGTGGGAATTTTTGTTTGCTCGCCATCACTTTAAGATGGGTTTCAAGCTCTCTCATTTTGCGCAATATTACAACGCCTCAATCACACCCGTAACAATGGCCGTACGGTGGGGATCTAGGCGGTCGCTGACCTCAATGATCTCCGCTAACTCTACGGGGCGTAGGGCTTCGGGGTAGCATTCATCAGTAACGGTTGAAAGGCCCATCACGCGCAGGCCGGCGTGAACGGCAACAATGTTCTCCGGAATGGTACTCATGGTAACAAGGTCCCCGCCGATGCGCTCAATGGCGCGGTATTCCGCCCGGGTTTCCAAGTTCGGGCCTGTAACGGCAACAGCAACCCCGCGGTGAACCTTGATGGCGTTTTTCAACGCCACGCGCTCAGCAATATCCATCAGCTCAAAGCTGTAAGGCTCGCTCATGTCCGGAAAGCGGGGCCCAAGGCGGTCATCGTTGGGGCCGATGAGGGGATTATCTCCCATCATGTTAATGTGATCGCTAATCAAGCACAGTGAACCACGGCGAATGAACGGGTTCACGCTGCCCACGGCGTTCATAATAATGAGATCCTTCACGCCTAATGCTTTCATCACGCGCACGGGAAAGGTGCATTGCTCCAGAGTGTACCCTTCATAACGGTGAAAACGACCTTGCATGATGACGCAGGGCTTGCCGCCCACGGTTCCGCAGCACAGAAACCCCTTGTGGCTTTCCACCGTGGAAACGGGGAAGTGGGGAATCTCCTCGTAGGGAACCTTTACAACGTCCTTCGGTGAATCGCCGAACTTGCCCATACCCGTGCCACAAATCACACCTACGGTGGGGGAAAGGGAGATTTTTGTGCGAATAAAGGCCGCAGCTTCCTCAATTTTATCAAAAAGTGCCGTCATAAGTGTAAATTCCTAAAGATTGATTTATATGCTAAACGCGCGTTTATGGGTTTTATTCTGAAATTGCCCTGCCATTGCCCTCAAACCTGAGCACTAAAGCAGCCTGCTCAGGGGAAATGCCTTGGCAGAGTACCACTTTGTGCCGCGATTTCTCTCCCCGCACAAGCGTGAAAATATGCAACGGGGCGGAAAAAAGGTGGGCAAGGAACTTCAGCAAAGCAGCATTAGCCTTTCCATCCACCGGCGGCGCTTGAAGGGCGATCTTCAGCGCGTCTCCATGAATCCCCGATAAACCCGAATTCTTCGCCCCAGGTTGCACCTTGATCGAAAGCAAAGTACCGCCATTGTTGTGCTGGGTTATAAAGGGTGGTAAATTAGAACTGCTCACGGAAATTGTTGCCGCTCACAATCAATCAACCGCATTTGGTGCAACCGTTCTAAACACGACTTTCTCGTTGTTGCGAATGGCGTATTGAAGCGTCCATTCATCGCGGAACACCGCAAGATGCCGACCCTTAGAATCGCAGAAAACATCGCTAATTCCCTGGCGAACGAAGGTGCGTGGGTTGAAATCCTTGGGCATATCCAACCATCGGGCGGCGGTAAACCCCAAGCGATCCAGCTTGATTTCAACGTCGTATTCCTCCAGCATGCGGTGGCTAACAACCTCGAACTGAAGCATCCCCACAGCGGCAAGAATGGGTTCCGGCGCGCTCATATTATCCAGCGGTTGTAACACCTGAATGGTTCCTTCATCGGAAAGCTGTTGAAGGCCCTTATCAAGGCGCTTACGCTTTAGGGGATTGGGTGCCAATACCCGAGCAAACAACTCCGGGCAAAAGCGGGGAATGCCGTCAAACTCCAGCTTATCACCCAAGGTCAGTGTATCGGCAATCTGGTACAATCCCGGGTCGTACAAACCAATAATATCGCCCGCAAAACCTTCATCCACTTGAACACGCTCTTCAGCGAAGAACGTAATGGCATTATTCAAGCGCAACGGCTTGCCTGTTCGTACTAAGTGGGCATTCATGCCGCGCTCAAACTTGCCGGAACAAACCCGCAAAAACGCCACACGGTCGCGATGGTTTTTATCCATGTTCGCTTGAATTTTAAAGATGAAGCCGGAGAATTTTTCCGAATCAGGTTGAAGAATGCCTTCCGTTGTTTTGCGTTTCGGTGGCGGCGGTGCCATGCGGCCAAAGGCAGAAAGAAAGGGCCCCACGCCAAAGTTCGTCAGCGCGCTGCCAAAGAACACCGGCGTAATTTCCCCTTCGTTGAACTTAGCTTGGTCAAACGGTTCGGCCGCTTCATCCAGCAGTTCAAGCTCCTCCAAAAAATCTTGAGCTTCATCCTCACCCATCAGTTTACTAAGGTTGGCTTTGGTTCCTTGCATCACTTCTTCCTGTACCTTTGTGCCCCGGGTTTCCGACCGATCAAACTTGTAAACAAGCTTTGTTTCGCGGTCGTAAACACCCTTGAACGTAGGCCCTTGCCCTATGGGCCAGTTGCGCGCCACACACTGAATTTGCATCAACTCCTCAATCTCGCTCATCAAATCCAACGGGTCGCGCCCCTCGCGGTCCATTTTATTGACGAATGTAAATATCGGAATCGCCCGCAAGCGGCAAACCTCAAACAGCTTCTTTGTTTGGGCTTCCACGCCTTTCGCGGCGTCAATCAGCATAATCGCGCAATCCGCAGCGGCCAGCGTTCGGTAGGTATCTTCAGAGAAATCCTGGTGACCAGGTGTATCGAGTAAGTTGTACAAAAACTCCTCGTAAGGAAACTGCATCACCGAGGTGGTAACGGAAATGCCGCGCTCTTTTTCAATGCTCATCCAGTCCGAGGTTGCATGCTTGCTGGCTCGCCGCGAGCGTACTTCCCCCGCAAGATGAATCGCCCCGCCGTAGAGCAGCATTTTTTCCGTAAGGGTCGTTTTCCCGGCGTCGGGGTGAGAGATAATGGCAAAAGTACGCCGACGCGCCACTTCAGCGCTCAGCGGGGTTTTGGGTGAATTCATGGAATGTGAAACTAAACCTTGTCCTATATTTTGCAGTACATTTTTTTGAGGTACAAATCTGAAATTGCTAAGTCGCAGATTTTTTCAACGTCGAGAAAAAGTTATTTTGCGTATGGGCAGCTTTTCTGGAGTAACTCAGGTTTTAGGAGCTGAAGCAACTCGAATGATTGGCTCCCTTTTCTGTGTATACCTCTATCAAAGGGTTTGGTTGAAGTTTCTAAGATTTGATAAAAATCGATCTTCAAAATATCCTCAAGTGGCTTTTGGGGTATTTTATTCTCAATAAACCCTAGAGCAAAATACTTCTTTACCAACACCGGATCACACAAAAACTAGTTTTCCATACACTGTTTCATAAAGTGAAGTTGCTTCTCTTCGGAATTTTTAGGCCGCTCCCACAAATCGCCTTCAATCATTAATTTACCTAAGGAGTATTCATTCCGAGGCTTTACGAAGTAATTTGCCTAAGCATGGCAAAACACTGGGGTGCAAACCTCATTCGGGCTCTTCAATACAAATTATGGGTGGTGGTGAGGGATGCAAAAGTATGGCAATCAGGCACAAATACCTCAAGGTGCCATCCGAAAGTCTTGTGGCAGGGATAGTGTAATTCCCTTCTTGCAGAAACAGTTGAACCTTACCTGCTCCAACCTCGGGGTAAAGATCATCAATGTTCGGATACAAATCTGCTTTTTGGCTTTGTCGTGGAGGTGTATAACGCCCAAAAGCCTACTCACGATAAAGCCGCATTTGAGAATAAACATCGGGGAGTTGTGCCAAATTTGGGTAACGTTCTGGATCCCGAACTTGTGAAAGAATTGATCCTTCTGGATTAATCAACACACGGTTAAAGATTTTATCAAGAAGACCTACGTTTGGTACGCGCCCGCCGGTATTGATCGAGGACGGGTGTTCCTCGCGCTTCGTCGTGTTTGAGCCGAACAACCCGCCACCGATTGAGCATGTATGATTTCGGTTTGACCTGCCAGCCGGCGATGGGAGTAGATTATAATCGAATTATCTAACGCCTTCGCCGAGTGATCCATTCCAATGCCCCCTATCCGAATGTCAGACATCGTTCATGCAGGCCGCGTGCTCCTGCGCCAGTTCCAACGGGATATTCGTCTCATCCTAACGGCGATCGTTGCCGGCCTGCCATTCCTCGTGGGAGCCTTCTTCATCGACTGGGCGTCTGGCGAAACCGTGAGCATCGAGATTCTGCTTCGTGATCCACTTCAGTCGGCTAACTTGCCCTTCTACATGGGGTTCGTATCGAACGTGGGAATCCTGGGGTGGGCCGCAGGAGCGTCGTTTTGCGGGCTCGCGTGGGGGGTTCTTCGGCGGACGCGGAACCACCCGATGGTTCCCTTCTTTGCCCTCGGCGGATTGCTGCTCGCGGCGCTTGGGCTCGACGATTTTTTCATTATACATGAGGAAGTGGTGCCGGTCATGCTCTTCCCCGAGGACGGGTGGTTGCACATCTCCGAGAAGGGTGTCTTTGCCTTCTACGGAGTGTTTGCCTTGGTGTTTCTTATTCGGTGCAGACGGGTGATCCTGAATGAAACTCCATTCGGATTGCTGGCGGCCGGCATGGGTTTTCTGGCGGCTTCCTTGGTTGTCGACGTTCTGGGGATTTCGTCCATCGTTCACGACAGAGGAAATCGCCTACTGGTGGAGGATGGTGCGAAGCTTCTGGGGATTCTCTGCTGGGCAGGTTACTTCGCCACCACGGCGCTGAGGCACCTCGCGCCAAAGGATGACCGGGAGTGAGGGTGCCTTAGAAAGTGATTGGTTGACTTGGCCCTAGTCGGCTTGACTCAATACCGTCAGTTGCTCCCCGCGTCAAAGGAGAGAAGGTTTCTAATTTGAAATTCTTCAATTAGCACGAATATTTACCGTTTCATATTCAGATAGACTCTCTTCAGCCTGTTGGTTCGGAGATCAGCAGCTTGCAGAGCTGGTGCACGCTTTCGCAGGTGTAGTGCGGCAAATACTCTGGCGAGAGCACCGGTTGTTTGCGGTGGGGGCCAACCTTTAGCAGCACCGTTGTCATACCCAAAGCTCGCGCGGGGAAGATGTCATTATCAACGCGGTCGCCAACCATCACGGTTTCTGAAGGCTGACAATGCGCCATGGCGAGTACCGCAAGGTAAAACCGAAAGTCTGGCTTTCGTAAGCCCATTTCTGCGCTGATTGCATGCACATCAAACAGCGGCAGCATGTGATGTTCCTGTAAACATTGGCGCACCACTTGGGGTTGGTTGCCTACAATTGCTAGGTTGTAATGCTGGCGAAGATCCAACAATAAATCCTTGATGCCGGGCAGGGGGGTGATGAGCTCGCGGAAGTCCGGTTCGTTCTCAATTGCCTCCATGCGCTCCTCGTAGGCAGCCCAAACCTGACCGTAGCGTTCCATGTCTTCCGTGAAAGACCAAATCAGGTGGTTCGGGTATTTTGGCAAGTAAAGTGCGCGGGCTGTTTTAACGGTTTTGGCAAACTCCTCGGGGGAAACGTCGATGCCGTGATCCGCCAAAAGATCAAAAATCAGGTCTTCCTGAAATTGGTACACCGGTTCGTCGTCAAACAACGTTCCACCAACATCAAAAAATATCCATTTAATCGGTCTTTTCAAAAGCAACACGGGGTTTCGTCTCCTAGCAATAATGCGAAGTATATTGGCTTCACCGCAAAGGGCGGGTGTGTCAAGGTAAGGGCTGCTTGCCGGGTGCTTTCTTTTGATGAAAAGAATTTGGAATTCAACTGCCCTTGACGAAATCACCCCCAAAGGTTGAGGGTATTGGTTATAAACTAGAAAAGGTTCTTTACCCCAAATGACACCACCAATAGCCCCCTTGACCACCGACATGAGCTTGCAACGCACCTTTGAGGTTTCCAGCCGCTGGAAGGGCCTGATTGATCGTTACCGTGAATTCCTTCCTGTAACGGCCAAAACGCCCATCATCAGCCTCTGCGAGGGCAACACGCCCCTCATCTACTGTTGCAATCTTAGCGAACGCGTAGGGCGCAATATTGGCGTGTATGTAAAGTACGAGGGCTTGAACCCTACGGGCTCCTTCAAAGA
>DAIOTT010000179.1:0-6538 GCA_036751885.1 Candidatus Sumerlaeota bacterium
GCGGTGTGCTTTGGCGATTACCTGCGCCTTATGATGCAGTGCACGTGGAATCTCCCGCTGGCGAGATTACACCCGTTGGGTGGACGTTTGACGTGCGCACCGCGAATCAGCTTACCCTGAACATTGATTCGCCCGCGGCGGGCACTGTATTGTTGAAAGAAAACGCCGCTCCCGGTTGGCAATATCGCTGGGGCGATGCAGGGGATTGGGCGCCCCTTCAGCAAACCGGCTTTCCCCGTAAAGTCCCAAAACCCGAGGGCGAACTACTTCTAACCCTTCGCTACCAACCCAGAAGCGTTCAACTGGGCGCCCTGCTTTCCCTGCTCTCAGGAATACTTCTTCTCATAGTTTTCCTTGCCACTGTACGCCCGTTTTCATCAAGTAATCCTAAACACACTGCAAATTAAGAAATCGCCTTTGAGCAAACCCACACCATGAAAGGGCACTTCCATGACTGAAATTGATGGCCCCTCCCTTCAACGGGAAATTCAAAAACTAGATCTTGAACTGGGCCGCGAACTCTCCAGCGCCCACGGAAAAACCAAACGCCTAAACGTAGAAAACTACCGGTTCCCAATCATCGGGTGGATTGTTGCCTTCATTTTTGTCGGCGCTTACATCTTCGCCCCGCAATTGGAACAATTTCTCCCCATGCAACAATATAAAAACTACCTGCTCATTTTTGCCCTGATTATGTTCCTAATTGCCGCCTTCAAAACCTTGGTATTCCTCTACTTTCGGTTGTTCGCCCGCACCAAGGAAATCCACGAGTTGCATGACACACCCAAGGCAGCAGAAATTCGCCGCAAACGCGATCTTCTGAAAGCCCAACTTGAGGAGTTTAAGGCAAGCCACCATAAGTAAATTGAGAAGCAAGAATGAGAAAAATCAACTCGTGATTTTTGCTTGGATGTTTTGAGTTTATGACCAAAAAACAAACAAACGGAGGGGGACTTCTCTCGCGGTAAGACTAATCAATTTGGGAACCGCCGGAGAAGCCTTATGTTAGCGCTATAAGAATTACTAGAACTCAGGCCGAAAAACTGCTGCCGCAAGAGCACGTGCGGCTGGCGTTTGGGTTTACAAATTTGAACCCGCCGTTTAGTAAATCGGTCGAATAATCCAAGGTAATCCCGTTCAGGAAAAGGTAGCTTTTGGGATCAACAAACACTTTGATTCCGTTAACCTCTTCCACAGTATCGGCTTTTTTAGGTTCTTCATCAAAGGCAAGCGTGTAGCTTAGGCCCGAGCAACCTCCGCCAACAACTCCAACGCGTAAACCCCAGTTGTCTTTATTTTCCAATTTCAGGAGTCGCTTGACTTCTGAAACCGCGTTATCACTGAGTGCAATCATTGTGTATTACTCCTTGGTATTATTGACTTTATAAGTTATTTACGCTTTCAAGCACCGCATTACCTCGTGCTGAAAGATGCATATGTTACTAACAACGCATTTTGCAAGCCAGAATAAAGTGCGCGGATTATTCCAGCGTTTTCTGAGCGTTGCTTTGCTGAGTGGAATTGGTTTTGCCATTTTTTTGCCGCTGCTCCAATTGCCATTCGCAGAAAATGAGCGTTCCTGAAACAGCTGCCAGCGGAGGGAGGAGAAAAAAGACGCACGGCAAATAGAACAACGGAAGCCCAAAACCGATTGCAAAGCCAATGTTGCTTTTTGCCCACCGGATTTTCTCCCCAAACGTTCGGTTCCTTCTGTCCATCGGCATGCTGAACGCATCCAGCGTGATCAGCGTTGTTGTAACCACAAAGTTTAAAATCAGTGCTGTTGGTAAACCAATCACGGGGACTAAGCCGATTAATAGCGTAAAGATATATAAGGGGGAAACCAGTAGAACACGTTTTACGGCTTCCAACAACGAGTGCCGAATTCCTTGGGCCATTGTTGTTTCTTCGGCCAACAACTCGGGGTGGTCGCAAAATTTTTGGCGTTCAATGTACTCGCCTATTTTATCGTGAAAGGGTGCTCCCACAATAATGGCCGCAAGGTAGGCGGTTACAAGTGTCATTAAGGCAATCATCAGGCTAATCAATACATTGCCGATCCAGCCGAGCACTTGGTAAAATGTGTTCGTTGGATCAGGAAAAAAATCCTTCAACCAAGGAAATACAAAGGTGCTGTAGAGCAACAAGGAAAGGGGGATGATTAGAAGTAGATTTATTAACCAGGGTATCATCGCCAGTTTCAGGCATTGAATGTTTGTTAAAAGATAACCAGCTGCGATGAACGGGGAACGAACGCCGCGCAAAAACGAGAAGTGTGAAGTTGAAAACAATTGCTGGTGAAGGGGTTTTAAAGGAATCATCGTAATGGTGAGTGTGCAAGATTTACGGCGGGTGTAAATCCCAATTCTGTATTGGGCGTACCCATTCAAGTTCAATTTGCCGTGAAGTTTATATAACCCTAAGGTTTACTTTTTTCGATGAATCAAGGCCCCTATTTTTCAGAAGAAGAACGAAAGTCAAACCCCTTGCTTGAAGCCGAGGATCACAACGGGTACTTTGATGCGTTGAACCGGCGAAGAACGCTTTATGGGGATCGATGGTTCAAGGTAACAGGCAACACGCCTGAGGGGATTCCTGTTGAGGATCGCGTTCCCACTTACCGTATGTTGATGCCAAAAATTTCCACCCGAAACAATTACACCATTGATTCTCAGGAGCTTTATTTGGCCGGCATAAGCGGTCGGGATTTATTAGAGGGCCTTTACATTTTAGAGCAAGTAACAAACAAGCAAATGATGAACGTTGTTGTACTGATCTTGTTTTTACCGCTCTTGATTTTTTTCTATTTTGTGGATGCCAGTAATCCTTCTGCTTGGTTATTCTGGTTTAGTTATTTAGTATTGTTCGTGGAATTGCACAATGACTTCAAGGTTCGGCTTAACATCAATGGCGTTAGCTCGCGTAATGAGCTGATGCGTTGGCGCTCAATTTCCAACAAGCGAATTCCGCTGATTAAACTCTTCCTTGATTTTGTTGCCATACTCATCGGGATTGTGTTGGTGATCATATTGCTTGTGTTGGGAATTTTTTTAATCAGCGCGATTGTGGTGTTTATCATACAATTTTCCGGTTTAATTAAACAGTACTTAGAATTTATTTCCTCCCCATTATGGAATTCCTTCATCTTAGATCAGGTGGGCTTCCATGTGGGTTCTGCGTTTTTCTTTTGGGTGGCGTTGCTACTTAGTATAACGCGGGAAAGCCGACGCAGAAAAAGGATTCATCAATTGATCAAGACTTTTGAAAACGGCCGACGAGATTACGACGCGTATTTTCTGTGCGACGTGGTTAAAGATCAGTTCGATGGTTTGGGGTGGGTAACATACTTCTACGATTTTGGAATGCCTAAAGAAGATGAAACGCTGTTTGAGAAGTTTGCGAAAAAGTATACGATGAAGTAAGTTTATGCGAAAGAAGTTTATGCGAAAGGGAGTTTGTACCCATTCACCGTAATCTTTACTTGCCTTAGAATTGCGGTTGCTTGTGCATGTAAAATTAACCGCAAACCACTGCATCATTTACTTGGGAAAAGCGTTTAACAAATGCTCTAATACTTGTTTCAAATCATTTTCAGAGCTTATACACTCCATCGGAAAACCAACGGCAATCACTCCTTTGCCTTTCAAAAATGCGGCAGCGGGAAGGGGTTTTTCACCATCAGCATTTTTGTACACTAGCAAGGGCTCTTCAACTGAATCATAAACATCGTGATTCAATGCTGGGTAGCGATTGCGCAGTTGATTTGAATTCGTAATTAACTCAACCAGATTCACGGAATCAAACTGAACGGTGCTTTCAGTGTCCCTCGCGTCCCGAAGATGCTGAAGAGGTTGATGCAGTTTCAATGCGAGTTCCGGATAGTCTGTCAAATTGGAACCACTGATGATGACCGAGCCGACTGCTTCGGCGTAGTACATCAGCCTTGTAAGGGTAATGCTCTCCTCAGCATCGGGCTTTTGATTACCGAACAGGCAAATAATATGAGAGTAATTTTCTACGTCCGCATAACCAGAATAATTAGCACTTTTACTGGCAAACGCCAGTCCCAAGTCTGCTAAGGGTTTTGCCAAGTAAACGGGTGAATTGCGGGTATTCATCTGCGAAAGAATTCCCCGTTGCGCCCCAGATTCCTCCATGCGGTTTAAGCCAGAATCTAAGCGGGTGTAGGCATTAATCAGCAGCACCTTTGGCTGATCAGCCGTTGGGTTCATGGTAATCGCAAGAACCTCAGAGGGAAGCGATTCACCGCCTTCGTTCACGGCTGCAACGCGCGCGTACGCTATGCGCGTGTTGGCGGGGAGTTTGTCCTTCACGTGCATGTTCAACTCAGTGGTTTCATGCCCTGCATCAAAGCCGAAACCGTTGGTGGAAAGGTAAACGCGGTAGCTGGTTGGCTTGTCGCCCAGTACTCCGTCCCCCTTGTTTGCGGGGGGAGTTTTCCAGATTAAATTTGGGCCTTCATCACTCGGTAAAAAAGCAACCTCTTGGGGTGTTTCGGGAAGAATGGTGCTCACCTCAAACCCTTCCACTTCATTGTGAAAATAATTCACAAGCCCCTTATAGGCCGACCACGCAGCAACCTTCCGGAATTGCGGATCAACAATGTAGGCTGCATCATGGGGATTATCGTGAAAGCCGTTTTCTAATAACATTGAAGGCGTTTTGCCGTTTGAAAGAGGGTTTGTTTCTCCCAACCAACGGGTGATGATTCCTACGTCCTCCCAACTGGCATCATACTGTTGGCGTACGCCGTTTAGCACTTCGTTGTGAACGTAATAAGCCAAGCGTTCGCTGCCCGGCGTGCCGCTGAAATTCTCCACTGAATCCCACGCATCGGTTCCGTAGATGTACGTGGAGATTCCGCTCATGCTGTTGTCTAGGCTGGCATTTGTATGCCAAGAAAGATAAACACTTCGGCCAAGGGGTAATGACTCCGCAATCCACTCGGCGAATCGTGGCATTGCGTGAACCTGATTCCACCGCCGATTTGGCAGAACAGGCCCGGGGTTGAAGCCGGCAAATGTGGCGTAATATAAACCTGATTCTTCCCAACGCGGCTTGCCAGAGGTTCCACTGTCCCCCTCGCCGGGAATGCTCCCCATACCACCGCCAAAACGCACGGCATTCACCGCGATAAATTCGCCCGCCTTACTGCCTTGGTTTGAAACCGCAACGCTTGCTTTGCCGGCTTCAAAGTAATGAGTGCCGATGTACTTCCACGTGTTTGCTTCTTGATTTAAATTCTGCTGCCAATAGCGTTCCCCCGTAAGACCTTGCGCGGGGCTGATGGTAAAGGTTGCATCCATTGCTGAAGGGCCCAAAGTGGTAGGGGAGTACCATACATAAACGGCATAATCACCTGCTTCGGGTAAGGTTGCTGAGTAGGTTGCAGTTGCAATACGCCCCTCGGCAAGGGCTTGCGCTTCTTGCTTGGTTGCGGTGTTAGTTTCCAGAATTGTTTGAAGCGGGTAGGTGCCTTCATTCTGGGAGATTTCCAAAACGCGGCCTTGAATGGTTGGCCGAGTGACAATGACCTCGTTGGTTTGCATGTCCCTTTCACGCAGGGAAACAATATTTGCGCCGGCGCTCCATAACAGGGGGATTAAGTATTGGTTCACAGTTTCCGCATTGCTGTGGTCTTCAAGAACGCCATAACTGTTGCCGCGCTGGGTAATCCATTTTCCGTTTTGCTCGAACCAACCATGACCCGAGCTTACAAAGATTGTTGCACCCGTAAGGGCGCCAACGGGCTGTATGTCCCCCCGGACTCGCGGAATTGGTGTTGAATCTGCCGGCGGCGCTGGCCGTTGAAAAAACTTTTCGGAATCAAATTCCTGTATGGATTCACTGGGTAGCAGCAATTGCTCCGCTGTTGCGCTAAGTGCTGCGAGAGTTGCAAAAAGAAAAGTCAGAAGCTGAGCGGTGCGAATCATGGTGCCAACGCAATGGGTTCATGATTGGATTCCACATCCAGCCCAAGCAAAGGTGAAACAGTTCCTTGCAGGGTGTAATAACTTCTCAGGATGAGCTTGTGGCGCAGGTTTTCATTTTGAATTGCCTCAATAGGAAACCCAAAGGTTAGCACACGGCCCGCGCCTTTGTAATCTACGGCTGCAACGCCGCGATTATTTGCGTACTGCATTATCGCCGTGGCAGAGCCAACCGGTGTTAGTACATCGGGGGATTGAACCGGGTAACCAGCGGTGGAACCATTATTTAAATTCAACTCTCCAAGCCCACCGAAAAGCTGACCTTCCGATGCAACAACTTGAAGGGTTTCAGAATTATCCCGCGATAAACCAACGCCAAGGGTTTGCTGAAGAAACTGTTGCCCTTTGGCCGAAGTGCTCAGCTCTGCAACCGCCTCTGAGCCCGTGAATAGCAATCCGCCGCCGCCGCTCACGTATTGTGAAAGCACATCCATCTCAACATCAGAGAGCGCTTTTGTTACGCCTTTCTCCTGGCCTAAAATCCAGACAACCATTTTGTAATCGGCTAAGGAGATTAGTCCTTCTTC
>DAIOTT010000180.1:0-6524 GCA_036751885.1 Candidatus Sumerlaeota bacterium
TTGAAATTAATATGGGCAATCCTGAGGCAAATATCACGCTGACGCAAAAGGGGGACACGTGGCACCTGGAGCAGCAGGACGGTTACTTTGTTGATGAAAAAAAGGTGAACGATTTTCTCCTTGGTTTCCGGTTATTTAAACCGCTTGAGCAAAAAACCGGCAACCCAGACCGGTATGCGGATATTGGCGTTCAAGACCCCGATGGTGAGAGCGACAACATTGGGCAAGTTATTCTAAAAGACTCAGCCAACAAAGAGTTGGCCAACGTGATCTTAGGGGATCAGGCAAGCAGTATTGCCGGGCAAACGCGCCGCTACGTTCGCATTCCCACAGAAAAAAATGCTTGGCTGGTGGAAACAAACGCCACAATCAACAACAGCCCAACCTACTGGATGAACCTGCAAATCCTTGATATACCCGTCGCTGATTTCACTTCTGTGGAAATCAACCCATGGTCCGGTGAAACCCTTAACATTGATAAGCCAACAACTGATTCCGCTTGGGCGTTGTTGCAACTGCCAGAGGGCGAAGAGCTTACCTCCCCTCGGGATTTGGAAAACATGCCCCGGGTTTTCCAGCGCTTGAACTTTGAATCAGTGCGGAAAGCATCCCCTTCAGCCAGCGACGCCTTCACCTCGGCAACAACCGTTTTAGCCAGAACGTTCAACGGTCTTGAAGTTTCCGCTACCATGAAAAACGATCCCGATTCCACCAACTGGTGGGCAACGTTTGCGGTGAACTACAACAGCGAGGCACGCAACAGCGCAGCCGCAAAACAAACGGAAGAAGAAACCAAAACCTTAGCCGCTGATCTTAATAAAAAGCTGGATGGTTGGCTTTACCAAATCCCCTTGTGGAAGGTGAATAACCTTACTAAACCCGTTGATGAATACATTAAAAAGCCGCAAGAAGAAACCCCTGCTCCCCCACAGGGACAGGCTCCTCAACTGCAAGGCTTACCTGAGGGCTTTACGCTTACCCCTGAAATGATGCAGCAGCTTCAGGGTGCACCAAACCCCTAACATACCAGACGCCTATTTGGGGGTTTACATTACACTATACAAAACCCAACACGCAAAAGAGCCCCCGCTGGTTGAATCATCTCCACCGGGGGCTTTTTGTGTTTATCTTGGTATGTTACCCAAGGCCAGAGTGATTCTTTATAGTACCGTTGCGCAAAACGGTTAACGATACAATCTTCGTTCTGATAGTAAGGCTTCATGGATTTGTCAGGAACCTGAAACAGGTTTCAGAAGGACGATTTGTTACTTTTTCACGCAGAGAAATTGAGATTCAAGATTGAGGCGCAGAGGTTTTACAGATTTATGGATCGATTATTTCTCTGCGTCTCGAACTTGACCTCATTTCTCTGCGTGAAAAAAATCTATTGGATCGCGACAACACGTTCGAGTACTGGTATACTTCCAACGGCGTTACACAGGCAAAAAAAGCGGAACAACCAATACAACGTTGTATTCCAGAAATTGAAACAAGTTCTGCCGGCCCGCTGAGTTCAAGAGTACAGACAAGATGATCGGGATCATCACGAAGAATCTGATCAATTTGCTCAAGTTGCTCTTTCCGTAAGTTTTCAACATGCTGTTATCCAGACAAAAAAATTACCGACTTCGCAAATGGAAGTCGGTAATTGTATTTTGTTGAGTGGTGATTCGTTGAACAGGAATCAGGGATTAGTCGTTCAATGTCATCCAGTCGTTTACGTTTGTATCAGGTAGATCGTTCAAGGTGATGGTGATTGGTTGTTCGAAGCTAGCAGCAGGTGTACCGTCGTCTGTTGTTTGAACGCGGATGGTGAGCGAGCCGCCAAGAACTTCAAAGTCAAGAGCAGCATCTGTTCGAAGTTGGTCACCAACGATTGCGAACAAGTTGTTGTTTGTATCGCCTGCACCTGCAACAAGTGTATAGGTGAAGTTGGTGGAATCAGGATCCCCAGTTGAAGTCAATGTACCCACTGTTGTAGGTGTGGGGACGTTTTCATCAATCGCTGAAGGTGTAAGGGCGATAGCAGTAGCGGGTTCGTTCACATCTGTTACCGTAATCAAAAGTTCTTGCTCGAATGATTCAAACTCGAAGGCGTCGTCTGTTGTGCGAACGCGAATTTCAAGCGTTGGGTTTGTTTCAAAGTCAATTGCACCGGTGATTTGCAGTTCATCACCAACAATTGTAAATAGCCCGTTATCAGCACTGCCTGCACCTGACACTAACTGGTAGGTGTGTGAATCGCCGGAATCAGGATCATCGGTGGTGAGTGTTCCCAGAGCGCCGGTTGTGTTTTCCGCTACAGTTAGTACGGTAAGGTTTACTGCCGTAGGGGCAGCATTAGCGGGCGCTGCTGGAAGTTTGAACAGTGCAACACGGCTTAGCTGTGTGCCAACGGAGCTTGTGTTTGTATCGGTGACTGCAACGTATTCTTCGCCGTTGTAGGTGAAGAAATCCAAGTCAGTTGGGCGAGTCAGGTCGGCACCAGTTCCGTTACCTGGAACGTTTGCACGGCCTACAATGTAGCGGATGTTACCATCGCCATCAATAATCCGTGCAGTGCGCTGGCGCCCGTCTGCAGGATCTTGGCTTGGAGCATAACCGATGCGTGAACCATCGGCTTTGACACCAACACCAAAGCCAGCGAAAGAAGCTCCGGGAGTATTACCACCATCGCTTAGGTCAAGGAATTGTGGGGCTGAACCAGCATAATTGGCCGGAGTTGAGAGGTCACCTGATGACGGAGCAAATCCATATAATAAGCCGTTAGCGTTCACAAATATACGTTTGCTTACATCATCATAAACAAGGTCTCGTGGGTTTTGCTGAGTGCCCGCAGGCGTCAATGCAGCTATGGCCGTCGCAACATTTCCATGTACAGGCGTAGCACGAGCGCTGTAGGTGTTCACACCAGTTCTTGCACTAACAGCAAAATTGTTTATAGTTGAGTTGAAGAAACGAGTTAGGGCGATGTTGCTTCCTGAACCATCTACTGTGAAACCACCCATACGCTCATTTACAGAAATAACTGCAGGGTTTGATAAAGGAGTAATATCATCCACTAGAACGCCTGAACGATCGTACCGACGGATACGGATGGAGTCTTCAAACCCAGCACCGCCGTTACCCGTCCAAGCAGTGAACACGTTACCAGAATTATCAACCGCTAAACCGCCTGATCCGCGGCTGACTGCTACACCGGGAGTTAAAGCGGCGCCCGTGTTGTTATCCAAAATGGAAACAACTTCCGTGGTGAACACGTCATCAATTTTCAGTGTTGGGATGCTGGCACGGTTTGCACCGCTGTTGTTTAAGGATGAAACGTATATCAACGGTGAAGTTGTAACGCTGTCATCAACCGCTACGAAGGCAGCGTGAACGCCGTTCGCTATGGAGGTAAAGTTTGAAGTAACATCCAGTGATTTTACAAGTTCAAGAGAGCGGTAATAGAACACTGGGGACTCAAGGCTTGCCATGGCAGCGGAGCCCGCACCGGCAGCGTTTCCAATTTGTGCAGCAACTTCAGGGATCACGTTGCCAGAAAGGAAATCAAACCCACCGTTACCACCAATTACTGCCACGCGGAATTGCTCACCCGCGTAACCAGAATCAAGAAGCCAAGCGCGCGGGATTGCGATCTCTAAGCCGTTATCCGCGCCGCCGGTATTGTTGTTGGCGTAAGTAATGGTTGCCTCATTACCGCGAACTGTACTTGTAAGATTACCACCAGCAGCCGTTCCGCTACCAATGAAGTTTTCACCAGCGAGGGCACCGGCAGCATCATAGGTGATTACCGTGACGAAAGAATTGTTGCCACCGCCGTCGCGGTTAATGAAGATAGCTGTATCCCAGCCGCCATCTGCCATGCCGGCATTGAAGCTTGATGCAACTGCGTTTGTTTCGCCGAAAGATCCGGTAGGAAATGCGCCGGATACACCTGTTGCGGCATTCGCATCTGAATCAATGAAGATACCGAATTTATTGCCAAAATCATAAGTACCATCAATCATCAGCGTAACAGATTCGTTATTGTCTGACGCGCGAAGGCGGTTGGGGTTGGATGTTCCACCGAAATCGTTGTTTGATTGGGTGTCGATACCAGGGGCAGAATTGATTGCAATGCCATGGGTTCTATCGGCGGCGGTTGCTTGACCATCGATCGTGATGTTGGATTGAAACGCGACTTGGGCGTTTACAGATGCGGTGCATACTGTGGCGGCCAGAAAAGCAAATAAGTGTGTTTTTTTGAAATGCATGTGAGCAAATCTCCTGTGTTTTTTGATGGTAATCGAACTCAAGACTACAGGGCACAATCGGCTTTGAGGCAATAAGCGATGTAATCGTCGATTTGGATTGAGTATTATAAAGCCTATTATGGGATGTCCTAACGATTAGTCAATCAAGTTAAGTGGTAAAACCCTTAATATTTAATCAAAATTACACATTTTTCTGACATTTGCCCTCATTTACCCATGCCAACTTTACAAGAAATAATCATAAATGATGACTACTGCTTCTGGTTTCGGGGGAATTAATCTTAGATTTTTGAACCTGACGGCTGCTTTCATGAATCGAATGCTTTATCAAGCGATATAAGAATCCACGCCTTTCAACCAAAGCTCAGCCCCCCGAAGCGGTGTTTTCGTTTGCCCTAGGGGTGCCACCTTACTATCAAAGCAACATACTTTGATGAAACTTAGGAGCCGATACCACCCAAACCGCTTATGCTAATGCTTCCTAACGTCGTACTCCTAGGCGCACCTAAATGTGGAACAACAGCCTTCCACGATTTTTTTGATCAACATCCTGATATTTTCACCTGCAAAACCAAAGAAAACCACCTCTTTTTAGGGAATTTAGATGGCCCCATGGGGGTTGAGGCGCTGGGGGCGTACAGCGAATTTTTTCGGGCGGGAAGCGAAAAAAAAATCCGCGTGGAATCCTGCGTGTGGTACTTGTATAACGAACAATCGGGCCGGAAGATCCGTGAACTGATTCCCCAAGCAAAACTGCTGGCCTTTATTCGGCAACCGGTGGAGCGGGCGTACTCCATGCACTCCATGAACCGGCGCCTTGGCTTTGAGCAGATTGAATCCTTTGCGGAGGCTCTTGCCCAAGAGCCCCTCCGCGCGGCCCACGGGTGCGAGCAATACCTGCGCTACATTGATACAGGCTACTACGCTCAACAGTTGAAACGCTATTATAGCCTATTCCCGAGGGAACAAATTAAAGTCGTGCTTTTTGAAGACCTCAAAACCCAGGGCGAAGAAATTCTGCAGGAACTGTACGATTTTATGGGGCTAGAGCGCATGGAATTGGTGAACACTCAAAAGCAAATCAACGTCACAAAAGTACCGAAAAACGAGTCGCTCTACCGTTACATCCGAAACAGCGGCGCCGCCGGCCAAACAATCAAGAAAATGCTGCCCACCTCAATTCGCAACTCCCTTGAAAGTTTATTTCTGGAGCAAATTCCCAAACTCAACCCAGAGAGAAGATTGGAACTCACAAAGAAGTACTATCACGATGAAATTCTAGAACTGCAAGAACTGCTCGGCCGGCCGCTTAATCGCTGGCTGGAGTAGAAAACCGTGACCTAATAACGTTAGTTGGCTGAATTGATGGGCAAATGGTTTATTACTTACGACAACACATTTTCTTCCACGGTGAGCGAGATGGAGAAGGTGAGGCCGTCCACCCGAACCTTGCCGCTGTTCGCGCAATAAACATGAATCCAAAACTCGCTCGACTCCGCCGGGTTCAACCTTCTATGTCAATCTGAGAAGAAAGAGTTGCAGATTCTCGTTTGGGCAAAAAAGCGATAACAATAATGATATAAGCCCATAGAGAACATCCTAAAATTGGAATGAGCCACCCAGAATATCCTTTTCTTCTGTACAAAACAAATGAAAGTAAGAATCCTATGATACTTGACAATAGGCCAAATCGTAAATCAGCAGCATACCATGAGTATGAAGTTAAAGTGAGTAGAGGTTTATACCAGCCCATATATATTTTCCTCCGAAATTACCATGGTAACCAGGCAATTGGCCATAACCCTATAGTTGGGTTATGGTGAACTATCTCACCATTAGGCCCTAAACAAGTCATGTAAAAGTGAGTGCCATAAGAATCATTTGGCAAACCAAAAGCGTTTTGTTCATTACAATAGCATGTCCAACCAAAACTACCCAATCTAGATTCCACGTCGGCCACAGCATCATCACAGCCAGTTTTACAGTTCAATTCGAAGAAATTATTATTAGGATTTGTTGAACAGTTTGTTCTACAACTATTCAATGTTGCTGTATCTCTAGGATCCATCCACTGTGATGGTGGTCTGTAGTTGTTGTCTTTTAAGCACTTTTGAAAACAAGTGTTATCAACCAACATTCCCCTTACATCGTGTTTTGTAATTGGATTAATCTCCGCAACCCATACGCATGTTCCATCATCGGCGGATAGGGCGCCTCACTAGCAAACACCCCCAGCTTTGAATCATACCAACGCTGGTGCATGTACAT
>DAIOTT010000181.1:0-3289 GCA_036751885.1 Candidatus Sumerlaeota bacterium
ACGCGCAACTTGTTGCCACGGACAACGCTGGCAACGTTACAACCAGCGCTTCCTCTGACGGAATTGCCGTTGACACAACCGGGCCAACGCTGCCCGCCGTTTCAGATGAAGGGGCGTTTCAAATCTCAACGAACTTCCGTTTCTTTTGGAACGATTTACTCATCACCGATGCAGGAAGCGGCGTCAATACCGTGAGCCTGCGCATCGGTACCTTCCCCGGCGGCGCGGATGTTGGCACATTTAACGTTTTGGGGCTGAATGAGTTTATATTCTCCGGTGCGGCGAACGTAAATTACTACGCAACACTTGTTGCAACGGACAACGCCGGCAACATGAGCATGGGTGCTTCCAGCGACGGCATTGCGGCGGACAACACGCCCCCCACTGGCTCTGCTCCTGTGGATTTGGGCTTCTACTCCAACACAACGGATGTTCAGTTCAACTGGTCTACCCCCGTTGATACGCTCAGCGGCGTTGCAACCGTGATTCTTCAAGTGGGGTTGCTTCCCGGCGGCAATACCGTGTTCAACGGCGATGTAACGGGCCTTACCACAACCACAATCCCCGCCATGGACGGCCAAACCCTTTACGCCCGTTTGCTGATGATTGATGCAGCTGGCAACTCAGGCTTTACCGCCTCCTCAAACGGTATTTTGGTCGACTCCGAAGGGCCTGTGGTCATTCCCCCAACCGATACGGATGACTTCGTAGCGAGCAACGACGTCACGTTCAACTGGATTACCCCCACGGATCTTGTGAGCGGTGTGTTTAGCACCCGGCTTCAAATCGGTACCGCTCCCGGTTTGGCCGATGTATTCAATGCTCTTGTTACGGGCAACTCACAAACAGTACCCATAACCGAAGGGCAAAGCCTATACGCCCGGCTGATTAGCCGCGACGTTGCCGGCAATATTTCAACCTCAGCAAGCTCCGATGGAATTACCCGCGATACAATAAGTCCTACCGTGGTAGGGCCATTTGACTCCGGGGACTTCAGCACCAACTCCAGCATTCTAATTACTTGGACAACCATTGAAGACCTCGGCAGCGGCCTTGCAGATGTTCGCCTTCAAGTAGGCTCCAACCCCGGCGCGGCGGACTTGTTTGATGGTACAATCTCCGGCAACAGCCAAATTGTAACGGGTGTTGCCTCTGGCACCACTGCCTATGCGCGCATCATTGCAACGGACAACGCTGGAAATGTAACAATCAGCTCCTCAACGGACGGCATTACGGTGGATAACATTGCCCCCACTGCAACGTTTACCAACATCAGCGATCCGAACTTCCTGCTCCACACGGACTTCTTCTTTTTGCTCACGGCAAGCGAGCCTTTGAATTTACTTCCCCAAGACTTAAACCTGGTGGGCAACGCCCCCGGCACCATTCAAGTTCTCCCCACGGCAAACCCAAACGTCTATAACATTCGTGTGGTGCTACAACAGCCAATCGTTGCCAGCTCCTTCGCCGTAGTCCTCAACGCCGGCGCCACAGACCTTGCCGGAAACCCGGTCGTTCAGCCCGCCGTCTCAGATCTAATCCCCCTCATAAGCGCCACAAATTCCAGCGAAGACAATTGGATGATGCATACGTATTGATTCTTGCCTTGGGCCGAACCGGGCCCAACGTAAGCTTTATTTAGTTTTTGCAAGATCAACTTTAAGTTTATAGCTTATTGTACAACTGGTTTTCACGAACGCGAAAACTCTCATTATGAATCATTTCTTGATTACTTGGGACACCTCTGAAGAGGTGTCCCAAGTAATCTTTGTTTATTTTACCAACGTGCATTTTGGGGCTAATCTATGCTAAATGAGACAACTCTTACGAACCTACCTGCAGTTGTTTTAGGCTGTTCCCTAGGGCTTGTTCTTGTTGTGGTGTTAGAAAATTAGGGATAAGTTCTTTAAGTTTATTGATTTGGCTAATTTGTTGTTTAATGGGAGCGCGTTCGGCGAACTCGGGGTTTGTAACGGCCATTCTGAAGCGTTGAAGGTAGAGTTCAGGGCTTGTGGGGTTGCGGCGGATTTGTTGATCTAAGAATGCCTGAGCGCTGGTGATATTGCCCGCTTGCAGGTAAGCCTCGGCGCCCAGAACGGCGATGTCGGAAATGGAAGGGTAAAGGGGTAACAACGTTTCGCAGGCTTCAGCGGCTTTGGCCCACTGCTTAGCGCGGGCAAAGTTTGTTATGCTTTTGCGGGCTGCAGCAAGGCGTGTTTGTTCTTCCACGATTTTCTGGTTCTGCTGCTGCGTTGCTTTTGTAATGGGGAGTTGCGCGGCTTTTAGGTAGGACTCAGCGGATTGGGCCAGCAATTCCTCGCGTTTGGGATTCCCTTCGGGGTAGTAAAGGGAGGCTTCCTCGTAGAGGTTTCCTTGCAAGCTCCAGACGGTGATTTTGTTGCTGGAGGCGGTTGCTTTTTCAATGGATTCAAGGGCTCGCTCGTAGGATTCGCGCCAAGGAATCAGGGTTTCTTCGTCCGGCTCTTTCCCGTTATTTAGCACAAGGTAAACCGAGCGTTCAAAGCTGGTTGTCATGCTTTCAAGAATGGCAATGTTATTGTGGATTTCGGAGTAGTCCGGGGCGTAATGCTGAATTTTGCGGTATTGATCCAGCGCAAGCTGTTGGTGTTTGTTGAAGCTAGTGGCAAAATTTTGTATCGCGTTGAGGAGTTTTTCTTGGTCCACCCCATCCTGCCCCACGAGTTTAAGCGTTTCGGAAAAGCTGGTGCGGTAGATGATTCCCAGTAGGTTTTCATAGTTCGCTCGGCGGTAATAGCTGGTAATGTAGGTGGGATTGAGTTCCTCAACTTTTTCAAATTGTTCAATACCCGCATTGTATTGTTGCGCGCGAAAATTAAGCTCCTCAGGGCGGGTGCTTTGTTGAACGGCGGCGGAAAAACTTCCTAAGCGAACGGCTTCACGGTGGTGATGAGCCGCCAAGAAGAAATTGGCCGACCAAGTGTACATGTTTGTGAAGAATAAGGCGCAAACAACGGCGCCCAAAACGCCAACGGGAAGGTGCCACTCCGGGGCTTTAGGTGCTTCGGTGTCGTCCCACAAAGTCGATCCAATGCCACTTCCAATCCCCACTAACAGGGCAAACCCCATAAGCCCTACCGGCCAGGAGAGCACGGGTGTGGCAAGGCAGGCTGTAAGAAAAGCTGTTATAGCGGCTAAATACCCAACGCATAAAATACGCTGCTGCTTGGAAGGGGAGTTGCGCGCGGTAAAATACAACCGCCAAGCAAGAACGCTTATAAACAATAGCAGCGTACCAAAGCCTAAAATG
>DAIOTT010000181.1:3299-6384 GCA_036751885.1 Candidatus Sumerlaeota bacterium
AAGCGCATCGAACACCCAATTGTGGGCGGAAAGTGTGACGTTGCTGATGGCATTCATGTGGTAATCTGGGGAGCGGTACGTGGGAAAGAAGATGCGGAATGTTCCTGCTCCGGTGCCGACCAAGGGTGATTCTTGAAACATTTTCCACGCGCCAGACCAGATGATCAGCCGGGAATCCGTGCTGGTTTCCACGGTAGAAAAACGACTTTCAAGATCGTGCTTGATGAACGGATAAAGCGTAAGGGCGTTGATTGCTAGAAAACCCAGAAGCACCGGCCAATAAGGCAGCTTAGGGGGCGAAAGACGGGCGATGAACGGCAGGCCGAAATAGAGAATCAAAACCCCAAACGGCGCCGAGACTAACGTGATTTTAGAGTAGGTTAAAGGAATACAAAAGCAAATCAGCAACAGGGTTATCAGGCTAAGAGCACCAATCCACAGGCCGTATTGGGAGAGAAATTGGTTTGGCTGCGGCTCATCATGCTTCGGCAATGCAGGCGAATTTGCATCACCCGGTAGGGCAGTAGTAATTGCATTCTGCGATAAACGAAACAAGGGAAACACCATCATGCTACAAATAGCTAACGGAAGAAGAAAGACCAATACATTCCCAAAAAACTGCGTGTTAAAAATAAGGGAAAACATCTCCGGCTGGCCCGCTAAGGTGGAGATAATGAGGCCGAAATTATCATCATTCGTTAGTTCATCTGGAACAAATAATTCAAAAATACCAACGTAATGCAGGGCCCCGAAAGAACAGAGAACGAAGGATAAAATCAGGATAAAGAGAAGGCTTTCAAGCCCCGCACGCCGCGTGAAGTGCGTTACAGAGGCTAAAAATGCAACCCCGAAAACAGCATACCAATTGCGCATTTCCTCCCAACCAAGCCACTGAGCGTACTCTTGACTCATCAGAACAGAGATGAATTTGGCGGCAAGCAATGCTATGAATGTGATCATCAACAGCTGATGGGGAAGCCGAGTTTGGCGGGTTGCTACAAGGGCAAAACTAATTACAACGCTGGCAGAGCCGCCGACCCACATGATGATTCTTTTGATTTCATCTAGGTTTGCTGTTTCACCGGAAAGGGCAACAAAGTGAGCAAATAGAATAATGTAAAGCACGTAACGGCCAAGGCTAATGCTCCACGCCTCGGCGCCGGGAGCGGCAATGCCCTTACTTGCACCGCGAGCTAGCGATGCATAGCGAACGCCTTTCGGCTTATTAGTCCCAGCTTGCCTCATCTAAACCCTTCATTCCTTCTTCAATAAACGAAATTTTAATGGGGAATTCACGGTTAAATTCCTCAATGATTTTACACACCAAATCCACGTGGCACGTGTTTGTATAAATCCAAAGCTGCTCGGTACCAGGATCCATAGTTCTTACAAGGGCTAAATTATCGAACCCCTCCATGGTGGAACAAAAATGCGAAATACAATACCGAGAAATTTCCACCACAATGGTGGAAAAACTTCCCTCGAACTTGTATGCTTCGGCGCTAAAGGCCGCAGGGATTCCCATGGTTAAATCTGATCCCAAATCAAGACAGAAAGTGCCACTGGTTGAACTGAAGCGGATTGAGGCCGGTAAGCGGGCGCTATTTCTGATTCCGTGAAAATACCATCTTCAGAGCGCTGAAAGATCATCCATTCTTGCAAAACAAAGGGTACGGGTTTTCCGGATTTATCCATTCCGCCAAAGGGTTTTTTGCCCATATAATTTGAAAGCGTAGGGTTTTGCCACAGAAAATTAAAGGCAGATTCCGCTTCTGCATCGTTCTTTGTAAGGGTTGCCGTGAGAATAAATAAGTTCCCCGCTTTCAGAGTCAACGGATGATCCTTGTAGTTTTCATACAATGTTTTTGCATATTGGTGGGAAAGCTTTAGGGTTTCCAAATTCCCAGTTTTATTGAACTCTCTGTACTGCCAAAGTGCAAGGGCGTACAGCGCATGAGGGTGCAAAGCAGATTGCGGTAAGTTCTCCGCGATTTGCAGCAACGGCGCTTCAAACTGCGGGTTGAATGCAACACCAGACTGAAAACTTAAGTACGCCTGCGGGTTCTGCATCATCATGCGAAGGGCTTCTGCGTTTTGGCTGTTCATAGCAGGGGCTTTTACGTTGAGCGGTAAAGCCTGATGCTCAATCCATTTGGCATCCAAAGGATCTGTGCATTTGGAGCGAACCAACAGCAAATATTGGCCGGGTTGATCGAACAAAGATCCCGTTACGGTTTGATTGTCGTGGGAAACAAACAGTTGGTGGAAGTACGGTTGACCCGGAACAATCAGCACCGTTGCGGAGTTTTGGAAGACTTTGTTTTCTTCCGTTTCAAACTCCCACACATTGCCGCTGGAATCTTTGATTAAAAGCTCAACATCGCTGCTCAAATCATCGGAGAAATTCCGGTAAAACGGTTCTTTCACGTTGGGAATAGCGTTCACAATAAACTCAATCAACAGGGGTTCGCCCAGCATGATTTCATTATTGTAAAGGCGAACTTGTTCAAAGCATTTACCACAATGCTTGGGCTCGGTGATGAGTTGAGAACCGGGAGCCGGCATTGCTTTTTGAGAATACACGCCAAGTTCAGCAGCTTGGCATTCGGGAGTAAAAAACACCAAAACTATCAATGCAAAAGCAAATAGAACGGCGGCTGTTTTATTAGTGGAAGGTGTAATAGCATTCATACGAAGGAGTTTGTTTTTCCAGAAGATTTTGTCTAGGCTTTGCCATAAGACAATCGTTAGGGATCGATTGTTTGGGGCGTTGCGCTGAAAACAGCGGCGGCGGCAAGTTCATCCCCAACATCCTCTGCAATGTGTTGCATCACTCGGTAGGATGAACTGAAGCGCTTCCAACGACCACCTTCCCAGCTCCAAACGCGTTCGCCAGTGTTCACATTGTACGCCTCGAACTCGCACAGCACGGCGCTCATCCAGCTTTGCAACATGCGGTTTTGCACTAAACGGGCTTTATTCACTGTAGGGAAAATCACATAATCAACGCCCATGGAACGACCGTAATCCAACGGGCTTTGGCTGGCAAGCAACTCCCCGCGTTGTGCGGCGCTAAGGCTGGGGT
>DAIOTT010000182.1:0-6328 GCA_036751885.1 Candidatus Sumerlaeota bacterium
TTGTGGGATGTTTGCCCTGCTTGAGGGATTTGGCGGTTGCGGGGGAAGGTGTTGCATTTGTTGTGAAGCTTACGACGAATCGGAGTTCGTCGCCCCCAGAGGGGAGGTCGTCGTTGTGGGATGTTTGCCCTGCTTGAGGGATTTGGCGGTTGCGGGGGAAGGTGTTGCGTTTGCTGTGAAGCTTACGACGAATCGGAGTTCGTCGCCCCCAGAGGGGAGGTCGTCCTTGTGGGATGTTATTCGATCATCCAGTAATCAACTTGGGAGGGGGTGTAAGGGGGTAAGTTGAAGTATTCAATCAGGGCGCGGGCTTGGGCGCGGCCTAGTTCGATGTATTCTTCATCCGTCCAAAAGCCGAAGTCGCCGTAGCCACGGGCGCGATAGTAGCCTTCGTGGGTCAAAGCCATGGTGGCTTCGCCTCGCTCGGAGAAGAAGTAGGATTCAATGTAGCGGGAGCTGGAGGTGGAGCTGCAAAGCCGCAACGTGCTGAACTGTGGGTCTGCATTTTCAAAGAGGGGCGTGGCATTGTTCAGGGCATCCACGTAGTTTTGCAGGATTGTTCTGAAGCTGGTGCCAACAAAGGCTTCGCCGGGTGCTGGGCTGGTGTTTTGGAGGCGCTGAAAGAAGAATGTATCGTTGTAGTTGCCTTGTGTGGAGTGTAGGTTTAGGGCAACTTCAGGGGGAAGGGAGGAGGCAAGGCGTGCATCCACCAGAGCTTTGAGTACGGTTTGGGAGGGGATTGCGGGGGAACGGGTTAGGCAGGGTGTGGAGCCCGGCATGGAGATATCGGCCCAGCGTTCGGGGTCTACGCCTTGGGAATCCCAGCGGGTGTGGCCAATTTCCACGCCGTCCACGTTTTGCAGGGCGAGTAAATCCAACCGGCAATAACGGCGCAAGCGGGGGCCGTAGGCATCGTTAGCGAGGAATTGCTCTAGGAAGCCGAGGAGCACCCAAGTGGAGGTTACTTCGCCAGCGTGGGCGCGGGAGTGAATCCAAACGCCGTGTTTATCGGCGTCGGGGAAGCTGGCATCGTTCACTGTTACAGAAACAAAGTCGTTCCCGAGAAAGCTTTTTTGCGCTAGAATGGTTTGGGTTGCGTGGGGTGAAGTAGCAACAAGGGCTGAAACGCGGTCGTAGGTTTCCTGCATTCCCAAGGGGTAGAAGAAGGCGAGCTCAATGAGGTTTTGATCTGCCGTTGTGGTTATATTGAGGCGGGTTGTTGTGGGTGCTTCGGTTGCGGTGGTTGCCCGCCAGTTGGACCACGTTGAGCTTGCGGTGCTGAAGAAGCGCACCACGGGGCGTGGACTTTGAAAGTGATCGATGTTGAGGCGGAAGTTTTTTGAGGCAACATCCTGCATGGTAAAGCGATACCAATAGGCTGCGTTGCCGAGTTCGCCGTTTTCGGTGTGAATATCAAGATCATAAACATCCTGCCCGCTTACGAACCCGCCGTAACTTACAGCTGCTAAGCTGCCGTTGTCGTAATCAGAGTTGAAAGTTACGCCATTGCTGGTTACGGTGATTTTTTGGGGCAAGGTGCCGGGGGCTTTGTTTACGGCGGCTTCGCCGGGCTTGGCAAACAGTATGGGGGCCGAGTAAACGTTGTGCTCGCAACTGGGCTGGGCTTGTGCCGTGGCAGCAATAAATGTTGTCACAATAAAAGTTGTAATATGATTCCTCATCCAAATGAGACCTTTATGTATTTTAGAGAAATCTTAAATAAAACAGTTCATAGAAAGTACAATCCTTTTCTCCATAATGTGCACTCTTTCTTGCACCCGCTTGCCGGCTTTGTGAAGAATACGCCCACAATAACTTTTCAGGAGAAATAAAACCCATGGCAACACGTGGAAACCTTGTAATCGGGCAATCCGGCGGCCCTACCGCTGTTATCAATCAATCGGTGATTGGTGTTGTAAAGGAAGCGTTCAAGCACCAGGAGTTTGACGGAATCTATGGCGCATTGAACGGCATGGAGGGAATGCTGCGGGAGGACTTTATTGACTTCCGGGCGGAGAGCGACGCCAATCTTGAGGCTGTTGCTGCAACCCCAAGCGCGGGTTTAGGCTCTTGCCGATTCAAGCCCAAAGAGGAAGACTGCAAGCGAATCTTTGCCATTCTGCAGAAGTACCATGTGAACTACTTTTTTTACGCGGGCGGCAACGATTCAGCCCTTTCCACGGGAATCATTAATAAAATCGCCAAGGAACAAAACTACGATTTGAACGTGTACCACGTTCCAAAAACCATTGATAACGACTTGCTTGTTACAGACCACTGCCCAGGGTATGGTTCCGCGGCGAAGTATGTTGCACAGTGCTTTATGGGCAATGATACGGACAACCGCTCATTGAACGGCATCAAGATTGACATCTGCATGGGCCGCAACGCGGGCTGGCTAACGGCTGCCGCTGCACTAGCGCGCCACCATGATGCAGACGGCCCGCAGTTGATTTACTTTCCGGAACGCAGCTATTCGCTGACACAATTCATTAATGATGTGGACCGAGTATACACGGCAAACGGCCGAGCGTTGATTGCTGTTTCCGAGGGAATTGCCGATGAGGACGGAAATTTGTTTTTGCAGAGCGACAAAATCCGCGGCGAGTTGAAAGCCCTTGGAATGGAAAAACTTATTGAGAATTTTGATCTTTCCGGTGAAATTGAAGAGCTCTCCGGCGGCGCGAAAAAGGATGCCTTCGGCCACGTTCAGCTCTCGGGCACCGGCGCGTTGGCCGACTTTTTGGCCAACGCGGTGAAGATTGCCCTTTTCCGCAAGTACCAGAAAAAAGTTCGCGTCCGCGCCGATACACTGGGCTACGCGCAGCGCAGCATGGCGGGTGTGGTGAGTGAAACAGACGCCATTGAGGCGCGCGAGGCGGGTGCTGCCTCGGTGATTAGCGCCCTAAGCGGCCACAAAAGCGGCAGCATTTGCTTCCGCCGCATTGCCAACCCCTTCGGCAAGTATTTGTGCGAACCCTTCCGCGCCGAGCTTGACGATGTTTCCGGCGTAAACTTCCCCGCAGGTGTAAAACAATACCGCCCTATGGAGGACAAGTTTATCGCTGAAAGCGGAACCGATGTTACCCCTGAGTTTATTGAATGGGCTAAACCCCTGTTAGGCGAACTTCCACCAAAAGGGCTGCTAAAGTTCAGCAAAGTCTCAAAACAGTAAGCTCCTATTTCGCTAAATTCAGATCATCAATCCTTTGGGCCCCTAAAAAAATTTAGGGGCCCTTTTTTATTCACGATAAAAAATCGGCGGCGTCTTTTATTGACGGTAAACATAGCGAAATAAGCCTATTTCATAGGAAATTTCGATCAACAACTACAAAGATTTGGCGGAGTTTTCAATCAAACAAAATTAGCGGATTGTTAAAAAATTGTTTTTCCTTGATTATATCGAGAAATAGTTATGAACTTTTCTATGTAACAACAAAAAAAATACAAATCCTTACAGGAGAAACAACCCAATAAAAAAGTCAATTTTTCTAACAGCAGCGTTCGCTGCGCTCGCAATCGGGTCCGCATCGGCCCAAGATTTAGACACCGTTTCAATCGCAGACCAGTTTGATGTTGGTGCACATGGGAACGAAACAGGAACTGGTGGCTCATTTGGCGCGGTTCTAACAGATGGCACTGAATTCTCGGACTACTCAGGCGTTGATGCTTTCGGAATCATCCGTTATATCAACACCTATGCAGGAGCATCAAGCGGTGATTCAGGTGGTGAGAGCCCAATTGTGGACGTTACTGCTGTAGGCGTTGCAAACTTTGACCGCTCCTCACCAGCTATTCCTATTCCTGCAAACACACTTTCAGGTGCTTCAGACGGATCTAAAGTGATCACAATTAGTGATGATGGCGGAACAAACAACTTGTTTTTCGGTGAATCCAACAATGGCAACTACTTCATTGAAGTGGACATGTACGTTCAAGATGCATCAGCCAGCGGTGGTTCAGAATTAGGTTATGTTGCTGTACGAGCGGGCCGTGATGCTGCTGATGAAGCGGATAATTCTGTAAACACTGGGCCTTACACAATTGACCGTGAAGGTTCTTATTACATTGCGGTAAATTACAAAACGCTGACGGTAAATGCACGTCAAAGTCTTTCAAACTCTGGCGCTCTTATTGCCGGAACTGATTACATTGAGCTTACAGCACCCGTTGCAATTACTACAGGTTGGCACAGGTTCCGGATTGATGCAAATGGTGGGGATGTAGATTTCTTGGTTGACGGAACTTCAATTGGTTCCATCACGGGAGCTACAATTCTTACTGGCCGCGCAGCGATTGGTCACCGTGAAGCAAGCGTTGCAGCTGGTTCTGAAATCGCTTCTGTGTTTGATAACCTTAAAGCGGGTCAAGCAATCGTAACACCATCATCTGTTGATAATTGGTCACTTTACCAAAACTAAGTTCAACTTACGAATAATAAAAATCATGGCGGCCTTGGTGAAAATCAAGGTCGCTATTTTTATGGTTTACAATTTGGTTTTTTTCTTTTAGGTACAAAAGGGGCTTTAGGGACCTAAGTGACCTCAGGTTTTCTTTTGAGTGTTATTGAATGCCCAAAGGGAAAATGCTGTTTTATGGCGCTTTTGGTTTTAAAGCCCATTTGGTCTTACAAGCACTTTTCCCTTCGGGCAATTAGGTTCTACAGGGATTATCGGCCTTACAAGTTCCTTAGGTCATTTATGTCCCTAAAGTCTTTTCAGTCCTTAAGGGCAAAGCCACCAGCGCTTGGGCGTATTGCAGTGGCTTACAAATCCGCAACCGGCTAAAGTTACAACCGCGAACTATCAATCATGCGAACGCCGTCCACCACAGCGGCCATCAGGATTAAAGTATTGCCCCGCTCAATGTAGGCTAAATCCTCTAAACTGAGGCGGGATACTATGCGCACGTAATCCAATTCAACACCATCACCGGCGCTATTCACAGCGGAACGCAGGGCTTGCAGCAGTTCACCACAGTGGGTAATGTTTTGTGTTTTAACGAGGAAGTGAACGCGCTTTATACCGCGGACTAAGCACAGGGATTTGAGTTTTTGTTCTGGCGTTAGAAGGGCGTTTCTGCTGCTTAGGGCAAGGCCGCTTTTGTCTCGCTCGGTGGGTACGGCGACGATTTCCACCGGGAAGCACAAGTCGCGAACCATGTGGCGGATGATCATGAGTTGCTGGGCATCTTTGTGGCCGAACACCGCCTTGCTGGGTTGAACGATGTTGAATAGCTTGGCAACGATTGTTGTTACGCCGCGGAAATGGCCGGGGCGGCTTGCGCCTTCAACCATATCGCTTAGATGACTGACTTTCACATAAGTCAAGAATCCAGAGGGGTAGATATCGCCGTGGGTAGGGTTGAAGAAGTAATGAACGCCCAGCTTTTCACAAACGGCACGGTCTGCTTCTTCCGTTCGGGGGTAATTTACTAGGTCGCTTTTGTTGTTGAATTGCATGGGATTCAAAAAAGAGGAAACAACAACAATGTCACCCAGCTGCAAGGCGCGGGAAATTAGGCGCCCATGACCACGGTGCAATGCGCCCATTGTTGGAACCAAGACAACGGTTTTACCTTCTTTACGCCAAGAAGCTGAAAGGCTTCGCATGTGCTCAATTGTCGAGATATTTTCCATACGGTTTTGATTTGGCTCCCAAGGGCTTGAAGCAGGACTTGTAGAAATTTGTGCTGCTTTAATTCATACAATCACAACGACCGCATTAGGCTGGGATGAAGGGCAAGTTTTATTCAATAATTTAGAAATTAAATCGCCATTTTTTTGCGGCTTCAAAATATCAATCATTTCCAAACAAAACGGTTGTAGAGGCCGTGGGAACCCAATAGGACTATTTACCCCTAGGACGTACCATGCACTTTACAGCACACATTATTCTGATTCGGCGTTTATTTATGGAATGCAACCCTCGGCACTTATTGGGAATTTTCTTAGTACTAAGCACTTTGTTTGCACCCACATACCTTTTTTCTCAGCCGGGAATAAGTGAACCTCAATCAATGATTGAACAACAGCCTGAAGCGGCTTCAGGGGCAACAGCCAGCAACAATTCCGAGTTGCTGCAAGAGAGCGAAACAGAGACAATTCAACGGCTTGAGGCCTTAGCCCGTGAAGGGCGGTTGCCCAGTTACGAGGATTTACGCCTTTCCAGCGGGAGCCGCATTGATTTAACCCGAGTTTATATCAATTCCCTTCCGCTAATGACCGATGATGCCCCCAGCAGCGAGGTTGTATTTGCAGAGTTGAACCCCAATCCTGAGTTTGCCGAGCTCTTGCTAGAGGACTTGCTGCAGCTTAGTTTTGAACGCA
>DAIOTT010000183.1:0-6289 GCA_036751885.1 Candidatus Sumerlaeota bacterium
CGTTTGTACTCAAAAGAATGCGTTAAAGTCATTCGCGGCAACCTTGAAAAAGCCCGTGAAAAACGCCTTCCTGCCGGGCAATCCATTGATATTGAACGAGACGTGGAAGATCGCTTGGATGATCTTTTCTCCTCAGAATAACCCAAAATCATAATTCCCAAAAGTATACTTATAACACCCTAAACGTTCCCCCGAAACAGCGCAGTAGGATTGAATTGTATCAATGCAAGGTAACTTGGAAAATGTGCCCCTCCCGGAAGTGCTCCAATTTATCAGCATGGGCAAATCCATCGGAGTTCTAACAATCCGCAATGGTTCAGAGGAAATCACTCTAACCATCTCCAAAGGCAGAATCATCAATAGTTCATCCATCGAGCGTAAACGCCGCTTGGGAGAACTTCTCATTAACCGCGGGTTGCTTAAACGCAGCGAGCTTTCACGGTTATTGAAGATTCAACGCACGGTAGAATCCGACAAAAAATTGGGCCAAATCCTTACCGAGCGGGAAGTCGTCTCAGAACAAACCATTCAAGAGACGCTTCGCCTTCAGCTTGAAGAAGAAATCTGGGGCTTGTTCAGCTGGGATACTGGGGATTTTCAATTTGAAAATCGCCCTGAAAATAAAATTGGCGATGCCTTAGTCCGCATTGATATTGAGCCGCTGATTCTTGAGGGAACTCGTAGAAATGACGAGTGGAAGAAAATCCTGCACATTCTCCCGAATGATAATTTGATCCTGAAAATCAATAACCCCGGTGATGGTTTTGAGCGTAACATCAAGCTGCGGGATTCTGAGTGGCGCGTACTTAGCCAAATCAACGGCGAATTTACGATTCGCGCCGTTGTAAACCGCTCCAACCTTGGCCGGTTTGAAGTCTTCATGATTCTCTCGCAATTCATCCGCTCGGGGTTAATTGAAATCGATGAGGTTAAAACAGAAGAAGGTGTGATTCTTCGGCAGCCGAACAACGCTAAAGTGGTAGAACAAATTGCAAAACCTGCCGTGCTAGGGCCTAAAGCAAGCCGCAGTTTATTCTCCTCCTTCATGGGCGATTCTTCCTCCCGTAATGCCGTAAAAAAAGGGAATTCCGCCCAAGGGAACAGCTTCACTTCTCCCATCGGGCTGCTCAGTTATTTTGTGAACGAACTGTTTTCCCGGTGTTCAAAGCTCAAGGAAGGCAAAGAGCTTAGCGCCACGCTCTTTCTTGACCAAACTTGGTTTGATATTGTTCAAGTTTACAACCGCGCTGATCTCATCACAACCCGCCAAAATGTGGTAAACACCAACATGATTGAAGCGTATTTGGAATCCTGCCAATTCAACGACTTGGTGGACGAGTGTTTTGAAGATGCGCTTGAGGGGCTTGTAAACATGGTTAAAGCCTGCTACACCTACTGCTGCAACGTGGTGGGCGAGAAGAATGCAAACCGCGTTGTAACCGAAATGTTTCAATCTTTTGATCCCAATATCTCCCTAAAATACCGCGGGCCGTTCCCGCTAAGCGAAAACATTAAGACTATTCTGAATTTACCCAAAGCATAGTTATAAGTCCGGAATTGAGGCTCATCCATGGCTGGTGAACGTGTACTTGTTGTAGATCATTCAGCAACTGTTCAAGAAATTAGTAAGGCAATTCTTGAGGAGCACGGCTACCGTGTAACCGGGGCTGCCAACGGCCTTGCGGCTATTACACACCCCGAGATTGAAGACTATGATTTAATTATTGTTGATAGTTCTCTTGAGGGTATCGACGGGTTGGAGACGACTCGTCAAATCAAAACGGATAAGGAAATCTACAAAATTCCCGTGTTGCTTTTAATTCCCGAGGATTCCGTGGATTTGTTTGAAAGCGTTCCCCTGAAGGGTGCAACGGGCTGGCTTTCAAAGCCGTTTTCCCCGAAAAAACTTCTGGCAAAAGTCTCTGAAGTGCTTGAAGAACAGCGCATTCTTCAGCTCTCTGAGGAGTTTTTGAAGGACTCAGCCGAACGCCACATGCAGGCCCTGGCGGAACAAAAAATCCAAACCGCCGTGGAAAAGAAAATCCAAATCATCGTGGAACGAGCAATTCAATCAATCGTCTCCATTATCGATCAACGGGCAAAGCGCGAAGTTGAAGCCCGTGTAACGGCCCTTTCTGCTGAAAAAGAGCAGGAACTCGTGAAAATGACCGTTCAAGAAGTTGCCCGCTCCATGGTGGAAAAGCTGGCGGAGAAAAAAGTCTCCGAAGCAATCTCCAACATCTTGGTAGATCAAACGGAGAAAACTGTTAAGCGCGCCGCCGATGGAATGCTGCCCAGTATGCTGCGTGAGCGCTTGAAGGAGCAAATCGAGAATACCCTTCCCCGCGAAATTGAAAACCGCGTTACCAAAGCAGCCGAGGAACGCGCCGCTGAAATTGGCGAAAACATCGTGGAAATCATTCAATCCCATACCCAAAAATTAGTCCCTGTAATCGCCCGTGATACACTGCCCGAGTTAGCAGAACGCCAAATGTTATTGGTTGCCGAAACCAAACTTCCCTCAATGATTCAAAACTCCGCCCGCGAAGCCATGAACAAGCAGATGAACGACACCGTGCAGCCTTACATGGAAGCTGAAGTTAAACGGCTTCGAAAAATGTCCATCTCTTTTTTCATCGGCGTGGTCATTCTCATCCTGATTATCGCAATTATCGCATTCTTCACCGCCGTATTCGGAGGCAACCTTGCCCGGGATCTCATGAACCAAGATTCCCAGGCCGCTTCCACCCCTCAATCTCAAGTGGTAGAAGTGTTTCAACGAGCCTAAGGATTACCCAGTTCTAGGTTCACAGGTTGGCTAAGTTCAATACCACGGAGTAGCACAAAAGCAACAAACGCTTGTAAGCCGTTGATCTGTATTGGATTTTTGCAGATCTCTCCACCGCCAAATCAAGCTTCCCTTGAGCCTTCTCCGCTGGCGTCAGCTCCTCACCATCTAAAACTACCTCTTCTTTAGGCTTAGCCGGTTCCCGCTGCAACATCACATTCTTAAACTTCAATTCAAACAACGAATCCAACCGCGAATCATCAAGCCCCTGAAGCCTCTTCACCTCAGCCTTTTTATCCTGAAGCCGTCTCTCCTTCAACGTATCCACTGCAATCTGCCGTTCACGTCCGTACTCCTCACCAAGATCGAGAGCACCAACGACACATCCCGCAACTGCCGCTCCTCGGGCGTCAGGGAGTAAAGGTCGCCATTATCATCAACGCTAGTGCCTTCTTGGTCAATTCGCCTGACTTCTTCAAAGAATTCTTGAAACTCCGCATCAATAATTGTCAAGGGCTTCCTAGATCGGACTTGAGCATCTTCTTGCTCCCCCCTAGTCTCAATCCTTGGGAATTTGATCTTTTAAGATCACATCGTGAAAATTCAGACGGCTACCATCTCCGTCTACGTGAACAATAACCCCCATTAGGTACTCTTTTTCACCAATTGCGATAGGAGCCCCGACGATATGGGAAATTGTCCCAAACTTTTCATTACGAACTTCCGTTCCGAAAATCTTACCTTTCTCAATCACCTCACCAATCGCAGCGAAAGCATTTAGCCGCTCCTGACTCCTGAAGTGAGAAAAGGAATACCGGATATTACTTTTCGTCACGCGCACTTCACCCAAGTCGGGATTCAAGAACACCGACTTACCCAACGATTCATGAATTTCCGCTGGCTTTGTCCCCATAGGAAAACGGTCGTCAGCAATCTGAACAATAGGCTCTCCACTCAAAAAACGAAGCACCTCGCGAATCTCATCGGGCTTCAATGAGAACTGAAAGTCCTCCATAAACCGCTGCTCAAAGCTCCGCGTATCAACAGACTCCCCAGACAAGCCCTCGCTCCCCTGAGATAATGAGTCAACCCCCTGATATAAATTCTCGCCCCCCCTGAGATAAGCCCGCAGTTTCGTGTTTTCCGTGCTTTTCGTGGTCAACACCCACAAGCCCACGCCTAACCGCAACCTCCCCCGTAGCATCAAACAACGCCCAATCAATATTCTCCCCCCGCAACTCTCCAAACTGGTTGAACGAATCAAACACCTGGCCCCCTGTCAAGTTCTCCCGCTCAGCGCTAACCGCCTCAACAGCAGCCGCCCGCTCTCCCTTCAACGACTCCGCAAGCCCCTTCACCAGCCGGGCCGCCATAATGCTTACTTCGCTCTCCTGCGCCTCCTTGCCGAACCCCATGAACCCCCTTCAGCCAATCAAGTACCTTGCGCCATAAGTTCCGCTCATCAACCGACAAATCTTCCTTGTTTAAAACCTTCTCAGCCGTACGCCCTAAAACTTCCTCCGTAATAAACCGCTTTGCCCTGGCATCAATCTCCTCCTCAGAAAGCCCCCGTTCCGCCAGCTTCGCCCGCGTATTTGCTTCAAGCTGCGAGTACTCAGGAAGCAGCTTCCGCAAATCATCAAACGTTGCTCCCTGCTCCTCAACCGAACGAATAAACCCGTCCAACGTCGCAACCCGGCCCTCTGGTGTTTTCACCTGACGGCAAAACTTCTTTTACCAGCTCATGGAACAAAACCATGAGGCTTTTGCGGGTTGATAATTGAGCAGGCGGTTTTGAGAATGACGAACGGGTTTACTTCTAGGGTGTGGTAAATCCCTTAGGCGGTGGCGAGGTATTTCCTGAAGCGTTCTTTATCGAGGGCTTTGCCGTAGGCTTCTTCGGCGGAGACTTCGCCTTCTTGGTAGAATCGTTCGATGCAGTCGTCCATCAGTTGCATGCCGAGGGCTTTGTTACTCATGATGACTTGGGCGAGTTGGTTGGTTTTGCCTTCGCGGATGTAGTTGGAGACGGCGCGGGTTTGGATGAGGATTTCGTTGGCGGCGCGGCGGCCTTTGCCGTCCTTGGTGCGGAGAAGGAGTTGGGCACAAACAGCTTTCAGCGAAACGGCTAAGGCCGCGCGGATGGCCTGCTGTTGATCCGAGGGGAATACGTCGATAATGCGGTCCACGGTTTTGATTGCGCTGTTGGTATGGAGGGTTCCGAAGACGAGAACGCCAGTTTCTGCTGCGCTTACGGCCATGTTGATTGTCTCCAGATCGCGCATTTCGCCTACTAAAACCACGTCTACATCTTGCCGGCTTACGGAGCTTAGGCCATCAGCAAAGGAGAAGCAATCAATGTGGACTTCACGCTGAACAATGGCGCACTGCTTGGGGGGGTGCACAAATTCAATAGGTTCTTCGATTGTAAGAATGTGGCGTTTCATGCGTTCGTTTATGTGGTTAATCACGGCTGCCAGGGTGGTGGATTTTCCGGAACCTGTGGGGCCTGTTACCAGAACTAATCCGGTGGAGTAGTAGGCGAAAGATTCCAATACGCTGGGTACACGAAGTTGATCTAGGGTCAGAATTTTTGAGGGGATGGTTCTGAATACAGCGCCGTAGCCTTCGTATTGCTTATTGTAATTGCAGCGAAAGCGGGCCTTGGTTTCGTAGGCGTAGGCGAAGTCCAAGTCGCCGGTGGCTTCATAGCGGTTCCAGCGTTCTTCGTCGCAGATTTCAACTAATAGGGTTCGGATGGTTTGTTTGTCCAGGGTTTGCCAACCATCCACGGAAGAGACTTTACCGTGTAGGCGAAGGCGGGGCGGGTTGTTTTCTGCGAGGTGTAGATCAGAGGCTCCGGAGGAGAGCATCAGATCAAAGAGGGCATCAATTGCTGGCATGGGTTAATCCTGTTCCTTGTAGGCCTCAAAAAGCTGCTTGTTTTCAGCATTCATGAAGGCTTGCTTACCGCTGATAATTCCGTCTCGGAAGAGAACCTGAAGGGAATCATCGAACGTGCACATGCCCGCTTTTTTACCGGACTGCATCAGGGAAATCAGCTGGAACATTTTCCCTTCTTTAATGATGGAGGAAACCCCTTGATTGACAATCAGAACCTCAAGGGCCAAGGCAACGCCGGTTTTATCGATCCTTGGAATCAGCTTTTGGCTGAGAATCCCCCGCAAGCTCTCGCTGATCATAATGGTAATTTGTTCCCGTTGCTTGATTGGGTAAACATCAAGAATACGGCTAACCGTGCGAGACGCGCTTCCGGTGTGCAAGGTGCCGAAGACCAGATGCCCGGTTTCCGCGGCGGAAAGGGCGATTGAAATGGTTTCGTGGTTGCGCAGTTCACCCACTAGGATGATGTCAGGATCCTCCCGCAGGGCTGCGCGCAACGCCATGCCAAAACTTTCTGAGTGCAAGCCCATTTCCCGCATCGTGACTTGGCAATTAATCGGCTTGTGAACATACTCAATGGGGTCTTCCACGGTGATG
>DAIOTT010000184.1:0-6248 GCA_036751885.1 Candidatus Sumerlaeota bacterium
ATCGTAACACCTGCTCCCCCGCCAAACAAAAGTTCCCGAATGTTGGCACCATATATCAAGACTAGGGCTTCACCATTGGTCAACCAAACTGCGACGGAAAACAGGCTGCACAACACGCATGAGGTTAAGGCAGAAAACACTAAAAACTGAACTTGACCACGGTGCTTGAAAAAATAAGGGACGAAGAGCACAGACCAGACAAGTAGTTGTTCAGAGTACAAATAGTGTAGACTGAACCCCACATTGGAAGAAAAAAGTGCAGAGAGCACCGAAAGGGCAGAGTAGCTAATTAAGGAAACGGGAATTAATCCCGACTTTAGTAATGGGGCAAAACCTTGAGTAAACACCTTGAAAGTGCCAAGCAACAATATAAGCCCGCAAATTACACGAATTCCGATTTCCTTTACCAACAGGATTTCAGAGTTAATTGTTGGGTAATCCAGCAACGGTACGGGGATAAATAGAAACGGTACCAAGCCTAAAACCAAACCGTATAGAAGTGTTGCAGATAAATCTACACGAGTTGGGGATTCAGGGTATTCAGAGTTGATTGGGTTGGAACTCATTCCACAATCTGGGCTTCCAGCTGCTGATCACGAAGGGTTTTCCGTGAAACTCCGCTTAAACGAGCTTGCTCGTTGGGCGTGCTAAGCTTCAAACCAAGGCGAAATTCCAATTCACGTTGAATTTTTGGATCGTTTGATGACCCCTGATTTGTATCGCGATTTTGATTTGTTGTGGCATTCGTTCCCACGTAAACAAATAAATCCGCATCGTACAAATCTCGGGTTATGAGTATTCCAGCTTCATCGATTGTACGAATACGAGAGTTGTACTCAGCAAAAACCTCAACATCGTATTTGGGCCCAAATTTACGACCAATCAACGGGCGAATTGAAATGTCGGAATCATCCTCATTGAAGCGGCGTTCGCGGCGTGCCGGTTGCGCGCGGGGATCATTATCCAAGGGGAAAACACCGTCCATCCGGAGTGAAGCCCAATGGCGACCGTGTACGGGAATGTAGTTGACCTCAAAATTGCCGGCGATTTGAGAAGCGTTGTATTCTGCAGGGTCTTGAGGATCGCGGGCTTGGCGGCCTTCGTACAACACTTCCGCTGCGTAAACCCATTCGCCGCTGTTTGTTTCGTAGTCTGCACCCGTGCCAACATAGTATTCTTGCTCGTTAGCAAATCGGTCGCTTTGCCCTTCAAGATTGTACCCCGCGCGGGAGTACACATCCAAGTTGGGCTGAATCGGCGAGTAGGCCAAAAATGCTTCAACCCAATTGTAATCCTGCGGGAAGTCATAAACATCCTCAAAGGCTTCTTGTCGCCCTGATTTCGCGTAGAATTCCCCTAAACTATCTGGGGTTCCTTTTCGGGTGCGGTATTGTAAGTACCCGGAAAGATCATCCGTAAAGCGAGCACTCAACCGCGAGGTGTAATCCACCCAAGCGTGAAAGGGCGTTAAATCGCTTCCGCTGATTCTGCGGTTTCCGTTGCTGAAAAATCCTGTGTTGTTACTCGAAAACGGAATACCATCAACTGTTCTTCCGGCACCGCCGGGGCCTAAGCGATTTGAATCGATGATCTCATCGTTCTGGCGGTCGTAATAACCTGCACCAATTCCAACCGTGTTGATCCAAGTGAAACGCCCTTCACGATCCAACCGCAGGCGATTGGTTGCAGAATAGTAAACATCCGCACCGGCAATTTCTTGATCGTCGCGTTGATCGAATTCGTTGAATCCTGCATCAGTATTGCGGAAGGCGTTTACTTCAAGCCGACCGTAAAACGGCGAATCAGAACCGAGTATAGGTTGAAGCCGTGTTGCAATGCGCCCTTGGTATTTACGTGAAACACGGCCGTAACGGTTGCGTGTAACACCGTCAGTTTGCGTGCCTGTGTCGCGGGCGAAATCAGGATCGGGATCGTATAATAAATTATCATTTTGCGGTTCGGCGAAGTCTTGGTAAATGTCCTGCGTAATGCGCTCTTTATATTCTACGGAAAAGCGTGCAAGCCAATCTTCCTGCAGGTAAGTAGCAGCCGTTCGGAATCGACGTTCTGGCAATCTGCCCCGCTGATTGAGCGGATCAAATCGGTCTTCAATATCATGGTAGACGTCGGGATCAGACATCCAATCAGCGTTGAGCTGATAGATTGTATCACCCAGCATGGTGTTGTGTCGATGCCGATACAAATAGCGTTCATCTTCATTTTCAGAGGGATTTTGCACATTACGAACGCTATCGCGAATGCCGTAAAGGCTGAGCTCGCCAATGTGGCGTTCAAAGTCGTAGGAATACTCTGAGTCTATGCCCACGCCAACGGCGCCGGCGGAGAAAACATCGGCTTTAACGCCGATTCTCCCTTTGCTTCGAGTAATATATTCACCGGGATTCTTCCAGCTGGGGACTTCCGTTTTGCTGTAAATGTTGTAGCGAATTCGCGTAAAAAAGTCGTACCTTGATAGAAAACCAACTTCAATATCCCACGGGCTTCGCTGTGTAAAACCGCGGCTGTAAGCGGGCAGATAAAACACGGGTACTCCACGCCACCAAACGCTTGCATCGCGTAGGAAAAATCGTTCTCCGGGGATTAATATTACCTCTCGGCCTTTTACATAACTTGTAGGAACCGGAAAACCGCTTCGCGTGTAGGTTGCACCTTGAAACAGGGCTTCATCCTCACTAATACGGCGGAACGACGGGCCTTTTTCGGCTTCATCCCACTCAGAACGAAAGAATAACCCCCCTTGAACGCCCTCAACATCGTAGGCAACGCCTTCAGACTGGCGGAAGTTATAACGGGCTGAACTTGCACGAATTTCTTCATTCTTACCGGTAATAATGACGTCCCCTTCGGCCTCAAACTCAAGTGTGAGCGTATCAAGAACAATGCGGTTTGCCGTAAGAGAAAAATCTTTGTAGGTAATCGTAGAGCGGGTTTCACCGTACACAATTTCATCGGCCGTGATGAGATCCCCGATCAACTGGAGTTGATCTTGGGAACCACGTTCAAGGGGGTTGAACGTTTGGGGCGTTGCAGGATTAGCGGCCGTTTGAGCGTATGAGAATTGTGGAATCACAGCTGTAAAGGCAAGCATGCCAGCAAGCAAAACACAACGAGAGACGAATTTTCGCATGGAACCTAAACTCAGTGCATGAAATAATAAGATAATCTTTTGCAGGCAGTAAATCAGTGGCAAGGAAGAATGGCAATTTCCTGTAAAAAACTGCATTTCTAGCTCTTGAATACCGAATTCCTTACGCGGGATAGAATGCCGATTCTTGATTCAATGTTTATCATCATGTTCAACTGATTTCGATGGAATAAATAGATATTCTGCACGAAGGCTGCGAAGCTGTTCAAGTTGCAGTAATTCCAGAAATAACGGGCAAATTATGCCAATTGAACTTGTGTTTCAAGATCCTCAAGTTCGGGTAATTTGCGGATTTGGCGCAGCAGGGTTCCCAGTGTTTTACGCATTTCTGCGCGTTGGATAACGAGATCGATGAAGCCGTGATCGCGGACAAATTCCGCTGTTTGAAAGCCTTTTGGTAATGATTGGCGAATGGTGCTTTCAATAACACGGCGCCCAGCAAAACCCACGTAAGTCCCCGGTTCTGAGATGATGATGTCGCCCAAGCTTGCAAAGCTTGCCATTACTCCTGCCGTTGAAGGATCTGCCAGAATGGAGATAAACGGAATGCCTTTTTCCTGCATGCGCTTGCACAGGATGGAGGTTTTTGCGAGTTGCATTAGGCTTAGGATTCCCTCTTGCATGCGAGCACCGCCGGTTGCTGCTACCGTTATGCAAACGCGATTTTCTTTGATTGCAAGCTCCATTGCACGGGCAATCTTCTCCCCTACAACGCTTCCCATGCTGCCACCCATAAAATCAAAGTCCATACAGGCTAAGCTTACATCTACGTCCATAATTGTGGCTCGGCCCGTGACAACGGCGTCGGCTCGTCCCGTTTTTTTGCGTGCTGCTTCAACGCGATCAGTATATTTTTTACTATCTTCAAACCCAAGCGGATCCCCGGATATCAGGTTGGTTTCTGTTTCTTGAAAACTCCCGGGGTCGATCATCAGGTTGATGCGCTCAAAAACTTCTAATCGGTCGTGGGTGTTACAACTAGGGCAAACGCGCCAATTTTGAAACCAATCTTTGTTGCGTATGATTGTGCCGCACTGATCACATTTATGCCAAACATCCTTTGCGATTCGCTCTTTTTTTACGGGTGGATCGATTGTAATAAACTGGGGTGTGGGGCGATTAAACCAACTCATTCGCAAGTCTCTTTTCAACTAATTGTTAGTTTGTGGTTAAGGAATTGTGTGGTGTTTTGAGTAAGGCAACAGGGGATTGACGGTCAAATAGTTTTGCGATCAGGGAATCCATAAGTAGCTAAAGACTTCATTTTCGCCCAGTGCTTGCCAACGATCAACGTTGATATTCAGCATGTTGATCTGTGTTTGTGCGTTGGGGGCGGTTGCATAAACGGTATCATTGGTTGTAGCAGAACCCTGTTTGATGAGGTAGACTTCAGGATCAGGTAAGTTTTCATTCTTTTTTACCAACTCAACAACATCCTCTAAGTAGAGAATACCATCAATCAGGCCAACTTCGTAAGCTTGACTGGCAGTGTAGATGCGCCCATCTGCCAAGGTTACGATTTCTTGAGCGTTCAGGTTTGTGCGGTTAGCTTGTATAACGTCAAGAAATTTACCGTGCATTTGGTCTACAATGCTTTGGTAAAGCGCACGATCTTCAGGGGTCATTTTTTTGTAGAATGCACCTGCATCTTTGTTGTCGCCTGAGGTGATTGCATTCATCGTAAGGCCTACTTTGCCCATCAAGCCATCAACTTCGGGGAATGTTGCAATCACACCAATGGAGCCCGTAATGGTGGTGGGCGTGGCATAAACTTCCTTGCCCGCCATACTGATGTAATACCCCCCGGAAGCAGCAACTGATTGCATGCTGACGTAGATGGGGATTTTCTCTTCATTACTGAAATTCTTGAGCATGTTGTGCATAATGTCCGAGGCTGTTACACCGCCTCCGGGGCTGTTTACACGAAGAATAACTGCCTTTACCCGGGAATCATTTTTGATGTAATCAAGCTTTTTGGAAAGCGAAACAACGGAACTATCATTGCTCATAAACCCACTTCCCGGGCCTGAATCAGTTAAAACCCCCGAAACATCCACAACGGCAATCTTAGCACGCCCAAACCCGCTTCCTTGTTCAATTCTAACGGCTTGTAATTGATCATCGAATAGTTTTACGGAAATACATCCTTGCAGCATTACAGCAAACAGGTAGATAAAAGCGCACTTAATTAGAGTTGGTAATAAACGATTCAATAGATGAGACCCCGAAGTTTAAACTGAAGTTCCTGTTAGTAGTTCATTTGAAGGGCTGAAACAAGGCAAGAATAGCAAAGGATGATAAAATGATTTCAATGATTTCCAAATATGATGCAGCAGGAAACGATTTTGTAGCGTGGGATGCTCGCGGTATTGAGTGGAATTCAACCGCGATCAGCAAAACCATGATTGCGTTGTGCGACCGCCGCCGAGGCATCGGTGCGGATGGTGTAATTGTTTTGAAGGAACCGCTGCACCCAGAATTGGGAACAGACTTTAGGATGGTTTATTTCAACGCCGATGGAAGCCTGGGCGATATGTGCGGAAACGGGGCTCGGTCGATCGTACGGTTTGCCTTGGATTCCGGGGTGATTCATCAACCTAGAACCCGGTTTGAAACGGGTGCGGGAATTTACTCCGCGGAAGTTGTTGAAGGCGGCAACATCAAGCTCGGCTTTCCTGATATTCAAGGATTACCCACTGCGGTAAATTTCGATGGTGAAGAAACATTGTGGGATGCAACGTTTCAAGTTGTTGGAGTTCCCCACGCCGTGGTATTACTGGATTCCGTGGAAGATTTTGAAGTAGACCAAATTGGTCGCCGATTGCGTCGGCATCGTGCAACAGGCCCTAAAGGCGCCAACATAAACTTTGTGAGTTTTCAGGGGGCCAATAAAATCAAGATTAGAACGTTTGAGTGCGGCGTTGAGGCAGAAACGCTTGCTTGTGGCACCGGATGTGTTGCAACGGCAATCAGCAGAGCGGTTCGTGAAGGGCTAAGCGGCGAGAATACGTTCTACTTACAAACGGCCGGGGGCGATGAAATGATCATTCGTTTCAACTTAGCAGATGATGCGATTACAAGC
>DAIOTT010000185.1:0-6121 GCA_036751885.1 Candidatus Sumerlaeota bacterium
GGCTATCGTGGGTAACCGCCGCGCGCAAGGGGCCGGGCACGGCGCCGGGGCTTGAGGGGGCGTGTTCTTTCACATAGTTAGCAAGCCCCTGCGTGGCGCGGGCAACGATGACTTTATTCATGCGGTTCGTGCCAGCGCCCACAAGGCCCCGCAGGCCCCCCGTGCCGAAGGCAAGAGTACGGTAAAAGCGCTCTTCAAGTTCTTTCACATCGCCCGCATCAATCAGGGTTTGCACCTGTGCGCGCAGGGCCGGATCCGCTGATTCACTCGTCCATTCCCGAACGCGTGCCGTAATTTCTGGAGTGGAAAAAGAAAGTTCTGTCATGGTTACAAGCCCTTGCCTAATGAGTAGAGTTGGTTGGTTCAATAGGACGAGGTTGAATGCGTTGAGAAACCGGGGGCAGTAAAAAAGTAGATGGGTTGAGGAGAAAAAGCCGCCCCAAAACGCCAAAATGATAGGGTGAGGATTTTTGCATACACTTTATGGCACCGGCTTCATGGGCCGTATCAACCAAGCGCTGAATCAAAACAAGCGTTGACTCACCCGAGATGCTAACGGATTTTTTTCGCCACAACTGCATCTCTTCCAACAGGTGCGATCGTAGTAGCAAAGATGGTTGGTGATCATTGTATTCCCGGGCCTCCCAAATTACCGCTCGACACGGTTCATCACTTCTTAAGATTGCCTTGGTTGCGCTCTTTATTTTTGCGCCCACTTTGTTTGCCCCGTGGTCCTTGATTGATGACGGGCGCCTTGTTGAGCAGGCGGCTGCGGTGGGTGAACGGTTTCAAACTGAAGGGTTTCAGGGTGCACTGCTTGAAATAATTAAGCCTGAGCAAAACTTCAACGGCCCGGCGATGCGGCTTCAGGTGTTTTTGCAGTATCATGTGTTTGGTGGTTCGCCGGTTGCCTGGCATGGGGCCAAAGTTTTGCAGCTTATTTTAGTGTGCTGGGGCGTGTACTTTTTGGGGTGCTTGTTGGGGTGCAGGCGAACAATGGCTGCCGCGGGGGCTTGCCTTTTTGTAGTGTTTGATCCGCCCTCAGCCCACGGGCATTTTCAATCGGCCATTGTTAATTACGCGCGCCTGTTTACCACAGATAGCTACTTCATGGTATGGGCCGTATGGTCGTCGGTGTTTTTTCTTCATGCGCTGCGGCCCCTTCGCGACCGGGAGTTTTTTGTTTCGGTGGGATTGTTCTTTTTTTGTTTTTCAAACGCCGCCCTTACTAAGCTTACGTTTTTGCCGAATGCGTGTGCCTATGGGGTTGTACTAGGCGCGTGGTTTTACGTCGCCGTTTTTGGTGAGAAGAGCAGCCGGGGAAGGTTTATTTGGCTGACTTCAGCGTTTGTTGCGTCAACGAGTTTGGGGCTGTTGTTTTTTCAGCCGTGGGCGAAATCCAGCGTGGTGGGGTACGAGGATGTTCAGCTTGTTACAGGCCTTGGCGGGTTGATGCATAATGTTGCCGTATACGCCCCTTGGCTGCTGGAGGTTACCTCTGCCTTAGGGGTGCTGGCATTTTTTGGGCTGGTATTTCTTGCGGGCAGAGAAGCGGTTGCATTCCGCCAAAGCAGAACTCTTCCGGCCCGCGCATTGGCGCTTGCGTTAGTTGCACTTCTGTTTAGCGGAACGCTTGTTTTTCAGTGCCTTTGGCCCACAATTATTCCCCGGTATATGATTGTATTTACGCCGTTTTTTTGCGCCCTATTGGCCCGGGGGCTTGATGTTTTATTAGCACCTTTTTTGGCAGAACTAGATTCCCTTGGGGATAAAAAATGGGCGATTGCCATTCTGCTAGCCTTAGCGGGTGCGGTGCTGTGGGCCTTGTGCTTGCAGGGGTACTACCGTTATTCGCCGCCGTTTTACTACCGTCAACATATTGTCATTCTCAGCGTTGGGTTACTGTGCGCCGTAGCGGCGTGTGCCTCTGGGGCCGCACTGTTTTGGCGAAAAAAATTCCCGTACCCCTGGCTACATGCCCCTGCGTTTGTAATGATCGCCGGCCACGCAGCTCTTATGGCAACATTCCTCACCTTGCATGCCCGCGGCGCCCTGGATTGCTACCTTGCACGAGAACACATGTTAGCAACTGTTTGGCAGCAATCAGATGTTTTAGCCGCAACCTTAGCCGAGGGCGAAACCGGGACGCTGTACGTAAACCTAGAGGGCGAGGAGCTGGGATCCATCCCCATGGTGAACCGGCACTTGCGGGGAATCAATCATGTTGAGGTTGTTTCAACGCTTCACAGGCTTCCCGAAATCCCTCAAAACACGCGCTCCCGCACAATTAATTTCATCAACGTAAACGCACAAGTTTACGGCCCCCCCACACCGATGCACCTTGGGGCCGAGCTTGTTTCTGCTCCTAAGTTTGAAGAATTTTCATCGGGGACAGCTCTAGCCTTAGGAAGCACTCTGGATGCGGAAATTCAGTTAGAAGAGCCGCTTGCTCTTTCAAACATTCAACTCAACATTGATCCTCTTTCTTGGCACAGTGATCTTGATTTACGGATTGCATTGAGCATTGGCGACGCGCCTTTTACGGAGGTTGCCGTGGTTGATTCGCGGGAGGCACCCCGAGGGCGCCTTGGGGACACGGCCGTATTTTTGCCGCAGGAGATAGACCTACCTGCTGGCGTCCCTCTTGTGTTTCGCCTGCAGCCCACGCCCCGCAGCAACGTTCCCGATTGGCGCCTTGCCGGTGCGGCGATCAACCTGCCGTTATTCAATTCTTTCAACGGCAAACCCCTTTCTGCTGCTGCGCCGAGTTTTACCTTGAGAGGCTCCGTTCCCGATGGGCCCCGTTTGCAGCTGCTTGAACGAACAACACACACCGGTTACGAGCGCGTTTATCTTTCACCGTTTGGGATTTTTCTTGGTACACTGGCTGGCGCCTATTGGCATGAAGCACATCTTCCGCTGGCAAACCGCGAGTACCAGTTTCACCTGATTGCCGAAGTGTACGGCGTGCCTCAGGGTGAGTCACAGTAAAGCTAAGAGGGCCCTGTGCGGCCGCAAGGAACATTCACGATAAACTTGTAGGATTACCAGCAGGAGTGATTCCGTGATGCTTATTCATCATGGTGCACAATACCATCGTCGTGTTCATCGCGCTTGGCATTTTTGAGGGATACAAACAGTTCCCGCAAGTCGCGAAAACCGCCCCATAAAAACCAGAAGACGGTAATGATGCCAACCACAACGGCGATGCCTTGGTTAATGACCCAATAGGTAGCCCATTGGGAATCAGTCGTTTAAAAATTGGCACCAATAAAAGTACCGCTAAGAAAGACAAGGAACCAAAAGATCGTCCATGCGAAAATGGAATAGGCGATAAATTTATCAAACGGCGTGTACGCTTCATCGATCCCCAAAAGGGCGGAAAAGCGAGGGGCTTTTCCGGGTGGAGCATTCAACACATCTTCCAGATTGAGGGGTTTTTTCTTTTCCTCTTTGGCGTACTTGCCTCGGTAAAGCAACTTATCAATATCAAAATCTGGATCTGGTTTTGTAAGGAGGGACGTTACCACGAAGCAGGGAATTGCCACCAGCGAGGAGTAGAAAAAGATGCGAACGCCATCCAGACAAAACACCTCAGGCAAAAGGTTTAGCAATTGGTGATCCGGGTAAGTTTCTTTCAGCCCGGGAAGAAAAATTGGCCAGAAAACATTATTAATCAGTACGCCTGTAAAGGCCAACGTGGAGCCACTAATCATACCAGCCCATGCGCCCGCAGTGGTTGCGCGCTTCCAATAGAACCCGCCAATAATCACTGAACCAGCCCCGCCAACATAAATTGCCCCGGTAATGGCCCAGTACATAAAAATGTATTCATGAAGGGGGAAAATCATTCCAAATACCCATGCGAAAATTGCCACGCCAAGGATAGATTTTTTCAGAAGGCCGAGGTGTTCTTCAGCCTCCAACTCCTTACCGGTGAGGGGAAGGTAAACATCCTGAATAAGATGCTTCCCCAGGAGTGAAGGTAAGTATCATCCGTGGAGATTGCAGCAGCCAGCATGGCAGCCACAAACAAACCGGTCATGCCAATCGGAAGCAGTTTGCTGAGAATAATCGGCACCGTAAGCTGCCGCTCCAGGCCGTCGTCATTCAGCGCGTCAATGGCCGCTTGGGCAACGGCCGCTTCCTCTGTGTAGGATGAACTGTTCATTAGCACCCAGGCAAAAATGGGGATCAGCATAATCACCGTCCAAGTGGCGCCGTAACGCCAAGCCCCAAGTATACGCGCCATCTTGGCCTCGTGGGGGGATTTCGCCGAGGCATTATACCCTTGGTTCCCCTGCCAGGCCATATAAGTGTATACGGCGTTAAACGCCATAATGAAGAAGTAGAACATATTGAAATCTGGAATGCCCGATTGCTTGAACGGATTTAAGAGTGAAGCATCTTGTGGGGCTGTTTTCATGGTCTCGATGACATCAGTAAGGCCAAACTTCCAAAGTAGCACAAACAGCAGGATCAGGAAAACAACGTTCACGTATTGAGCTTGAAAAAAGTCTGTAATCATAATGGCAATTTGCCCGCCACGGAAGGTAATTAGCAATGCCGAGGGTAACATCAATTGCAAAGCCGCCCCCCACGGGGATGCTGTATTGGGGAATTGCGCAAAAAAAATGAAAAACCGAGCGGTAACTTGCGGGAATACGCCGTAATTAATAATCCCCGCAATAAAGGCGATGATACCGGCAAAAATCCTGAATCGCCTGCTGTAGCGGCGCTCCTAGAACTCGGCAATTCTTAGAACGCGAGACTCGCGAAAGCGGTAGATGATAAAACCCGTAAGGGGCAGCAACAGTAGTAACGGGGCCATAATGCCGCCCCACCAAGCTGCGCCTAAACCCGCTTGGTAGTACTGCTGAAAGGAGGCGATAATCCCGATTGCCCCAAGCCCCGCCATGCCATCTGCCAAGGTAAGCATGTAACGGCCGGCGCAGCGGTTTGCGGCCAAAAAATCCGAAACACCCTTTACATATTGCTTGGTAAAGTACGCAATACCGATGAGTGTGGCAAAGAGTAGAACAACTATAATCCAATCAAGAGTTGCCATAAGAGATCAAAAAACCTTCACACGCTTAATGATTTATGTAGTCGGCGAAGATCAAATAAACTTTACCCTAGTGCAAGGATAATTTCGGTCTGCAAAAGCAGGCCTTTATGGCTACTTATAGCTCGTTATACTCTGTTTCAAAGCAATTGGGGCACACACTATGGCTAAAATCCACGGAGATTTGCTTCACATAATTCTCAAATTCATACCAATGCCCATCCTCAGAGCGAATTGATTTACAATGACCACAAATGGGCACCACTTTGCGGTAATTCTGAATTTCCTCCAAAGCCTCAGAGAGTTTGCGAGAAACACGACGATATTCCATTAAATAGACGACTTGGTTGGAGAGGCGCTTTAAAATTTCCAACTGAGAATCATCCAGCTCCCGCGGCTTTCGATCAATCACACAAAGGGAACCCAGCACAAATCCATCGGCCGTTACCAACGGCGCCCCCGCATAGAAGCGGATGTTTGGATTACCCGTGACAAGGGGGTTTTTGGCGGTGCGGCTGTCCTGCGTGGCATCGGGAATGATGAGCAATTTATCGCTTAGGATTGTGTATTTGCAGAATGCCTGCTCAACTGGGGTTTCATCAACCTCTAAGCCCACTTTGGATTTGAACCATTGGCGCTCCTGATCTACCAAGCTAATGAGTGAAATAGGAACCCCACAAACAATTGAGGCAATTTGGGTTAAGTCGTCGTAGGCCTTCTCAGCAGCTGAGTCTAATATTTTGTAAGACTTCAGCGCTTTCAGCCGTTTTCGTTCGTTTAACATAAGGTAAGCACTTTGTATTCAAATCACTTAGGCTTACATCCAACAATCAAGAGTAATGCCAACCACCGCCCGCTTGAATTGTGTGCTTGATAACTGAACACCAGAAAAATCAGGCTTAATCCCGAAACCGCTTTTGCAAATCCCCGTAGTATTCTATCCTACGATCCCGCAGAAAAGGCCAAGCCCGGCGAACTCGGTCAATGCGTTCACGGTCCACTTCAACCACTAGAACTTGCTCCTGATGCCGCTCTGCCTTACACAGAAATTCCCCT
>DAIOTT010000186.1:0-6105 GCA_036751885.1 Candidatus Sumerlaeota bacterium
GCGAGCCGCTTGACTCGGTCCGGCGAAACAAAATTCTCGCCATCAACCCAGGCGCTGGCTTGGCAATAGCGGTACAACGCTAAACTCGCTCGGGGGCTGCACCCAAGGGCAAGGTCGCGGTGGTCGCGTGTGGCGTGAATCAGGCGAATCATGTAATCCAACACATTCTGCTCTACATTCACCTGTTCCCGAATGGTTTTTTGTGCGTCAATGACCTGATGCGCTTGCAACACGGGTTGAAGTTCCTCCAAGGGGTGAACAAGGCGTTGTTCTGTAACAATGCGGCGTTCCTCTGCAACGCTTGGGTACCCAAGGGACAGGCGAACCAGAAAACGATCTAACTGGGCTTCTGGCAAATCATAGACGCCCTGTTGTTCAACAGGGTTTTGCGTGGCAATAACAAAAAAGGGGGGCGCTAAGGCGTGGGTAATACCGTCCACACTCACGGTTTGTTCTGCCATCACTTCCAGCAGGGCAGATTGGGTTCGGGGCGTTGCACGGTTCAATTCATCTGCCAATAGGATTTGGGCAAACACCGGCCCAGGGCGGAACTCAAACTCCCGTTCCTTTTGGTTGAAGATTGAAACGCCGGTAACATCCGCGGGAAGAAGATCAGGTGTAAACTGAATCCTAGAAAACTGAACTTGAATGGACTTTGCCAACGTTCGCGCCAATATTGTTTTGCCCGTGCCGGGAACGTCTTCCATCAGCACATGACCACCGGCCAAAAACGCTGAAACCAAGTTGTGCAGCACGGTTTCTTTCCCAACAATCACACGGCCAAGATTCTCGAGTAACTTCTGCGAAAGCTCATTCATTAACAATCCATCTTTTCTGGCACGTTTCATTTGCCGCGCGGGGCAATACCTGCTTATTTGGTTATTTACAGAGGCAATATAAAGACCATGACTGCAAGACAAGAAGTTCATTCTACACAATCAAGAACCGAGCACGCCCCAACTGCTGTTGCCTTTTTTTGGATTATACTGATCGCCTGTTTACTTTTTGCGATTAGGTTTTGCTCCCCAGATAACCTAATGGACAACGATCAACAGCGCCCTGCGGCTTACGCGTTGGATGCCATGGTGAACGGCAACTGGGTTGTTCAGCGCGACGATACCGGCGACGTAATGTCCAAACCGCCGTTTTCCACTTGGCTTACGGCGCTCAGTGCAAAGGCCTTTGGCGGGTTGACACGCTTCAGCTTGTACTTGCCTAGCTTTTTGGCTTCGTTGTTTATTGCCCTTCTGATTCTTGCCGGCGGAACCCGCTACTTTGGCCGAGCGGTGGGGTGGTGGTCGGCGTTGTTCTACCTGTTTTCCCCGGTTTTTGATCATCAAATACTGTTGAATCGAAGCGATCCGGTTTTTGCAGCCATGGTTTTTGCGGGCGCTTTAACAGCCTTTACCGCCCTCAGGCTTCGGAAAAGCTGGATTCCGTTTTGGCTTCTTATGGTATGCGCAACCCTTACAAAAGGCCCCTTGGCGTTGATTCTAGCCGGCGGCGGATTGTTCGTGATTTTTTGGGACAAAAGCTTGGACCGCAGGGTGCTCTTCGCCAAAAGTCAATGGTTGGGTTTACTCATTTACGTTGTTCTAGGGCTCGGGTGGTTCTTCGCTGCCTACATGGAGTTGGGTCAGCCGCTGATCGATAAAATGATCGGCAAGGAACTCGTCGGCCACGCCGTGGGCAAGGGGGCAATCGGCGCTAAATTCTATCAGCCGCTTATCTTTTTTATGGTGTTGCTGCTTCCGTGGTCATTCTTCGCCATCGGCGGAATGATCCAAACGTTTCGCAATCCCCATGAGAACGCAGAATCAAAATCCTTTCAGCGGTTTTTGGTTCTATGCTTGTTGGTAAGCCTTACCCTGTTTGGCCTGGCAACACACCACCGCGACGTTCATCTTTACCCCATCATCCCAATGGCGGCAATCCTAGCAGGGTGCTTTTGGGTGCGCGTTACGCATCAAATTAATTCCAAAAAGCTGCAGGTTGGCTTCGCTCTTGTTTGCTTCATATTATTAGCATTCCTGAACGTTCAGCGATTTACGGATGCACTTAAAAATAAAAGCGTGATTGAAACCGCCCAAGTTCGCGAAATCGCTCAGGAGCTTAAACGCTTTGGTTTTCCTGAACGCGGAATCATTCACCACAACACCCCCTTTGCAATTCAATTTAATTGGGGAACAATGCAAATGCGGGTTACGCAGGAGCAGGCGGCAGCGGCATTGGAAGCCGATTCCCCTAGTTTTGTGCTTACTCGTGAACCATCAGTTTTTACAACGCTTGTTGCTGATCCTGCAAACCGTGTGGTGCTTCGCCAATGGCCTTTAGCTCAGCATAAGGGATTGTATTTACTGAGTAATCAACCTGTGCTTGACTTGCCCTGAAAACCAAGGGACTAGATCAGCAGTTTTTTATAGACCACACAAATTTTTTTCGAGGTATACCCTGTGACTCTTCGCCATCAAATGATTTCCTATCACGGAAACACCCTCCACATTGATGGGCTTTCGCCTGAGCAATTGGTCGCTGAATTCGGAACGCCATTGTTTGTTTATTCCGCGGAAACTATACGCACGAATTTTCGGCGAGTTCAGGAAGCATTTGCCGAGGCTAAGCCGCTGATTGCCTACTCTGTAAAGGCGAACACAAACGGCTCGATTATTCGCCTGCTCGCTAAAGAGGGCTCGGGGTTTGATATTGTTTCCGGCAACGAACTGCACCGTGTTCTTGAGGCGGGGGCTGATGCGAACAAGGCGATTTTTGCGGGCGTGGGAAAAACTGCGGATGAAATGCGTTTAGCCCTAAATGCCGGGGTTCGCATGTTCAACGTTGAATCACCCGCTGAGGCCGAGCGATTGAACGCTGTGGCCTTGGAAATGGGCAAAAAAGCCCCCGTATGTATTCGCATCAACCCAGAAGTAGACGCTAAAACTCACAAGCACATTACCACCGGCAAAAAAGAGAATAAATTCGGTATGTCGCTTGAAGCCGGAAAAACCTTGGCGCGGGAAATCCACTCCAAGCCTGGCCTAAAGCTAGAGGGATTACACGCCCATATTGGCTCGCAAATCTTACACGCCGAGCCCCACCACGAGGCCGTGTTGGTTGTGGATCGATTCATCGGCGAACTCATCGCTGAAGGCATTCAACTCACCACCCTAAACTTTGGCGGGGGTTTTGGTATTGCCTATCAGGACGGGCAAACAGCGCTGGACTTAAAGCCCGTGGCAACCGTTGTAATTGCCTTGGCTAAAAAGTACCACCTTCAGCTTATCTTGGAGCCGGGTAGATCGATTATCGCCCCAGCTGGTTTGTTTCTAACGAAGGTAGAATACATCAAATACGGCAAGTCGCATCCGTTTGTAATCATCGACGGCGCAATGACCGAGATGATTCGCCCGGCGTTGTACGAGGCTTACCACGAGATTTACCCCGTAACAAAACGCGAAGGCGAAGCCGTACTCGTGGATGTTGTAGGCCCTGTTTGCGAGAGCGGTGATTTTATTGCTAAGCAACGCCCCCTAGTCATTCCGCAGCCCGATGATCTACTGGCCATTATGGATGCCGGCGCCTACTGCAGCGTGATGAGCAGCAACTACAATTCCCGTCAGCGGCCCGCGGAAATCATGATTGATAACGGTAAAGCCCACCTGGTTCGCCAGCGCGAAACGTTGGAGGATTTGTATCGTCATGAAGTTGTTCCCGAGTATTTGGCCTAAGTTACCAGCAGATAAAATGTCAACCTTATCCTCCGTAAATCAAATTCCCTACACCGTGGGCGAAGCCCTTGTTCAAGATGCTGCCGCAATACAAGCGCTCATTCTGTATTGGAGTCAACGCACCCCGGTGCTGGAAAAAAGCCTTGGGCAAATCTACGAAAACCTCCGCGAGTTTGTCGTCGTTCGCCACGAAAACAAAATCGTTGGCGCCGCTGCCATGCACATTGATTGGGGCGATTTAGCAGAAATTCGCAGCGTTGTTGTGGATGAACAATACAAGGGCAAGGGCGTGGGCAAACTCTTGATTCAACAGCAGTTAGCTGTAGCAAAACGATTAGGTATAGACCGCGTATTTCTTCTTACAGATCAGGTTGGTTTTTTTGCCCACCTTGGTTTCACGGAAATTGATAAAGGCGAGCTTCCCCATAAAGTTTGGCGAGATTGCATCAATTGCCCCATTTTCCTGAACTGCACGGAAGTCGCCATGGCGTTGAACGTGTGCGACGCCCAATTAGCTAACGTTTGAGCAAAAGAATGAAGTCAGTAATCAGTGCTCTTCAATTCTAAATTGATTTTGCACGGCTAATCCTTGCAGCACCACGCAGCTATTTTGATTTTGTGGTTGCCAAGTTTCTCCGGCCTTGAGGATTGAATCAAGATTTACCCCTGATTCAGTAATCCACAAAACGCCTGAAACCAATTCAATACGGCATAGTTTGCGGAGCTCGCATCCCATAACATTACCCCTAGGCAACTCTTTTAGGGAGTTAAAATTCTTATCATGAACGGTGGGTGTGATTTTGAAAAGCATTTTCAGGTGGGCACCTAATGCCCTAAATTGAAGCGGCAGATAGAGTTTCATATTCAATCCTTTCGAATCAAAAGACTATGTACAACCCCCCATTGTCACAAGATGCACAGATTCACATTTCTGAATTGTACAGTTGCAGAATCCGGGCAACTGTACTGGTTGGATTTATATTGAACTGAGTCTTGCGGTACAGTTTGGTTTACGGTAATTCAATTTCCATGATGAACGCAAAAACCGACTTACCAAAATACGAACAAATTGCCCGAAACCTTGAGGGCTTGATTGAAAATGGCACCTACAAAGTGGGGGAAAAGCTCCCTAGCATTCGCCAACTTTCCGCAGATTGGCGAGTCTCCGTTACAACGGTGACCGAGGCTTACCGCATGTTGGAAAATAAAGGCTTGGCGGAATCCCGACCCCAATCCGGATTCTTTGTTCTCTATAGACCAAAACCAGTGAAAGAGCCTCGTGAAGTAGTTTTCAATGCCGAACCCATTGAGCCTTTACTAACGGATTTCATGGTTCAAATGATGCAGGATATGCACAATCCCAGCTTCATTCCTTTGGGGGGTGCTGTGCTTCCGAACAACGTTTTGCCCACACGGCAAATGCAACAGGCAGCTAACACGGCGGGTCGTCGTTTTGGTGGGCGGGTAAATCAATATCAAGAACCGGCTGGCGCCTATGAATTACGCTCTGCCATTGCAAAGCGTTTAGTAGGCAGTGGTTTAGCCCTTCACCCGGATGAAGTTGTGATTACCAACGGCTGTCATGAGGCAATCGTGCTTGCCCTTACAACAGTTACGGAGCCCGGCGATCTTGTTGTGGTGGAATCACCCGGCTTTTACATTACCACGTTTGGCGCCATGAACTTAGGCCGAAAATTACTTGAGGTTAATTGCTCGCCAAAAACAGGGCTCAGCCTTGAAGCATTGGAATTCGCCATCAAGAATCACCCCGTAAAGGCAGTGATTACAGTCCCCAATTTTCAAAACCCATTAGGGTGCGAGACCACGCCGGAGCACAAAAAACAGCTGGTTGAATTGTGTGAACGAGAGGGGGTGGTGTTGATTGAAGATGATATTTACGGCGAGCTTTCCTTTGATAAGCGCCGACCCCAAACCTGTAAGTCTTTTGATCGCACGGGGAATGTGATTCTTTGCTCTTCATTTTCCAAAACTGCAGCGCCCGGTTACCGAGTCGGGTGGGTTGTACCGGGAAAACAGTTAAACGCCCTAATCACCCGTAAAATGTTGCTGAACATTTCAACATCAGCCCTGCCTCAGTTTGCCTTATCGGTTTACCTTGAGGAGGAAGGGTACGATCACCATCTGCGGAAAGTTCGGAAAATCTTGGCTGAGCACGTCGGGCTTTTAGCCGAATTGATTCGCCGCTATTTTCCCGCTGAAACGCGGCTTTCTCGCCCAAAAGGGGGCATGGTGTTGTGGATGGAGTTTCCAAGGTCGTTTGATTCTATTCAGGTTTATCGAGAAGCATTAGCGAAGGGCATATGCATCGCACCGGGCGCTATTTTCTCCCAAGGCGGGCACACAAACCATTGCTTACGGT
>DAIOTT010000187.1:0-6098 GCA_036751885.1 Candidatus Sumerlaeota bacterium
CATTCAAAGTGTGGATCAACACGCCAATACACATCGCAATACCCCCGTACCGGGAATGACGCATATGCAGCCCGCCATGATCACCACCTGGGGCCATTGGGTAAAGGGCTACAGTATTCGGTTTCAGCGCGACGTTGCCAACCTGGATCAAGTGCTTACTCGCTTGCGGTATTGCCCCCTAGGAAGTGCTGCCTCCTTTGGTAGCAGTTGGCCCACAAACCGAGAAATCACCGCCAAACTCCTTGGTTTTGAAGGCCCCACGCCCCATACAACGGATTCCATTTGGTCTCGCGGCGAAACAGAAACAGCTTTTGCCTTCGCCGCAGCCCAGCTTCTTGGTCACCTTAGCAGTATGGGCCAAGATTTAATCCTGATGAGCACCCCCCCCAAAGATTGGGTTCGCCTTGCAGACGATGTCACAACCGGCAGCTCCATTATGCCCCAAAAACGCAACCCAGACTTCGCCGAAGTTACCCGCGCCAAAGCCGCAGTAGTCGCAGGCCAACTGCAAGCCTTTCTCGGCATCGGCACCGCAGCACCCGCAGGCTACAACCGCGACACACAATGGACGAAATACCTGATCATGGACGTTGCCGATGAAGTGGGCCTTGCCCCCGAAGTTTTCCGCACCGTGATTGAAACCCTACAAGTAAACGCCCCCGCCATGCTTGCTGCCACGCAGCAGGGCTTTCTAAATGCCACAGATGTTGCCGACTACCTTGCCCGCACGCGCAAGGTCTCCTTCCGGCTGTGCTACCAAATCCTAGGCCGCTCGGTTGCCGAGTGCGAAGCTGCCGGCAAGCTTACCCTAGATGTCATTAACAACCAAATGGCCGAAAAAGCCCCCGAAGCACAGCCGCTTACCGCGGAAGAAATGAAGTCCCTGGAGGATCCCCTCCTGCTCCTCTCCCAACGCAAGCAAACCGGTTCCCCCAATCCTAAATGCTGGTAGAAGCTTCAGCAAAAAAACGTGTTCCATAAAAGTATTCAATGCTATTACTTTCGCAAATAACCCCAACAATTCACCTGATTTCTCTTATGTTTATAACAACAGTTATTTCAGACGCATGCTTAGCTACCGCTAAATAACACCGTTCAAATAGTGTTGCAGAGATACCAGTTTTCTGATGCCTTAGCGAGCCATTAAAAAACTGCTGTTCGTAGCTTGTTAATTTCATCACGAACACAAAAAACTGTTCTACTTCTTTCTACATCACGTTTGAGTGACACATAAGGAAAACCACCGTGAAGCCAGCTGATTACATGGCGAAAATGCAACTCACCCCCCAAGCACTATTGGTAAGCAGCTTTGTAGAGTTGTGTATTGCAGGCAGTACTCCTGCCACCGCACAAAATATTCAACTCTCAGTTTTGGAACAGCCCACGGCGGGTTTGTTATAAACGGAGCTAATGATGGTGATCGTTCGGGCTTCCGAGTTTCGGGGGCAGGCGATGTAAATGGCGACGGCTTAGCAGATGTTCTTGTTAGCGCCCCGTACTCTTCCCCAAATGGGCTTCAATACGCAGGGCAATGCTTTATTATTTTCGGCAAAAAACAACGACTCCGATTTCTCTCGCTGCAGTTCGCAACGGGATTGGCGGCTTCCGCATTGATGGGGTGGAGGGGGATCGATTAGGGAGAAGCATTTCTGCTCTAGGTGATGTAAACGGAGATGGGCTGGATGATCTATTTGTTGGTGCAGCATTAGGCGATCCCAGTGGGATTAGCAATGCGGGCCAAGGGTACGTAATCTTCGGCAAAACAACCGGCACGCCCGTGGCCGTGAGTAACGTTGCCAACGGCAACGGCGGATACGTTGTCAACGGCATTGCCCCCTCAGACCGTTTTGGGGGCGTTGGTTCGGGAATCGGTGATTTCAATGGCGATGGCATGGGTGATCTGGTGATTGCCGGGTACAGCTCAGCACCCAACGGGTACGCCAGCGGCCAAGCCTGTATTGTGATCGGTAAATCCACCACAGAAGCTGTTCAGTTGGCTGACCTGAATTCCAGCAACAACAACGGCTTTTGCATTCAAGGCCCTTACGCCTATGACCGAGTAGGAAGAGGCGTTTCCGGCGCCGGTGATGCACCGCTCCTAGCGGTGGGCACCCTTGGGGATGCCAGCAACAACTCCTCCCCTGATTCCCGCGTGTTCATTGATTTTGCTGACGGCACAAACGCTTCCATACAAACGGTAACCATTACCCGAAACAACTCTTCAATCTCAAATTTGCCAGGTGCATCCAATGTGATGTGGCAAATCACAAGCAACCGCACAGGGTGGACAAGTGCCGAGCTCACCTTCCGCTATACTGATGCTGATATTTCCGGCCAAGACGAAGCCCAGTTGGTACTCTACAACGCAGCCACACCAAACGGCCCGTGGTTGCCAGTTCAAGGGCTTGTGCGTTCACCAGCGCGCAATTAGTTCATGTTCTCAATCATCAGTTGAAATTCAGGGTTGCTTTAGAATCGCAAGGTTTACAAGCTGATTTAATCTTTGTAACAAGGAAAAACCCCTCCATGATTTTCAACCGTGCTATATTGATTTTTCTGGGCATGCTCCCTTTGGCCGAACTTTCTGCGGCCATTACCTCTACTGTAAACACCAGTGGTGCATTAATAATCACCACAACCTTTGGCTCGGATTGTATCATCACCCTTAGAAACGGGCTCGTAAAGATTAATAATTCAGATCCTGATTCAGGCCCCGTACAACCGACTTCCGTTACTTCCCTTACCTTCACGGGCGATGATTTTTTTAACGATATTGATCTTTCCGTAATACAGCCCGAAACGTTCCCCAATTTTACCCAGGCAACGATCAATGCCCTTGGTGGTGATGATTCGCTTTTGTGTACGGGGTTCAACAACACTGTGAATATGGGCACCGGAACCGATACTGTTTCGAACTTCGGCGGTGGCTTTACGCTCTTCGATTGGGCACCCGGCGACGGCACCGAATCCATTGTGAATGACGGCACTGGTACTGTGCGCCTTCGTTTTCAAGGCAGCACAGGTGCCGACCAAATCACCTTGTCTTCCCCATCAGCAGGGGTATTGCAACTCACAAATAATATCCTTGGCGATTCCATTAGCTTTGAAAACCTGACGGATCTTGCCCTTCAATTGAATGATGGCGAGGATGTTATTGTGGCTAATGATATGAGCACCGTGAACTGGGGAACGGCGATTCTGTGCAACAAAAATAGCGGCAGCCTTAAGTACAACGGCCCCAACTCCAACCAAGCGGCGAATTTCTTTATCAACGGTGCCAGCACGCAAATCAATGTTACGCCTAACTCCGGGTGTGAATTTGCTCAAAATCCGTTGTTCTCCGCCTCACCGTTCAACTTCCTAATCACCAAACCCAATCAAAGAGTGCGTGTTTCCTACCAGTTCAACAGTGCTGAAGTCGTTCACCAACTGCGGGGTCTTAGTAAGATCAGCCTCTCGGGAACACCCAACAACGATGTGTTCACCGTGGAAAACGTGGGTTCCCAATCCTTGGAATCCCTTACACTCATCGGCTCCGATGGATCAGATACGGTGAACGCCGTTTTTCAAACAAACACCAAGTTGGTGTTCAGTGAAACAAACTTCCATTCTGGGAGCGATACACTTATCGTTGATGCTGAGGGGAAAACCGTGATTCAAACCGCCAACGCGTTTGAAACGAACAGTGGTTTTGGGCGAATTGAATTCTCCAACGTTGAAACGGTGGAACTGTTGAATACTGCGGCCCCGTTGGTTGATCTTTGGATGGTGGATTGATTCGTAATTAATTCCCAACCGCTGTTGGCCGCACCGTAACGGTGGGGGAATCGTACCACATGCCCCGCAGCTTAATGCGCCCGGCATGAAGGCTTGCGGGTTTATCGTCCGTTGTTTTCAGGCTCAGCTCAAACACCGCTTGGCTTGCCTCGCGGGTTGTCATCACCGGTTCACTTACTTGTTCAACATTGGCAATCGCATTAACATCGGGGAATACCACATCGTTCGTTGTTAGCTCATTTACCTCGGGGCCTGTAATGGTCAGAACCCAGGTAAAGGGTTGCCCAGGGCTTATGGTTTTCTCGCGGATTCGGGCCGTTACAACAACTTCGCTCGTGGCATTTGGCGCTGGCAAGGCAATCGGCTGAACGCCAAATTCCTGAATGCGAGCACGCACACGTTCGGCAAACTCCTCCCAAGGGAAATGCTCGCCGGGGTCCGTTTTATTCCACGGCTGAACCTGATAATGCCCCACCAAACCCGGGCCCGTAAACCGCTTCGTCTCTTCATCCACAACAAGGCTCCACGGCCCCTCGTAGGCTGTCCCTTCCGGTTGGTAGGCGGGGATTTCCCACTTCACGCAAAGGTAAGCACACAGGTTCACAAGGGATTCCATCATCTCAGGCGTCCAGGTTTCGGGCCTGCTGCTCCACCCCGCGCATTCAATCCCAAAGGCACGGCCGTTGTAATACGTCTGCGTATGGGCAATATCTTTTTCGTTCACCATGGTGCAAATCTCGCCGTTTGGCCCCAACACATAATGGGCGCTAACGTTGCGGGTGTTGCTTTTAAAGTAGTTTACCACCCCGGCAAAATTGCGGCTCTGGTTTTCAGGAAACGTTTGCTCCTCGTTGTACCGGCCTTCCGTTGTGTGAATCACAATTGCCGTCACATTCTGCGGCGTACGGTCGCCCGTGCGGAAGGAGCCCGCTGGCACCCAAACCATGGAGGGCGCTGGCGGCGATGGCACCTGCCACGTTAGCTTTGCTGTGGGTGCAGATGCCGGAACGGACTTCTGCCCGCAACCGCCAACAAACGGCAAAATCAGTAAGGCCAGGCACAGGCGCTTCAGGGTATTGTTCATGGAGTGTTCTACCTACTGGTAAGTAATAATGAAAGAAAAATCACTCTGATTTTTTGAGTCAAATACTGCAACCCTAAATCCCGATTACCCCATCAACTTTAAAACAAGCGGCAAAAACAACCGAGTAAATGTGCACGCAAAGTGTTGCTCTTGAGAACAATCAAGCCGTAACAATCCTGCCCTTGCCTAAAGGTTTATTTCGCACCGGCAAACAGAACTCAGGGGAAAGTAAATACAACCGCCCATTCTCCCTTGCCCGGCGCGGGGGCCTCTGCTTCAACCATACAGCACACTATTACCCCCTTTCAACTCAGCCCACAAAAAGGATTCCACTCATGAACAACGAACTTCAAACCATGCTCAACTTTGCCCGCCAAGCTGCCCGCGAAGGGGGCCTTTCAACCCTTGGCCATTTTCGCCGCAACGTGGAAATCATCGATAAAGAAGACGGCACCCCCGTAACAATTGCAGATCGAAACGCTGAGGTCATCATCAGGAAAATGATTGAATCCAAATACCCCGACCACGGCATTCATGGCGAAGAGTTCGGCATTAAAGAGCCCGCCGCTGGGTGCAGTTACCAGTGGTTTATCGATCCTATTGACGGCACTAAATCCTTCATTCACGGCGTTCCGTTCTACACCACGCTGCTAGGCTTACTGCGCAACGGCGAATGCGTTGTGGGCGTGATTGAATGCACGCCGTTAGAAGAACAAGTCTCCGCTGCTCAAGGCCTAGGCGCTTGGCTAAACGGCCGGCCCACCCGCGTATCTGAAACCAAAGACCTCAGTAAAGCCGTCGTTCTCACCACCGATCCCCGCCGCCTTTACAACCAGTCGCCCCGCACCGGATGGCAGGAAATCTGGGAAGGCTGCGCCTACCCCCGCTGCTGGGGGGATGCCTACGGCCACCTCATGGTCGCCACTGGCCGCGCCGACCTCATGCTGGATCCCATCTCCGCCCCCTACGATGTGTCCCCCATGCCCATCATCATGAAAGAAGCCGGCGGCGCCTTCTTCAACTGGAAGGGCAGCGAAAGCATTTTCGAAGGCTCCGGTAACTCCATGAACAAACACATGGAACCAATCGTACGCAAAGCGTTGGGGTTGTGATTATTTTTACCCACATACTAGCTATAAGGTTAGGACGTGGGTAAACGGCAATCAAACATAATGTCCTACTTAGATGTTCTTATTAGTACTGAACAGTGGATAGGAAAACCAATTCATTCTACTTA
>DAIOTT010000188.1:0-4932 GCA_036751885.1 Candidatus Sumerlaeota bacterium
TGACGGACCCAAGAAGCTTGGTGAAGCGGATGAATCAGTTGCTGAGCCGCGCTGCGGGCTTAGAGGTAAAATAATCACGGCAATCGGTTCTGGTCTTTTTAGCCTAGTGTTAGCTGAATTTCCAAGAAATCCTTAAATAAGTAGGCACCCGGTTGAATCATAACCGGGTGCCTTTTTGCAGAGGTTAGGTTGGTGAATGATCGAGTCCCTTTAAGGGATTACACCGCTTCCTGACCTTCTGTAAACTTTTTGTGTAGTTCAGACCATGTTTCTTTCAGGTAGCCGACGCATTTCACAATGTCTTCCTGAACAGCGTCTTCCGATCGGTTTTGAATCATGGCAATTTCAAAGAGTTCAAACCCTTCGATTTTGCTTAGGAAGAACGCCGAGCGAGCTTTGGAGTGAAAGCCGGCTAGGTTTTTCAGGATCATCCGGTGTTCGTCTTTTTCCGTAAGATTATGGCTTACTTGCGGCAAATCATCGTCCACAAGAATATCTTCCATCATCAGCGCTTCGTAGGGTTTGTGGTATTCTTTCTCCTCTATTTCAGGCCCATGTACGCCCCATTGCTCATCGTAGGGGGCGTTTTCTTCAAGCGATACGGTGGGGTGTTCTTTGTTGAGTTTGATTTCTTTTTCAAGAATGAGATCAATCTCCTGAAAAAGTGAGCGCTCCAGAATAACGGGATCGGTCATCAGATTTTTGTCCGAGTCCAAGGAGGCAAGAATCGCCTGATCAACTAAATCGTCTGGTGCTAAGTAATTTGCAGGTAATTCGCCCCCCACCACGGCGCTGTGCAAGTGCCGTTGGGCGTAGTTATGGAGGTGGCTAAGAATTGGGCGTAAACGGGCAAATATGGGGTGAGCTTCAGCGTTATCCGCGGTTGCTACTTGGTGAATATCAACAAGGGGTTGGTCGTTTGTAAACTCGTCTGCAAAACTTACAAACTGGCGGCGTTCGGATTGTCTTTTTCGGACTAAATATTCAGCGCGCAATTTTGCTACGGAGCGGCGCAGTTCTTTTTTGATCGCCGTTTCCCCTTCACTCACCACAACATGAATATCGGTGCCGGTTTTATGAACCACCACAGGGTGCTCCGGAAGTTGCAGGGAAAGTGTTAGGTGGTAATTGGGGCGCTCAACGGTTTTGCTGTCTACCGTTACCCTTACTCGCAGTGTTCGTGAGTGATTATCGTGCCGACCCAAGCGCTTTGAGATGTGAGGAAGAATGTGTTGTAGATGTCGTTCTACAGATTTACTTGTTTTGGAATCAATTCCAGGTGTTGAGAGCAATAGCTTCATAGAAGGGCCTTCCTTTATGTGGGTTAATTAGACTGATTGAATTATAAGTGGTACCTCCGTGTAAGTGATTTAACTAAACTTTATACCCATTCGGTTTGGGGAGTGCAAAGAAAATCATGTTTAGGGAGAATTTTTTTATCCGATTGGGTGAAGGTTTGATTTGTCGCCGATGTACTTTCACCTCTAAATTCCCTTCAAATTTTTGTGGATTGGTGAGTCGTTGAAGAAGTCGTTTTTACCCTTAAGAATTGTGCTTGGGATTTCAGGATTCTCCCTAATTGCCGTTTGGACTTATCATCAATTTCAACTGCATACCACAATGGGTTTTGTTGATGAAACACTGCGAAATCAAAACGGGGCGGAAATCGCACGGCTGCAACCCCCCTTTCCTTTAGCGGCAGAGGAACGCCGTTACGGGGAGTTTTTGTTGAATAAGACTTTTCCGCCACAATTTGATGAAGCCAAACGGGCGTTTGAGCGGTCTTTGGTTTTAGATCCGTTGTCTTCTCGCACGTGGATGGGTTACGCGGAGGTTTCATTGTATTCCGGGAACGTGCAGCGGGCTGAGAGGGCGTTGGAAATGAGCGACGCGCTTGATCCCAATTACCCGCGGGAACGGTTGGAATCCATTCGGCTGTGGGTATTGCTGGGGAACACAGAAAAAGCTTTGCACCACGGTGAACGCATTGCCTCCTTGGGGGGGAATAATCCCCGGCATGCGGTGGAGCAATTAGTGGAATCTGGTATTCCTTTGGCGCAGGTGGTGGAATCAACGAATTGGAGCAAGCGTTCGCCTTCAGAGTTGCATCAGGTTCTGCGGTGGTTTCGTGAGGAGCGCGGTAATCTTTACGGGGAAGCGGTGAACTATTTACCGGCAGAAAGCCTATTGGATCAGGCGTTTTTGAATCGTGTTACGCGCATGGCTGTGGAATTAGGCTTGGCGGAGTTAGCCCATGATCTTTGGGCGAAAAGTGATAAACCCTCAATTATGGTTACAAAAAGAATTCCGCTGCCGGAGCCAATGCTTCAGAATTCGCCGTTTCGTGAGGATTTTCCGTTGGGTTGGATGAACCCGAATGAAACAAAAATGACGCTTCGGTGGCGGAGTTCCCTTTCAACGGAAGGGGGTCGGTTTCAGGCGTTGGGGATTGATGGGCCGGGGTTAAAGTGGGAGTGGTTTGCCGATGCGGGCGAACGTTCCGTTGTAGAAGTTGCGCGTACAATCATGTTGGCAGGGGAGCAGGAAACTTTGCAGGCATTCGTGCAGATTCAAGGGGTGAACGAGGGGCTTGTGGAATTGGAAGCGGCGGTAAACGGGGTGTATTATCGTTCGCCTGCCAGTTCAATTTTACCGGGTTCCGCTCTACAACTTTCCCTCAGCCTTCCGGCCTCTGATCGTTCGGAAGTGGTTCGGCTAAACATCATTGTTCGGCCTAGAGTATTGGATCCGGATGCTCGCCGGTTAGGCCTTTTGCTTCGGGGCTTTGCCGGGGATGAATTGATGCCGATTAATCTGAATGAATCAATTCAAGGGGCTGAACAGAGTGAATAGTCCTTCCGGTGATTCTAATTCAACTAGCAACCTTGACGAGCAAAGCTGGCGGCCTAATAAACTTCAACGCTGGATGCTGTGGGGTGATTTTTTTTGTTTTCTGCTGATGGTGATTTTATTTTCCGGAGGACTGTTGACTCAGGGTTGGGTTGACTATGATTTAGGACGAGCCGCTGCTTACGGCATTTGTGGATTGCTGGGGGGGTGGTCCTGCATTTGCCTAATGGCCGGGCGTTTCTCGGGTCCGGAAAAACGGCTAATCCGTTTCACGTTATACGCGCTTCTGCTGCTTGTATTTCTAACGGGAATTCAACTGGTGCCGTTGCCCGCAAGCGTTGTGCGTTCTGTTTCGCCCCCTTGGAATTGGGCGCTTAGTGAGATGGAATCAACGGGGATTTCTGTGCCTGAATTTGTGCCGTTGGCGCATTCTCCGGCTCGTGCTTTAGTTTCTTGGTACCAACTCATTGCAGGAGTCTGTTTTTATTCTGCCGCGTGTTTATTAGCCTCAAGAAAGCGAACAAGCAGGCTGTTGATTCTGCTCATTATCTGCACCTCATTGTTAGAAGGCTTTGCCGGTTTTGCGGTGTACTTATTTCAAACTAATGTACTTAGGCTTTCTGGTGCATTGGTAAACCCCAATCATCACGCGGCGTTGATATTGCTGGCCGTTCCGGCGTTTATGGGGTTGTTCATCAATTGGCAACAACACCAGTTTGGCAGCCCTTGGGCCTTTCTGCGCGGCACAAATGTTGGTTCCCTTGCGGTATTTGTGTTGGGGCTGATGGTTGTATCGTGGGGGCTTTCGCTTTCCCGGGGATCATTATTAACGGGTATTGTTGGGCTTTCCATTTGGGTTGTTTTGGAATACGTTCACTGGAGGCGAAAACACCCCTACGATGTTTATTGGACGACTCAGCGAGCAGCCTCTACCTTTGCGGGTATTTTTGCCATTGTTCTGTTGCTGTTGGTTCCGTTGCTTCAAAGCACCCAAGTGGTTGAACGTTTTGGGGAGCGGGTGCAAACATCCAGCTTAGTTGATGAAGGCCGCATTGAAATGAGCCGAGCAACGTTGCAGGCTTTGGGTGAATCGCCGTTGTTTGGGCTTGGCTTGGCGGGGGCGAACCACGCAATCAACCGGTTCGAGAAAACCGATTCGAGCAAAAAAGCGATTTGGTCGCACAATGATTACGTCCAGTTAATGTCTGAGTTAGGCGGAATTTTTTCGCTGGTTTTCCTCGTAGCGTTGATCGTTTGTGGAATTACGGCCCGTACCTATGTGTTAGAAGCGGGTAAGAGATTTAGCTGGGCGGAGGCGTTGCCGACTCGAGGGTGTATTGTGGGGTTTGCGCTTGTGCTCTTCCACGCCTTTGTGGATTTTCATCTCAGAATTCCTTTAGTCGGCTTCGCGGCTTTGGCGCTTTTGGCTCTTTCGGTTTCACCGGGCTTGCTGTACGATCAAGCTTACCACAAAGGCAGGCATTCTTGAGTACTCAATTTATAGGTTTATCCATGTTTATTCGCTCCCTATTACTTCTTTTGATGTGTTTTTTGATTACTGCATGCGGCGGTTCGCTTCGGCCCAGTGTTATTGCAGGCCCGCCAGTAAACTTCACTGACAGCATTGATCGTTCAGCGCTTCGGGAGTTTACTGCCACAAGCCAGTTGCAGCTTTCAACGTTCAATGAGGAATACTACCTTGGCCCTGGTGATGTGATCAACGTGCAGTTGGTGGGCAGGAATGATGTATTTTCAACGCGTAATGAGGAGCAGGGGATCGATCTTACGCTCACGAATAATCCCAACATTACGCTTCCGCTCATTGGTTCCGTGCGCGTTCACGGCAAAACGGCGGAACAATTCACCGCAGATTTAAAGCAAGCCTACGGGGCGTTCATCGTAAATCCCCAGCCAATCGTGTTGATTCGGCTTTTCAATCGAAATCAAATCGCCGTTCTAGGTTCCGTTCCAAAACCCGGGAAATACCCGTTTGAATTTGGCGATACAGCGTTGGATGGTTTGTTCAAAGCGGGTGGATTGAGTGCCGGCGGCTGAGGCGGCGGAACAGCTCCCGGCCCATTC
>DAIOTT010000188.1:4942-6087 GCA_036751885.1 Candidatus Sumerlaeota bacterium
CATGAAAATTTACCGTGAAAAAGTTCCCCTTTCAGAGCGCTTTCAGCTTTCGCTGGATGAAATTATTCAGCGCATCATGGAAGGAAACCAAGTTGTTCCTCGCGAGGAAATAATCATTCCCATCAGCGATTTCGTGTTCAACGGTGTTTTGGAATTCAATATTCCGCTGATGCAAAACGATATCATCTACATTCCCCCTGCGGGAACGGTGCACGTGCAGGGGCGTGTTAATTCGCCGGGCATTGTTTTTCTTGGGCCGAGCATTCAAACCGTAACACAGGCACTTGTGGAACGGGGCGGGTTGCGATTTTCAGCCGCCGATCGTATAGAGGTTGTTCGCCGCTTGCCTGATGGGCAAACTGCTTCCTATTACATGAACATCCGCCAAATGACGAATCGGCGAAATCCTGACTTTGTGATCAAGGATGGTGATGAAATTTTTGTTTATGCCAATACTTGGCGGGCAATTGGCGAGGCATTAGGGACAATCTTTCAAGGCTCTGTTCGTGCGGGTGCTAATGCAACTTACAGCCCTGTATAATACGCACGGTGCTGCTGATAGTGAGTATAATTCTAAACCTATAACCTGAGGGTATTTGATTTTGCAACAACAGTCCCTGCATCAAAACGATGTTGAACATGAACAGCAGGAAAACGAACTCATTAAACTCGCCAAAATATTTTGGCATCGTCGGTACTTAATCACGGTTTTTTTCTTAGCCTTTTTGGTTGTCACGGTTTTTCAATTAAACCGTGCCGAAAAAATTTATGTATCAACGTGTGAGATTCATTATAATCCTGAAACTAACCGCATTGTTGAGTTCGGAGAAATCGGCAGAACTGCCAGTGGGTTGAATGAAATCTTAACTCAAATTGAGATCATTCGTTCCCAAGAAGTAACACGCTCGGTAATTGAATCGCTCGGCCGGCAAGCAAATAAACCCTCCGGTGAAGAGTCAACGCTTGAGGAAGAAACCTCAAGCGTTTGGACGCCAATCGAGGCAATTCTCGGTGGTATTCGAAATGCCAGAAACAGTCTGCGTGAATGGATTTTGCCCACGAGTAATCTTGATTTGCCGCGGGAATTAATTGAAGAACAAAATCAAATTCGCCGCATGCAGCGCCGCATTACAATCAAGCCAAAA
>DAIOTT010000189.1:0-450 GCA_036751885.1 Candidatus Sumerlaeota bacterium
GAGCAGCTTTTTGAATCAAAAACCCGGGAAGAAGTTCAGCTGCAAGCCCGGGCCTTGAATAACATTCGCTACGAGTGCGAGGGGCGTTTATCGTGGTCGGAATTGCGGTGGGCGGATTACGTTGCCGCGGGCGGGGCTCAGCATGAGCCTGAAGGCCTTAGCACGGAGCTACGCAGCATCATAGGCGTGGAGATTTCCCTGTTATTCCATGAAACGGAAGACGGCGGCCTGCGCTGCAGCCTGCGAAGCAAGGGGCGCGTAGATTGTAATAAGATTGCAGGGGCCTTTGGCGGCGGCGGGCACGCAAATGCTGCAGGTTATAAAAGCAAAGGCAAACCCTACGAACAACACCGCGATGAAATTATTGCGGCAGCTATGGTTGCAGTGAATGAAATTTTCTCGGTATAGGGAGTGAATTCAATTTCATGCGCGCCAGTAGTTGTTGAATAA
>DAIOTT010000189.1:460-6052 GCA_036751885.1 Candidatus Sumerlaeota bacterium
TGAGGCGCGTAATGGTTACCATGAGAGAGGCAACACCATGAGTGAACAACCACAGCAATACCCGCGCGTACGGCCGCCGGGGAAACGAAGCGCGGAACAGGAACAAGCCAGCGCCTCGCAAACGGCGGCAGAAACAATTGCTGCCGCAGCTCCCCACTTTGAGGAGGATGTTAGCGCGGCGATTGAACAAGGAAAAAAATTCCCGTGCTCAGCGTGCGGGGCTAAAATGAACTTTAACCCCAAAGATGGAAATCTAAAGTGCGGGTACTGCGGGCATCAGCAGGAAATTCCGAAGTCTGAAAATGATGTAAAAGAACTTTGCTTTGAAACCTACTTTAAACAAGGCGAACTAGTTGAGGAAGTGATACAGGGCGCTGAGATGGAAACTCGCTGCCCCGGTTGTGGTGCCATGGTGATGATGCCGACCCATGTGAAATCGGATTTCTGCCCTTTTTGTAGCACGCAGCTCACAAACCCCTTGGTTGTGGCCAAGCCCCTGATGGCACCCGGGGGGATTCTGCCGTTTAAAGTTGATAAAGGAGAGGCAACAACGTTGTTTCGCGGTTGGGTGAGCTCTCGGTGGTTTGCTCCGAACGCGTTGAAAAACGTGACCAAGTTAGATCAGCTTCAAGGTATATACGCGCCGTTCTGGACTTATGATTCCTCCACCTTTACGTTCTACACCGGGCAACGGGGCGAGCATTACTACGTGACTGTTGGCACCGGTGAAAACCGCCGACGTCAACGGCGCACCCGCTGGTACAATGTAAGCGGGCAAATCTTCCGTTTTTTTGACGACGTACCGGTATGCGCGTCGCGAACGGTTCCTCAGGATTTCATGGAAAAACTGGAACCATGGGACATGCCAGCGGTTGTACCCTTTAATAAAGACTTTCTCTCCGGCTTTAAAACCGAACGCTACCAAATCAGCACGCGAGAAGGTTTTGATTTAGCCCGAGAAAAAATGAATAAGGAAATCCAGCAATTGATTTATCGGGACATTGGTGGTGATGAGCAACGCATTACCTCCACCAAAACACAGTTTGATGCAGTAACATTCAAGTACCTGATGATGCCCCTGTGGATTGCAGCCTATAAATACAAAAATAAGGGTTACCAAGTGTACATCAACGCCCGCACCGGCGAGATGCATGGTACACGCCCCTACAGCATTGTTAAGATTACGTTAGCCGTTATGGCGGTGGTTATTTTGATTTTGTTAATTGTATTGTTTGCTTCTAAAAATAGCTGAAAACAAATGATGCGGATCAAGACTTCTGATCCGCATCAAACGTTTTGATTATGTTCAATTGTATTTACCCTAAGAAGTTAAGTATTTTATCTACAGCTTGCTCTAGGGTTATTTCTTCCAGGTTGAACTCTAAATTTGCGCCCTTGGTGGGTTCGTAGGTGTTGTATAGTGTTTCATTTGTGGGTGAATTGGCTTGCGCTATGCGTTTTCGTGAGGCTTCCGCGTTGGTGGTGAAGGCGATTTCCAAGTAGTGATCTGGTGAGACGACTTTGCGGATTTGGTTTCGTTCTGTGCGGCTGGGGAAGGGGGAATCGATGATGACGATTAGGCCGGCGCGGTTGAGTAGTGCGGCGTTTTGGCCCTGCAGATCTGGGGTTGCGGAATCCTCCAGCAGGTAGACTGCCTTGCCGGTTTCAAAGAGGCGCCGTTCTAGTTCTACTGCTGCATTGGTTCTGCCGCTGCCTGGCAAACCGCTGAGCACGATTGTTCGGGCTTTTTGCTGGAATTGGGTTTCCCGTTCTTCTAGGGATACCCGTTCGGTTTTTTGGGTTTTTGTGATTGCTTGAACGGCTTCTTCCCAGAACGGGCGATTCGGGATGTTCTCTTGGCCGTTGACGATAATTCCGGCGCCGATTGTGACGTTGCTGAGCCGATCGATGATAATGAATGAACCGGTGGTTTGGTTTTTTGCATAGGCATCGAAAGGGATGGCTCGGCTGAGGGACAGGTGCACGCGGCCGATTTGGTTGAGCTCCAGTTTTTCAGCGGCATGTTTTTCCAGGGTGTTCACATCAACCGAGTAGTGTATTTGGGCTACTTTAGCGCTGACAACGTTGGTTGATTGCTTGATGAAATAGGGGCGCTCTGGCTGCAGGGGCTCATTGGTCATCCAAATAACAACGGCCTGAAGTTCGCGGCCAACTTGCGGTAGGCTTGCGGGGGTTGCAATCATTTCGCCGCGGCTGATATCAATTTCGGTTTCTGTAATGACAGTGACACTAAGGGGCGGGGTTGCTTCTTCAATGCTCCCCTCGAAGGTAACAATGTCCTTCACGCGGGTGCGCACGTTGCTGGGTATGGCGATGATTTCATCGCCTTTGCGCAGCACGCCAGAGGCAAGGGTTCCGCAGTAACCACGGAAGTTGAGGTTGGGGCGATTGACGTATTGGATTGGAAAACGGACGTCGGTGAAATTTCGGTCGTCGACGATATTCACGGTTTCCAAATGGTGTAGCAGGGTTGGCCCGGTGTACCAGGGCATGTTGTTGCTGGCATCTACAATGTTGTCGCCCTTGAGAGCAGAGACGGGGATGAAGACAACGTTTTTAAGGTGTAGGGGTGCAGCGAAGCGGTTGTAATCATCGATGATTTGCTTGTAGCGAGCTTCAGAGAATTCCACGAGATCCATTTTGTTAATGGCAACAACGACGTGCTTTAGCCCCAAGAGTGACACGAGAAAGCTGTGGCGTTTTGTTTGCGCTAGTACGCCGTGGCGGGCATCGATCATAAGGATTGCGAGGTTTGCTGAGGACGCACCGGTGGCCATGTTGCGGGTGTATTGTTCGTGACCGGGTGTATCGGCGATGATGAACTTGCGTTTATCGGTGGAGAAGTAGCGGTAGGCAACATCGATGGTGATGCCTTGCTCGCGTTCGGCTTGAAGGCCGTCCACCAAGAGGGCGAGATCGATTTCACCGGCTCCGGTGGTGCCAACTTTTTCGCTGTCGCGCTTTACGGCGTTGAGTTGGTCTTCATAGATGAGTTTTGAATCGTGGAGTAAGCGACCAATGAGGGTGCTTTTGCCGTCGTCCACGCTGCCGCAGGTAATAAAGCGCAGGAGTTCTTTGTGCTCGTGTTGTTCAAGGTATTCGAGAATATCCATCTCTTCGATCATTTTATTCATAACGGCAAAATCCTTAGGTGTAGTGGCCAGATAACTATGAGGTTTATGGTAGTTAGAACGGTTTATTTTTCACGCAGAGGCGCTGAGTGGATTGAGAGAGTATGGAGGAATTAGAGAAAGAGTATAGTTGTTTCATGGTACTACAAGCATTTATACAAGGTTCACGTTAAGTATCATTTAGATTACCAATAACAGAACTATACAAAAAATCTCTGCGTCCTCTCATTTCACCCTGCGTCTGTGCGTGAAATAGAAGTAAATCCTAGAAGTACCCTTCTCGTTTTTTCTTTTCCATGGAGGCGGCTTCGTCGAAGTCGATGACGCGGCCTTGGCGTTCGGATTGGGTGGTGAGGAGCATTTCTTCGATGATTTTGGGGAGGGTATCGGCTTCGGATTCAATGGCGCCGGTGAGGGGGTAGCAGCCGAGGGTGCGGAAGCGGACTTTTTTCATCATGGGTTGTTCGCCGGGGTTGAAGGGAAGGCGGTCGTCATCAACCATGATAAGGGTTCCGTCGCGCTCAACCACGGGGCGTACTTGTGCGAAATAGAGGGGAACGATGGGGATTTGCTCTTTGTACACGTATTGCCAAATGTCTAGCTCGGTCCAGTTGCTGATGGGAAATACGCGGATGGATTCGCCTTTTTTGACTCGGCCGTTGTAGATGTTCCAAAGTTCGGGGCGTTGGTTTTTGGGGTCCCACTGGTGGTTTGAATCGCGGAAGGAGTACACGCGTTCTTTGGCGCGGGATTTTTCTTCGTCGCGGCGGGCCCCGCCGAAGGCTGCATCGTATTTACCTAGGTTTAGGGCTTGGCGCAGGGCTTGAGTTTTCATTACGTCCGTATGGTAGCTGGAGCCGTGGGAGAAGGGGCCGATGTTTTCTTTTTCGCCCGCGGGGTTGATGTACTCAATCAAATCGATGTTGTTATCCTTTGCAAATTGATCGCGGAATTGAATCATTTCGCGAAACTTCCACCGTGTGTTGATGTGGAGAACTTTAAAGGGAACGGGGGCAGGGTGGAAAGCTTTGCGTGCAAGGTGCAGAAGGACTTGGGAATCCTTGCCGATGGAATAAAGCATTACGGGATTATCGAACTCGGCAACAACTTCACGGATGATGTGGATGGATTCTGCTTCAAGTTGCTTGAGGTGCGTGTGGGGGGTGTGAGTGGTGGCGGTCATAGATTCTTCTTTAGTCGGTGCTATTGTCATGAGTGTTGTTCCCTGCCTTTGGCGTTGTGGGCAATGCCAGTTGTTTTATTTGTTTGGTGGTGGGTAGGAATAAGCTTGGGCTTTTGCAGAAGGGTTTGCTAGAGTGTGATCGGTTTCAACCAAATTCCTACTAATTTAGTAGGAGAATCGAAACTCATACCAATTTAGTAGGAATTAGAACGGATTTTGCCCCATGAAAAAACGCCCTCTTGGAACATCGGATTTAATGTCATCAGAAATCAGCATGGGTTGCTGGACGCTAGGGGGGAGAAACTGGGCTCAGGGGGGCGGCGAGAAAACGGGGGGGCAATCAATCGGCTGGGCGGATGTTGATCCCGCAGAGGCTGCACGCGCCGTGCACCGGGCGGTTGAGTTAGGGGTGAACCATTTTGACAACGCCGATATTTACGGCAACGGCCACGCGGAGCGTTTTTTGGCGAAGGCGTTAGGCAATTTGGCTAAGGACGTTCTTATCGCCACCAAGGTGGGGCATTTTTGGGGAACGGCAGAGCACCCCTACGAACCACAGCATATTAGAGCGCAGTGCGAACAATCCTTAGTGAACTTGAAACGCGATGTTATTGACTTGTATTATTTTCACCATGGGGATTTTGGCGCTGATGATTGCATGTTGGACGATGCGGTTGAGATGATGTACCGACTGAAAGCCGAGGGGAAAATCCGCGCGATTGGCCTTTCAGCTTACTCGCCGGAGCGGTTCTTAACGCTTGCTCCGAAGATCAAACCCGACGTGTTGCAGGGGCATTGCAATATTTTGCACGATGAGTTTATCCACCCAGAGAAAAGTGTTTCTAAGCTTTGTAAAGAATTGAAGATGAGCTTTGTCACTTTTGGCCCCTTGAGCCAAGGTATTCTGCTTGGCAAGTATTCAGCATCGAATCCGCCCTCATTTGACGAAGGGGATCACCGTAAGAACAGCGCCAATTACAAGGCGGACTTCTTAGAACGAGTGGAACCGCAAATTACAAAAATGAAAGAGCGCTTTGGCACCACGATTGAGGATTTAGCCCGAGCAGCGTTGCAGTATAATTTGGCCCACGAAACCGTTGGTTGTGTGATTCCTGGCTTTAGGAATGTAAAGCAGGTGGAGGCAAATTTGGCGAAAGTGGATGAACCGCTGAGCATTCAGGACGTAGCGTTAATCCGCGAGTGGTTCGCGGGGTTTAATTCTTGATGTTGATGGTGGGGAGTAAATTTTCAGCGGGG
>DAIOTT010000190.1:0-6031 GCA_036751885.1 Candidatus Sumerlaeota bacterium
GCCCAAGTTGGAAGAAGAAGTTAAGCGCCGCCGTGAACGTAAGAAGGATGAGCCCAAGCGCATTCTTTCCGATGAACCACGCAAGCCCAAAACGCCGCTCAAGGGTGCAACACCCGGTGCGCGCCGCGAGCCAAAACGGTTCAAGCCTGCAGAGTTGATTCGCGCTCAAGAAGGCGCTGGCATGATTCGCAGCCAAAAATCTGGCGGCAAAAAGAAACGCTACAAAAATAACGAGATCAAACGACCCGAAACCGCTGTATTTGTGGGCGATTTCACCGTGGGCGAGTTCGCTGAAAAAGCAGGCCTCGGCGTCAGCGAAGTCATGGGTAAACTCTTGATGATGGGCGAAATGCTGACAATCAACGAGGTGATTAACCCGGATCTTGCAGAGCTTTTGGCCGATGAGTTTGAAATTAAAATCGAGATCAAACGCGAGGACGACGACAGCGATGTTGCCGAGTATGTTGAGATTGATGAAAACGAAAAAGACTTTGTTTCACGGCCTCCCGTTGTAACGGTAATGGGCCACGTTGACCATGGTAAAACAACGCTTTTGGACTGCATTAGAAAAGCCAACGTGGTTGATGGTGAAGCGGGCGGTATTACCCAGCACATTGGCGCCTACTACGTTCACACGGAAAAAGGCGATATTGTGTTTCTGGATACGCCGGGCCACGAAGCGTTTACAGCGATGCGTGCTCGTGGTGCTGATGTTACTGACCTGGTTATTCTGGTGGTTGCGGCTAACGACGGCGTGAAACCCCAAACGGTGGAGGCGATCAACCACGCTAAAGCGGCGGAAGTCCCCATTATTGTGGCGATCAACAAAATCGACGTTCCCGGTGCAAACCCCAGCAAGGTGAAGCAGGAACTGATGGCGTATAACATCGTAGCCGAGGAATTTGGCGGCGATACCCTGATGGTTGAAGTTTCAGCCAAGCATAACACCAACGTTCAAGCCCTGTTGGAGCTTGTTGCTTTGCAGAGCGAAATTCTGGAGTTGAAGGCAAACCCCAAACGCGATGCAATCGGCACCATTGTGGAATCCCACTTGGATCCCCTTCGTGGTGCTGTGGCGACTGTGTTGATTCAACAAGGCACACTGCGGATGAGCGATTTGTTTGTTTGCGGCACGGAGTTTGGCCGCATTCGCGCGATGGCAGATGATAAAGGCAATGCCATTGAAGAGGCCGGCCCCGCCCGCCCCGTGGAAATTCTAGGTATTAGCCGAAGCCCAAAAGCTGGAGACCAGTTTGTGGTGCTTCAGGATGAAGTGGAAGCCCGGGAAATTGCGGAAAAACGCCAGAATCGCCAGAAACTGCGCGATACCAAAGGCGGTGTTCACGTTACACTGGATACGCTTTCAGCTCACTTGGAGGAAGGCAAGGTTATTGACCTGAACCTGATCATCAAGGCAGACGTTCAAGGCTCGGCAGAGGCGATTGTTTCTTCGTTGCTGAAAATCAAGTCGGACAAAATTACCCTGAAAATCCTGCACAAAGCCGTTGGCCCGGTGGGTGAATCGGACGTGCAACTTGCCGATGCTTCGGATGCGATTATTCTAGCCTTCAACGTGCGCCCGGAGACCGCCGCTCGCGATTTGGCCGAATCCCTTGGCGTTGAAATCAAGATGTACAACATCATCTACGACTTGCTTGAGGAGATTGAAAAAGCCATGATTGGCATGCTCGCTCCGGAATTCAAGGAAGTTGAAACCGGCCGCGTTGAAATCCGGGAAATCTTCAAAGTCAGCAAGGTGGGCAACATTGCCGGGTGCTTTGTTACGGAAGGCGCCATTCAAAGCGACAGCAAAGTACGCCTTGTGCGTGGCGGCACGGTTGTATGGTCTGGAGGACTGAAGAGCCTGCGCCGCGTGAAGGATGAAGTGAAGGAAGTGAAAAACGGCGTTGAATGCGGGATTCACTTGGAAGGTTTCAACGACATTAAGGTGGGCGACGTGATTGAAGCCTACAAAATGGAAGAGCTTGCGGCAACATTGATGAAAGCGGAACCGCAGAAACCGGATACAAATTCCTCAGATGATGATGATTAATGCTCCGTTGACGACTAAACATTGGTACGTTAATTCTATTCAACTTAGTTAGAAACAAAAAGAAGAAACTCTACTCCCCCGGCACCGTTCGGGGGAGTTCTGTTTCCACCCCGTAAGGAGACTTGCCTAGGTACTGATGACAAACTTTTTGGACTTACTTGAAGACCTTGAGAAAAACCCGCTGAAGCGCAAGTACTCTGAATCGGGCTACCGGCTGGCAGATTACCGCGCTTGGGTGCAAACGGTTTTAGCGACGCGCGGGCCGGCCGAAGCCCCAGCGGCGACTGCGGGCAATGAGTTCCCGTTAGAACGCCCTGCCGTTCACCTTGCTGGCACAAAGGGCAAGGGCTCCACAGCGGCACTGGTGGATGCGCTGCTAAACGCATCGGGCCTGCGGAGCGGGCTTTATACCTCCCCCCATCAGCTTCACTATGGGGAGCGCTTTCGCTTGCAGGGACAGGCGATTTCCGCCGAGCGTTTTGAAACATTGGGTCGGGAAATTTTACAGCGTGGGTATACCCTTTTGCCCCGTGAAAAGCCCACGGTTTTTGAGCTGCTTACGGCCACAGCCCTCCAGCTTTTTGAGCAAGAAAACCTTGATGCCGAAGTCTACGAAGTTGGCCTGGGGGGCAGGCTAGATTGCACGAATATTATTGAACCCAGAGTGACAGTGATCACAAGCATCGGCTTGGATCATACGGCGATTCTGGGGGACACACACGAGAAAATTGCCTTTGAAAAAGCCGGGATTTTGAAATCAAACGTTCCCGCGGTGGTTTTTGCCGAAGGAAATGACGAACGCCAAAACGCCGCCCGCGATGTAATCCTAAGTCGCGCAAAGGACGTCGGCACCCCTCTCATTCCACTCCCCCGGTGTGAGCCCTTAGGCCTGGCTGAAAACAAAGACGGCAAACCAATTTGTCAGCGGATTCGAATTCATTGGCCGAACAATTCTGCAGACGGATTGGAGTGCGACTTAGCGCTTCTGGGTGAGCACCAGATTCGTAACGCTGAGCTTGCCCTTGCTGCGGTGCAGACGTTTCTTGAGCAACAGGGACGCGAACTTTCCCCGGAGTGTATTGCTACTGGGTTGGAATCTGTTATTTGGACGGGTCGACTTCAATACTTACGCAGCCTTCCCGCGGTACTGGTTGATTCAGCTCACTGTCCCCATAGCGCAGCAGCGTTGGGGCGTTCCTTGAAAGAGCTCAGCGCACTGGCTTCGCCGCCCTATGTTTTGCTGTGGGGAATGCAAAAAGATAAAGACCACAAATCATTCTTGGAAGCATTTCTATCTGCCGTGGGGCAGGAAAATGTAAGCCGCATTATCTGCTACACGCTAAGCGGTGAACGCGGAGCACCCGCCACGATTCTGTTCACCGCAGCCCGTGAGTGCGTGATGAAAGCCATGGCCCAAGAGACGTTAGAAGACGCCTTCAACAGCGCCCTAACCTTCGCCCGCCCGGGCAGTGTTGTCGCCCTTGGAAGCGTGTACCCCACCGGGCACATTGTGGAATTGCATCAGCAAAAAGTCAAGGGCGCAACAAAGCATACGGGGTCGTGATTTAGGCTTATATTCTCTTAGGTAAATTACGCTACGCATCAGCGACGCGGCTATGCAGCGTCCGACTTGCATGCGATTGTTTAGTGCACTATTGGAGGTAACCGGTTTTCGCTTGAATTGCATAATTTATTACTACTTGGTTCTTAGTAGTTGGAGATAACAACCATTTATCCAACACTGGTGCCGCTAAACTCGTATCATGCACCCAATGTCCCAATCCTTGAATTAAAGAAACCAGGCAGTTGTCGTTTCGAATGTTAAGAGATTCTTCCATCATTTCAATACTAGCCTCTATCATTTTAGTTGTTGCGTTCCCTGGATATAAAACAAAGATATCCCAAAGCATGTAACAAATAAAATTCATGTGATTTGGTGAAGTGACATCACCAATTTTTATGACTGCGTCGTTGCAATAGCGGGAAAAGAAATTTGTATATAAATATTTAAGACATTTTATTGACTCTATCTTCCTTCGCTCACCTTGAGAATTTTCATCTTTCTCAACATAGCAGAAAGAAATTACACTATATATATTGCTATAAATTATCTTCAGACCGATACCAATCTGTACCTGAGAGTAGTTTATATGCACATCGGGATCTTGACGAGCCCTGTCTATGAAATCTAAATGCTCTATTTCCGATAGTTTGCTTGTCTCTTCTAAGAGATCTCCCTCTAGTGGATCATAGCCCTCAGGCTTCCCAAAAATATCATCTCGCCATTTATCGTAATTCATACAGTGTGTAACTAACGCCTTTGTCTTATAGCCAATTCACTGTAATGTGAGCAACTAGGATCAAAAACACACCTACAGCGCAAAGCTTTTGGAGCTAACCGTGTATAAGCTCTTAATAATAAAACACCTATTTTCTTACCTATATATTTATCAGGGATAGGAAGAGCAGATATTTCTGAGTCGATTTTTGTAGTCCCAGTTAGTTTTCTTTCTACCGAAGGCCTCAGCCTTTCATCAACATTAAAGTCAAAAGAATCCATTTTTCACCTGCTTATTGTCATAATAAGTTATTCAACAGTTTCTTTTGTTTTTGCAGTTTCATTTGACTGTCAACTACAAATGATCTCGAAACTTACCTAACTTAACGCTTGTTTATTCTAAAGGCTCCAGCCTCTCGACTTTGGTAACTGCAACTGCTTATGTGTCACGATATCGGTCGCGACAGTCCGAGTTTAAGCGATTGTTATGTTTTTTTTCGCGGATCGCAGATTTGCCTGTATGTGGGCCCGCATATCCTCTATGGATTGCTTTAGCTGTGCATCTGTGAATCTAGGATTGCTGGTATTTTCAGGGTGGTGTATTTGATGACGAACATATTCGGTTAAAATTATTTGCTGTGTCGTAGTGGTTCTGTCGCGGTTGAGCCGAATATAAGTAACGGTTGGCTTCCCTGCTTTATATGCTGTATTAGCAATCCTAGACAAATCCGCTTGTATTTCGGGATCTCCCAAAATCTCCTTCACAGCAAGACGCATTGGATCTTGCACCTCACTATCACCATCGCTGTTCTTCCTATCGGATTGGAATAACGAATATAGGGGCATGTAGTTCTTTAATTTCTCCCAAATATCTTTTGAATCATTTTTTGCAGTGTCTATTTCAACTTCCGCCAACTGCAAATCGTCTTGAGCACGCCAAATAGATTTTCTCAACTTGGAGTTTTTGGTTTTATCTGAGCATTCTAATGATTGTTCGTTTACTATTTTTTTTAATTCAGCGTTTGTCTTAAGCAGAAGATCTTTGCATGCATCTGCAGTTGGATGATTTGCTTTGATGAAAACTTTTGCTGCTCCCCCATTTTGATATCGCTTGATTAATTTCAGCGTATTAGATGAACTTAGCAAATACTCATCAGATAGGGTTGTTTCATTTAATGAATCAATAACAGTCGCGGCAGGCAAATCCTAAAACTCAACGGAGATTTCTATGATATTATTGCCAGCTGCTAGATTGGCTTTGTTGATATCTTCTTTATCTAGCTTCACGCTTCCCTTTCCATCATTGAAAAATATATCGAGAGCCTCAAGGATGGTAGATTTGCCGATGTCATTTTTTCCAACCAATACTCGCAAATTGGGGAAGTCGATATCTATTCGACTTGAATATCCACGAAATCCTTGCAATCCAATAGTCTTTATTTTCATAGAGTTGCTCACATGTTGTCTCGGTTTTTTGCACATAACAATTTATTCAATGATTACTTTTGTTTCTCCATGTTTTAGGGGTTATCAATCTATCTTCCCCTTGCGTAACGGGGAAAACTAACCGTTGTTTCTACCATGTTTCTATAAAGGTGGTTTTTGAATTCATTCGGTATCTTTCTCCAAACTCCAAATAACTCTCCCCACCTCCCAAAACCTCCGCGCCCCTGCGTGAAAAAAACCAATCAGGCCACCCA
>DAIOTT010000191.1:0-5922 GCA_036751885.1 Candidatus Sumerlaeota bacterium
AACTTTATTGTAATCAACGTTAAATTGGCGCAAACTGCGAGCCGCTAAGGTATTCTCCTCACGGATGAGCGCTAAAAGTAAGTGCTCCGTTCCAATCCAATTGTGATTCAGCTGCTTTGCGGTGCTACGGGCGGTTTCAATAACGCGTTTGGCTTCCACATTTTGCGGAAAAATACCAACAGTAGGGCCGTTGCCAACTTCAAGCATGCGTTCTAGTTCAAGCTTCAAATCATCAAGATCGATGCTCAGGTTGAGCAGCGTTTGAACAGCAAGACCCTCCGCCTTACGTATGATTCCGAGTAGGAAGTGTTCTGGGCCGATGTAATCGTGACCAAGTCTGCCGGCCTCGTTACGCGATTGCCGCATCACTTCTTTCCAGCCGGGTGTAAAGGGAGTGTCGTTTATAGGCATTTAATTCTGCCTCCAAGGGGGAATTCTTTATTAGATTATAGTTTAGGGTACATTGTTGTTAATTGAAAACCTAACTTTACTGAGACAATACGAATAAAGTGCCACTTGATAAAAAAGAAAGATTTTTTTTTGATTGAAGAAGAAAGTTTGCTCCACTAATTTTAGTTTAGTTGTTGTTCACGTTCAGCGCATTGCGCAAAAACGACGCCCTGAATTCATCCCGTGTTTCGTTGGAAGATTCAACTTTTCGTCGTCTTTCAATGTGGGCGGGTTGAATTTCCATCACTAGGTTATTAAGTTGTAGATGGTTAATTTTTGGGAACAATTGAGCTTCAATCCCTAGGCGCATTTTACTGAGCAGCTGCATTGCCTCGTTTGTATCCATCCGCCTTGCGTGCGAAAGCAGCGCGTAGCTTCTCCAGATCTGATCATTTGTGGAACTGCCGTGGTTGCGGAACAATTCAAGCCGAGCTTCTTTTTCATTTTCTAAAACACGATCCAGCACAGATTGCAGGATTGTGAGGATTTCCTCAACAGATTTCCCAAGCGTCATTTCGTTTGAGATTTGGTAATAATCCCCCATATATTCGGTGTTCTCCCCATAAAAACCCCGAACTGTTAGCCCATGATGGGCAATGCCGCTCAGGCTTTTTTCTACCTTTTTCAGAAGGTTCAAACCGGGAAGGTGAAGCATTACAGAGGCTCTGAACCCTGTGCCGACGTTTGTGGGGCAGGCAGTCAAAAAACCTAACCGCTCGGAACTACAGAACTGAAGTGTTTTCAACAATTCATCGTGAACCTGATTCAACCGCTTGAGCGGTTCAACAAAGTTTATTCCCCCGCAAAACGTTTGAATTCTAAGGTGGTCTTCCTCGTTGATTAACACCGATACAGTTGCATCTGGGCTGATGTAGGCGCGTTTGTTTTTTCCGCCCTTTTCAAGTTCTTTGCTGATCAACCGCGATTCCTTCAGAAATTGCCGTTCCTTGGGCTGCAAATCATCCAGCACAAAACAATGGTACCCCTTCAGCGCTTCAGAATTCATCACCGCTTCGTGAATGCGCGCTTCAATTTTGCCTAGCGTATCACCATCGGCATAGGGTGAAAATCTGAAACCATTAATGTTGCGGGCAAAGCGCGTGCGGCTTGAAACTGCAACGTCCTGTTCGGTTGCCTCACTTGAGAGCCAAAAATCTGTTGGGTTGGGAAGCTTTTGATCCAAGGTTGAACGGGACCTTTCGCGAAAATGAAGATTGCCCTACGCAACTTCTACTGGTGCACACTAGGGATCAACACCTAATTCGATGCCAGTTTCCTGGTTTTTGAAAATGTCGTTTATGAAGTCTAAATTTCCCTCCAGAGTGATCTTTGATTTCCCCTTGTTTCGCGGCGGGGTAGAGGATTTTTTGAGCGTGTTATTTTCAGAATCTCGCCCGCAGTGCGTTGCCTATTTGAATGCTCACACCGTGAATTTGGCTCATTCTGAACCAAACTTTAGGCGAACACTTCAGCAAATGGATCTGCTGTATGCCGATGGTATGAGCTTAGTTAAAACGGCCGCTAAAGTTGGGCGCCCCATAGAGGAGAGAATAAATGCGGGGGATTTTTTTACACGGTTTTTGTGGAAGTGTGTAACCAGCGAAGCAACGGTTGCTTTTGTTGGTTCGGCAAACGGCGTTGCTGAAAAAGCAGCAGCAGAATTGCAAAAAAACTTACCGCAAAGCCCCATTCAATTTACCCACCATGGTTATTTTTTTGCGTCTGCGTCTCAAAAAGAAACTCTGCTCAAGCAACTCAAAACCGTAAACCCCAAGTATTTGCTCCTTGGGTTGGGTTCACCCATTCAAGAAGAACTTGCCCTGGAGTGGGCTGTGGAATTACCCGAAACAACAATCTGGTGCGTCGGTGCTTTGTTTGAATACAGCGCCGGAAGAAAGCGAGCGCCTGCGTGGGTGCGAGAAATCGGCGCCGAGTGGGTCGTACGTTTATGCCTTGAACCAGGCCGCTTGTGGCGTCGGTATTTGATTGGCAACCCAAAATATCTCTACCATGAATATTGTTGGCGTAAAAATCTCTAACATGCCACAGTATGCAACGTGCAATTGAAACTGAATTTCCAAAAATAGAAATTCCCAATAGCGTATGGAATGGTGGCAGATATGATTTTGGAAAACACACAATCCGGTTATTCTTCAACCACTGAACCGAAATTAGTTTTTGGCGGAATTGAACTGCGTGCTCCAAAACGCCACGATGTACAAGAGCTCTTGAGTTATTCAAATAGAAACAAAGAGTTTCACAAACCCTGGGAACCGATTCGGCCGAAAGGCTATTATACCCCGGACTTTTGGTATTCCCACGTTACCCGCATACACGAAGATTTTAAATACGGCCGTGCGGTTCGGCTCTTTCTTTTTCAACAGGAAACCAGCCAAGCTATTGGCTATATTTGTTACAATAACATCGTTCGCGGAGCAGGAAATTACTGCACGATAGGTTATAGCGTGGATCAAGATTTTCAAGGCCGAGGGATTATGTCGCAAGCAATCCGCATGAGCAACCGCTACGTTTTTGAGGAACTTGGTCTTAGAAGAATTGTGGCGAACTATATGCCGCGAAATACGCGCAGCGGCAAACTATTGAAGCGCCTTGGTTTTGTAACCGAAGGGTACGCCCGGGAGTTTCTCTGCATCAACGGCACTTGGGAGGATCATATCATGACCGCCCTGATCAACAAACGTTACAGCTGAAAAATTAAAAAGCTAAAGCAAACAACCCTTCGTTCTCTAAATATTATTTTTCAACAGCTTTCATAAAAACATACCACAAACCCTTGCATTCTGGGGCTTCATCCAGCACCTTTAGTTCTAACAACTCATTACATTTTAAGGAACCATTATTGTGACTCTTGCTGAAAACACTGCATTCAAAACTCTGTTGGAATCAGATCCCGAAATTGCTGCTCACCTTCAAGTGGAAGAAAAACGCCAGCATACAACTCTTGAAATGATTGCCAGCGAGAACATCGTTTCTCAGGCTGTGCTTGAAGCGGCGGGCTCAATCTTCACAAACAAATATGCGGAAGGTTATCCAGGCAAGCGCTACTACCACGGTTGCGAAGAATACGATCATGTGGAAAATATTGCGATCGATCGGGCGAAAAAACTATTCAATGCAGATTTCGCAAACGTTCAACCCCACAGCGGATCCACGGCTAACCAAGCAATCTTTTTGGCAACAATCAATCCCGGCGATACAGTGCTTTCTCTCAGCCTTGCCCACGGTGGGCACCTTTCCCACGGGCACCCCGTTAACATGGCGGGCAAGTATTACAACATTGTTCAATACGGTGTTAGCAAAACCGATGAATGCATTGACCGAGATCAAGTTTGGGCGCTTGCCCGTGAGCATAAACCCAAGCTCCTGATCACGGGAGGATCAGCTTACCCACGGTTGATTGACTTTGCTTTCTTCCGGGAAGTTGCCGATGAAATCGGTGCAACATTCCTTGTTGATATGGCACACTTCGCGGGCCTTGTTGCGGGTAAAGCGATTCCTTCACCGGTTCCCTACGCGGATCTTTGCTCTACAACCACACACAAAACATTACGCGGCCCACGCGGTGGTTTGATTTTAGGAAAAGCCGAACATGAGAAAGTAATCAACAAATCAGTTTTCCCCGGCATTCAAGGGGGCCCGTTGATGCATGTTGTTATGGCTAAAGCCGTTGCCTTTGGCGAAGACTTGCGCCCAAGCTTTCAAACATACGCCAAAAACGTAATCCTCAACGCCCAAACGCTGGGTGAAGTACTTGTTGAAAGGGGACTTCGCCTTGTAAGCGGTGGTACCGATACGCACCTCGTCTTGGTAGATCTTTCAGCTTTCAATGTAACTGGCAAAGCCGTTGCCGATGCCCTTGAAGTTGCGGGCATTACAACGAACATGAACATGATTCCCTATGATCAGCGGAAGCCAACCGAGTGTTCAGGCATTCGTATCGGTTCCCCTGCACTTACAAGCCGTGGAATGGGTAAAGCAGAAATGCAGCAAATCGCCCATTGGATTGCAGATGTTGCCAAAAATGTGGACGATGAAAATATCATCCGCTCCGTAAGAGGTAAAGTTGAAGAGCTTGCCAGCAGCTTTCCGCTCCGCGCTGAGGAATAATTAAAACTCAACAGCATGTGCCGTTGTTCTCAATATAACGCTCTAAAATAATGCTAAACTAACAACCCAACCCTTGCACCCTTTGTTCACCCGGATTCATCATTCGGGTGAATTTTTTATTCTAAGGTTTCCGATTATGAAAGCAATTATCCCCGTTGCCGGTTTTGGCACTCGCATGCGCCCCCACACGTTTACCGTTCCCAAGGTATTGATGAACGTTGCAGGCAAACCCATGCTCGATCATATTATCAGCGATCTTGTTGAGGCTGGCGTTGATGGGCTTACCATTATTTTGGGTTTCTTGGGGGATGTAATTGAGGAGCACGTGCGTAAAACTTGGGGGAGCTTAGAGCTGAACTTTGTGGTTCAAACGGAAATGCTGGGCCTTGGCCACGCAATCAGCCTCGGCAAACTTTTTCATGAAAAAGATGAAAAATTGCTGATCATCTTGGGCGATACAATCCTCCAGGCTGATTTCAAAGCTCTTCTTGCAACCCCCCATTCGGCCTTAGGCGTTCGCGAAGTGGAGGACCCACGCCGCTTTGGCGTGGTGGAGCTTGATTCAGCGGGCCTGATTTCCTCCATGATTGAAAAACCACAAAACCCGCCCACCAATAAGGCAATTGTTGGCGTGTACAAAATCAATGATCCCGCCTTATTATTCAAAGGTCTAGATCATTTAGTTGAAAATGATATTCGCAGCGCCAAGGAAATTCAACTGACTGATGCACTGGTTTACATGCTAGATCAAGGGCACAAAATGATGCCATTCAGCATTAGCGGCTGGTTGGATTGTGGTAAGCCGGAAACGCTTTTTGAAACGAATAGAACACTTTTGGATCTTTCTTCAGCGGAATCACAAAAAGCGCTTCAAGCAAAATACCCCGCAGCTACAATTGTTCCGCCAGTGTACATCGGCAACGGAACAACGATAAGTGAATCAGTTGTTGGGCCCTACGTCGTGCTGGGGGATAAATGTGCGATTGAACGATCCGTTGTGAGCGATTCAATCATTGGTCAAAATACGGTTGTAAGAAATGCTGTCTTGAACGGGGGCTTAATTGGTGATGATGTATCAATCAGCGGAACGCCGAGCGAGCTAAACGTAGGGGCAACATCTGTTTTAAAGCTTTGAAATTAGGCATATTTGCTTCACTAAATCTCAGTAAAGCAAAGCGTAAAATTACATGGGAAACACAACCGAGCTTCAGTTGGAAGCGGATGTTTTTGCGGTGTTTGTGGGGGTAAAGCCCAACTTCTCCCGGAAGCCAGCAATGACTTTCAGCGCTTGGTGAGCGTGCGGATCATGCTTTAGGAAGTCATTATCAATCCACCATTTTTCCC
>DAIOTT010000192.1:0-3444 GCA_036751885.1 Candidatus Sumerlaeota bacterium
GAAGAAAACAATCCCAAGAAAAACTGTCCCCTTTTGAAGAACATTTGTCGTCTGCGCGCCGAACATTTGGTCGGTCATACCAGAGCCAAATGCGGCCCCAAGGCCGTCTTGCCGGGGACGCTGCCACAAGATGATCAAAATCAAGAGCAACGCCACGAGAACGTGGACGATCGAGAGTATCGTAATGAGGATGTCCATGGGGAGCCAAAACTTAGCGAGTTCGCGAACTTTGTAAAGGTCGAAGGTTTCGCAAATGAATGAGAATCGAAATCCCTCACCGATTGAGATCTGCGCGGGCATGGACTAGGCTTGCCAGATGGCAAAAAAACTTGGCTCAGACCGAGGTTCCAGCAAGGCGCCGCAACCACGGCACCTTGGCTGTGGAGGCTGGCTGCGCCGCCAACTCGCGCGCTTGCTGCTGCTGCACAAAGGGGACCCAGCAACAGAACAAAAACTAAAGAGCGAGTTGGGCGCGCTGGTTCTTGAAGCGGATGTTGCAATCCTTTCACCGGAACAAATTAACTCCATTACAGAGCACTGCGACCGTGAACTTAAACCCTTAGCCATGTTGATTACAGAAATGCCAAACGGTAGGGTGGAAGGGTTTCTTGAAGAGCCCGATGTGGTTAAAAATCTGCGGCGCCTTAGGCCGGCAAACTTCTGCATTCCCACTTCCCTCACCAGCCCGTTCAGTTCCCGCAGGATTGAGCTAATCCGTAAACGATGGTTAAAAACGCTGACCTATTTGAACATCGTGCTGTGCTTGCAACTGAAATATGAACATTGGTCTCAAGGGGATTACGAGATTATTCTTGAGCATATTCGCGGCTGCCCCCCTGCTCAGTGGGGGATTGTACTAGACATGAGGGGTAGTTTCGGCGCCTTGGGTAATGATGCACTTATAAACCGTGTTTCACAAATTATGCCTTGGCTAAGAGGCGTGATTTGTGAACCGGAAGTTCAAAAACAATTGAACAGTGTGTTGGGTAGATTTGGTTTCCAAGGCCTGATGATCTCCGCCGCAAGACCCTGATGAACGTTGAGTTTTCTGGAAGTAACCGCGTGGTAAATTCCGAAAGAAAATTGCGAACGGATTACGAATCAGAAAGATCGAACGGAACGATTCCCTCTTCATTAACACGAAGGCTTTTTGTGCCGTAGAGTTCTTCATCAACGTAGGATTCAACCTCGTTAGAATCATCCATGGATTCATCCAACGCTTCAGATTCCCCTAAAGCTTCCGGCTTTTCAGCGTGGGTTTTGCCGTCTTTTTTCTCAGATGTATTTGCCTTTGCCTTCTCGTTTTGCTTTGCTTCGGAAGTTGCCGTGTTGATGAGTGAATCAAACTGAATGTTGGATTCATTCAACGCGTGGGCTAAGCATTTTAATTGGCCCGTAACAACCAATGCATCCTTGTATTTCAGGGTGCGCGGGTTCATGTCACTGAACATATTCAAAACCGAAAGCTGCGGCCGAGCTTCCCGCATTTGGGTAAGCACTGCGTTGAACATTCGGGTGGATTCGTCATCAACAACTTGTGTGGGATTATTTTCCGCTACAAATTTAATGTCTTGATACATTTGCTCGGTTAGCTTGACCAAAAGCGAAAAATGATTCATGATCTGCGTAGAACCTCCGGCGTTGATTACAGTATTTGTAGATTGTACGTTTTTTTAGAAGGATGCAATCCTAAGTTCAAACGTGGATTCAATTCCGCTGGCTTTAGCTTTTTCCAAAAGAATATTCCGTTCAGCTAAAGTATGTTCTGGCAGTTCAACATAAACGCATTCGCCGTTGTTTGAGATGATTGGGTAACCCGCGTTTTGTACAAAGCCGACGGATTCTTTCCCAATAAAGCGGCCGATTCGTTTCGGGTGTGCTGAGGAAATTCCGGCTCTTGGGCGCACGTTTGAAGGGATTGAAAGCGGATTAAGCTTTGCTAGAACAGCGGAATCATTTGTTTGTGCAATCAAGCAAATATCGCTTAGAATTCCACTCCCGGTGGAGCCTTGCCCTGCACCAGCGCCGCTAAATTGCATCAGCCCTGCTGGTTCTGCACTGATGAGGAACGAATTGATCACTCCGCGGATTGAGGCCAAGGCGGTTCCGTTTTCCACAAGTGTTGGCCAAACACTAAGGCCAAGATTCCCTGTGGGGCTAAGTTCTGCGCTGGCAACAAGCTTGATCGTGCAGTTGCGAGATTTAGCTAAGGCAAAATCGCTGGACTTGATTTTTGTAATTCCCTCTTTAATTGTATCATTCCCCCGCAAATCAAACCCAAAAACCAAACTTCCCATAATCGCGATTTTGTGGGCTGTGTCGTCCCCTTCAATATCAAGGGTGGGATCTGGTTCCGCGTACCCTTTTTCCATGGCAACCTTCAACACGGCATCAAATGAAAGGGCAGGATCGTCCTCCATGGCAGTGAGGATAAAGTTGCACGTGCCGTTCAAAATGCCGTACACGCCGTTGATTTTGTTGGGCAACAACCCCCCTTGAAGGGCGCGAATGGCAGGAATTCCCGCGCCAACAGCAGATTCAAACAGTAGTTGAACGTTGTTCTGCCGTGCTAATTCAAACAACTCGCCGCCAAAAGTGGCAATCACCGCTTTGTTGGCTGTAACAACGTGCTTCCCGGCCTTTAGCGCTTCAGTAATCACCTTGTAGGCAATCGTGGTTCCCCCAACTAACTCAATCACAACGTCAATTTCAGCGTCCTTAGTAATCTCATGAAAGTCAGAAACTTTGTTGTACTCATCTGTGGTAACAGGCCGGGGGTAATCAAAGTTTTTGTCGCAGATGGACTTTAGCACAACGCGCCGACCGCAGCGATTATTAATCAGTTCACCGTGCTCTTGAAGGTGTTTTACAACACCTGTGCCGATGTTACCAAAACCAACAAGGCCAAGGATTAAGTCTTTCATAGGGAACCTTCCAGAAAATACAAAGGGAATAACTTCGTGATGGGAATAAACGTGCGGTTATTTTACGTAAGGGATAAAGGTTTGCGGATCCATAGCGGGAGCGGTCATAATTTTGATGAGTTCCTTGCTTCGCGCTTCAATTTCAGAGGCTTGAAGGCTAAGAATACGGTTCAAGCTGAAATCTTCCACCACAAAGCTTGCCATCATGCTGCCCATCAATACGCCTCGGCGAATGTTCTCCGGCGTTGCAGAACCCAAACGCGCAACATAACCCACTAAGCTACCGGCAAATGTATCACCCGCCCCTGTAGGATCTTTCAATTGCACTGTTGGGTAAGCGGGAACAGCGAAGTAATGCCCTTCTTGAAACACAACGGAGCCGTGTTCTCCTTTTTTGATGACCACAGTTTTTGGCCCTAATTTCAGCAGCGCCTTGCCAGCTTCAACAAGGTTCGTGGTTTCGCAATACTGGCGGGCTTCATCTTCATTCATCAGCAGAAGACTTACTTTTTTGATGACT
>DAIOTT010000192.1:3454-4159 GCA_036751885.1 Candidatus Sumerlaeota bacterium
GTATTTTTAGAACCTTCAATCCAAAAATTCATCGTATCCAAGGCAACAAGTTCAGGGTTTTGTAATTGCTCCATAACGTAAAGTTGAAGCTCTGGGTGAATATTTGCAAGGAAAACAAAATTCTGCATCTTTTGATCATCAGTCAAATCTGGGCGAAATTGTTCAAACACATTTAGGTGCGTGGTGTTTGTGTGCGCTTGGTTCATGGTGCGCTCGTAATAACCAGACCAGCGGAACGTTTTGCCCCCTGCGATTTTCTGCAGCCCTTGAAGATCAATTTGCCGCTTTCTGAAACCCTCCACGTAGCTTTCGGGGAAATCATCTCCCACGCAGGCGAGCAACGATGTTGGGCCAAAGTAAGATGCAGAGACAGAACCAAATGATGCGGAACCCCCTAGAGCATCTTCCACTTTGCCTTGGGGTGTTTCAACGCTATCAAGCGCAACAGAACCAATTACTAGAGCTTGTGACACAGATAAAACCTCGTCCTTTTTTTGAAAATCGGATGAGGAGTGTTCCCAAGGATTGACGGGGAATCAAGCAATAAGAGAAGCCATTTTGCCAACAAATACGCCGCAAATCAGTGGAGTTTGGGCAAAACGGCTTCTCACAAAAAGTTTAGTAAGCGTAAAGCGACCAATGCTGCAAGTTCGAGTTTGCAAACGTAGGCAACTCATAGGCCCCTTTGTAAACATTCAGCAAGCC
>DAIOTT010000192.1:4169-5877 GCA_036751885.1 Candidatus Sumerlaeota bacterium
GTTGAAGAACTTCAGAATCTGTTCCCGCGGTAATTTACACTCCATAATCTCGACCGGGAACTCGCGCTTTAACAATTCAAAAATCGTGCGTTTGAAGGTACGGATATTGCCTTCAATATCCGTGCTTATACCTGAGATTGGGAGCGCGCCGAAAACACTAAACGCTGCCGGCCCGGTTAGGCTTAGATCAGCAAGGGAATTCCACCGGCCCTCGGCACCCGTTAATGGGTCGTCAACAACGCTTGCAGCGTCTTCCCCCGTTGCCGATTGCAGGGCAGAAAGCATTGTAATATCAACACCTGCAACCCGGCCAAGTTGTGTATTGGAATCCGCAAAATATAAGTTATTATCCATTGTAAGGTTAGGATTTGCTTCTTGAATATTCACGACATGACCACCGTTTACGGATGAGCGAACAATATTATTTGTCACAGTAACTTCTTGAGCGTTTATTCCATTTCTAATGACAATTCCCCCATTACCATCAACGATAAGTGGAATGCCGCTGCCAACCGAGGAATCTTCAAGGCTGATGGAATTATGTGATATTGAAAAAAATGAGTCAATGTCCGCCACTAATATACCTGCAACTCTATTTGGTTGATTTGGTGATGTTGTTGTTGGTTTAACGGAATTAATTGAATTATTGCGAACTCTGTATATATAAGACCCACCTGATGCTGTAGTAGAGCCTAGAAAAACACCGATACTATCTTGACCGCTGGCAGCTCCGCCCGCCGCTTGTATAATGTTATTTGTAATTGTTACAGGAAATGATCCTGTGTTGCTTGTACCTACTTCCAATGTGATCCCAAATGAAGGTCTTCCACCGAAGACAGATGAGTTTACTTGAATCAAATTCTTATCTATTGTTATATTACGGTGTTCTGTGGCAATAATACCAAATCTTGTTGCGCTGAATGTATTATTTGTTATCAGACCGTCATTAGATCCGGGTGTATCGAAACCACCTCCATTACGATCAATTATTAATGCAGCACCACCACCAGACAAATTTTCAATGATATTATTATCTACTATAAAATTATCAGGCGTTCCAAATACGCTGGCGCTTTCTTCAATAGAGGCAAAACGAAGTCCTGATAGCGGAACATTTGCTGTTCGCCGTTGTTTGATAACAGTATTGCGCACGATTGCATTATCTGAATCAGCAACATAACCAAGAATTGTTATAGCGAAAGTGTCATCGGTATTTTGAATCGTCAGCCGGTGGTCGTCCGTTCCATTATTTCCATCGAAAATGACGTTATCAGTTTTAATATTATTGGTGGATGAATTCGGCGAAGCAGTTCCAATAATCCAATGAGAACCCCACCCAAAGGATGCTACGGTTGGCGCAAAGGTGATTCTAACATCGGCTCCGGCCGCCGGCCTAAAGGTGATTGAATTGCCGTTGGTATTTTGCCCCATCGCAATTTTGGTATTCACGGTTAAATCACTTGCAATTTCAAACACCCAATCGCCGCCTGTTCATTGAAAGGCATTCACGGCATTGATCGCCTGTTGCAGGCTGGTATAATCGGCTCCGCCTGCAGCATTAATCACGGAGGTGCCGGGGCCAACGCCGTTGTAGGGCCTTGCAGCCAACGGGGAACACATGGCAAGACATGACAAATACATTTTTCAACGCATTACTCAAACGTCCTTTTTTGGCGATATATTTTCTTTTTTAAACCTAAAAAACTAC
>DAIOTT010000193.1:0-5793 GCA_036751885.1 Candidatus Sumerlaeota bacterium
AAACTGATACTCCCCGCACGGGCGACGATAAAACCTCCTTGATGTTTACAAGCGCTGATAAACCCGGCGCCTTGTACAATGTTTTGAAGCCCTTTGCAGAGCGGGGCATTAACCTGAGCAAAATTGAAAGTCGACCAACCAAAAAACGCGCTTGGGAATATGTGATGTTCGTGGATTTATTGGGTCATCGAATGGACGTGAATGTTCAGGATGCGATTGCTGATCTGGAAAAAAACTGCGTATGGTGTCGTGTACTGGGCAGCTACCCGCGTGAGAAAGGCCCGCGCCACTCATGAGTACGGCTCTTCCTGAAGGCATTTGTATTGCCGATGAAATTCCCAGCTTGAAAAATTTACCGGGATTTCTTTTCCACTGCGGAATTTCCCCAATTACCGCCCGCGCTGCCAGCGCCCTTTCCCTTTACACTGAAGAGCTTACTCAGGATCCGTGGAGTACCTTCTTTCCCCGCCTGAACCGCATCAAGGAAACTCGCCGTCAAGCTGCCGCCTTGATTGGCGCAAATACCGATGAAGTTGCCTTTGTAAAGAGCACCACCCACGGGTTGCTGCTGGTTGCACAAAGTATTGATTGGCAGGAAGACGACGTAATCTTAGTGGACGAACAAACTTTCCCCGCCAACTGGTACGTGTGGACGGCGCTGGAGGAAAGATTTGGCGTGCACGTTGTCCCTTGGCCCGAGCAAGATTATGGGTACGATCTGCAAGAGCTTGAACGCCTGTTGGCCCGCCATACAGTGCGCATGGTTGCCGTTTCCGCTGCAGACTACGCCACAGGTTTTCGTCATGATTTGAACGCCTTGGGTTTCATGGTTAAAAACGCCGGAGCCTTGTTCTGTGTGGATGCAATTCAAGTGGTGGGCGTAACACCCGTAAACGTGAAGCATGCGCAGGTTGATTTTCTTTCGGCCGACGGCCATAAATGGATGATGGGCCCTGAAGGCGCCGGAATCTTTTATGTAAATCCCAGCGTGCACCACGAACTGAATGACAGCATGACCGGCTGGTTGGGGAGAAAAAACTTCCAGGATTACGGCAATCGTGATTTACCGCCTGCTCCCAATGCTACGCGCTTTGAGGAAGGGGCCTTGAATATGCCAGGTATTCTTGCCCTTGGAGGATCTTTATCGCTGTTGAATGAGATTGGGGTTGAGACTATTCACGCTCGCGTAATGGAAAACCAACAAGTGATTAACAGCTGGGGAAGCGAGCACGGTTTCTGCCAAATTTCAGCCGTAAATTTGGAACATGCATCGGGAATCTCAGCCTTTCAATTGCCGAAGAGTATTGAGTTGGATCAGCTTACAAAGCGCGCTGCTGAGGCAAATGTGATTATCTCCGCCCGCAGGAATTTTCTGCGGATTGCTCCGCACTTCTACCAAGAACCTATTCAGGTTGAAGCAGCATTACAAGTTCTTAACAAGTTAATAAAATCGTAAGTTCTCCCCGTAAAATGCAAATGGGTGTTAGATTTATTCGGCATTTTTATGATCTTTAGGTAGAAGGTGCTTCAGTTTTTTCGCGGCTTTATGTGCATCGCCCCTAAGGTCTAAATTCAGGGTAATTTCTGTGGCGTTTGCCAATGAGGCTTCAATGGCTTTCAACGCTTGAAAAAACCGCGCAGGCGGGCCGCTGAGTGTCATGGATAAATGCTGACCCGTTGGGCTAATTTCAAAGCTTTCCACTAAGTTGTTATCGGAGTAGGTGATTGTTTCCGCAACACCCACTTTATGCAATATCGCTGCGGGTGTGGGGATTGATTGCTTGGTTTCGCTGAGGGCAACAAAACTCAAAAAGTTTGTCTTGTTTGGAATAAGCGGAATATCAATTTGGAATTTCCCTTTATCGGGAATTGTTTCAAATATCTGACCAACGCTGGATTGCACGCGAATGAGATTACACTCCTGAACAACAGAACCGGAGAAGGTGAATTTATCGGCCGGCGTAACCGAGGGGAAGGGATCAATAATTGGGGAGCGCAGCATCAACTCCTCCATCAGCAAGGCTTTGTTGACTGTATCGGTGAAAAGCCCATCGATATCGGGGCAATTTTCCTCAAATTGTAAACCCAATTGGGATTGTGCTTCATCGAATCGAGCCCAAGCCAAGCGCCCTCTGAGCTTGAGTTTATCCCGATGCGGAACCAGCATTTCAAGCCGAGCATACCAGCGGTCTTTATTCAAGTAGGCGGCGGTAATTTCATCAAGTTGGCGGGTTTCAAGGCGAACGCCGGAAGGGCTAATATCTACAACCCGCACGGCATACTTTTGCGGCTGAAAGGTTTTCTCGGGGATAAGGATTGTAATCATTCCCGGGAAGCTACATTCCCGGCGGTTGTAAAGGCGTTCAAAATTATTTTTCACTCTGGGTTGAGTGCTTACCTTAGCGGGGAGTTCGTCATCTGTGGGAGAAGGCGTTTTGGGCGCAAATCCCTCAGGCTTATTATGTCTTCGATTTCGTCGTTGCTCAATTTCATCCCGCAAATTCTTCGGTTTTGTTGGAATGGGTGTAATGGCGTCTTTTTCTACAACGGGGTTTTCATCATCTTCTTTTTCATCAAAATCGAATCCCGTTGCGAATTCGTTTTCCCCTTCACCCCAAAGCAGGCTGGTAAGCTCCAAACGTTTTTTACTGGGGAGCATTTGGGCGCCGGTAGATTCTTCCCTTCCGTTTGTTCCATCCGAGGGTAGATTCTGCGGTGTTTGAGGTGTTTGACTTATGGGGTGTTTTTTGATCGGTTTTGGAGTAAGGATTTCTTGAGTGCTAAGTTTCTTTTTTGCGAACGGCTCGTTATTTTTACCGGGTTCGTGAAGATGCGAAGAGGCAATGATCTTTCTTGCTTCTTTCTTTTCAATTTTGATGGGCTTTAAAGGATCTTTTGAGGTCAAAATCCATTACTCCTCGTGTAACGACCGGTGAATCTTAAGAAGATTGTTGCTCAACAGCACCGTCGGATTCAATTCTTCATTTACAGTTTAGCGAAAAATTCAATCCTCGTTGCGCTAACGATTGGTATTGTTAGAAATTTTGTCTATTCAATTTGAATATAAATCCTTAAAGTGCGTAAAGCTTACATAAGTTCTTCATCTTGATTCAAAGAAGAAAGATCATTATTGGTGGATGCAAAAATCGATTCAGAACGCGAGAAACTTCTGATTCTGCGGTGTAAAAACGGCGATAAAGCGGCGTACGAGGAGCTTGTGAAAGCTTACCGCGTAAAACTTTATTGGTCGGTGTTTCAGCTTCTCCGCAATGAAGAGGACGCTCGTGATATTTCTCAGGAAGCTTTTGTGAAAGTTTATAAAGCATTGGATCGTTTTGATTCGCGGCGGGCATTCTACCCTTGGCTTTACCGAGTTGCACGCAATTTAGCCCTTGATTACATCAAAAAACACGGGGCGCACAGAAAAGTCTCCCTAGAGTATTTGATTGAAGACAACCATCAGCATTTTGATACGAACGATTGTTTGCACCAAAAACAAGAATCCGTTCGAGAAAAAATTCAGCGGGAACAACTTAGCAGCAAACTTGCAAAGGGTCTGGAAAAATTAAAGCCTGAGTTTCGGGAGGTTATTTTGATGAAGCATCTTCAAGAAATGAATTACCACGATATTTCCTTAGCCTTGAACATCCCTGAGGGAACCGTTATGTCCCGCTTATTCCACGCAAGAAAGGCTTTAGCCGCAGAACTTGAAGATTTAAAGCACGAGTTCGTACAAACTAAATCTCGTTCTGAAAAGGTAGAAGCATCATGAGCACAAAAGAAAAACCTATAAACCGTGCCAGGATCGGTTCTGCCAATAAAACTCCTAGGCTTGCTAAGGAGTTAACCGTTGAACAGAAAATGATGGCGTATTTAGACGGTGAAATGAATGCTCACCAAGTGCGCGAATTTGAGGAAATCCTAAGTTCTCACCCTGAGTGGAGAAACGAAGTTGAATCCCTTCAGGGAGTGCTCTCTGGTTCAAAAGCGGTTCGCTATAAACAGATAAAACCTGATTTATGGGATGATTATTGGGAGGAAATTGATGCTAAACTAACGGGTAAATCCACGGGTTTAGTGCTTGCCGCTGTTGGGGGTGGTTTACTTGCCGTTGCGGGGATCAGCTTTTTGTACTCCGTATTATCCTCTACGCTTGCTTTCATAGGCCTAAGTATCATGTTGGTGGGTATTCTCTTGCTTTACCTCAGTGTTTTGCGTGGGTTTATTGCAGAACGCAAAAAGGATCGCTACAGGAGAATTAAGCGATGATACTATGTACCACGGACAATTTGCCCGGCCGCACGGTTACCGGTTATTTGGGGTTGGTGAAAGGGTGTTCAGTTCGGGGCGCTCATGCAGGCGATGATCTTGTAGCAACAATGAAAAACACCATGGGCGGCGAAATCCACGAATACACCCGGCTTTTTGCCCAAGCGCGTGAGCAAGCCCTTGATCGGCTGATGGCAGATGCTCGCCTCTTGGGTGCTGATGCCGTTGTGGGCTTGCGATTCTGCACTACGGAAATCAGCGCCGGTGTTGCTGAGCTTCTTGTATACGGAACCGCCGTTTCTCTTGACCCCTTGACAGTTTAGAATTGAATCATATTCTGTATTTACTCGCTAACGTACGTGTGACTTAGCGTGTAGAGGTATTCTTGCTTTGATGTAAGGTTCGGGTAAAAATAATTTTGGTTTATTTGTTTATATTTTCGAGGGTACTGGTTTCATGATCAATCAATTATTGGAACGCCGTTATGCGGATTGCGCAGAATTAGAAGAAGCTTGGAAGGAATTCCTTGATCAATTCAAGCAAGGTACCAATTCTAAAAAAAATGAAATTTCCCCGGATTTTGATCAGGAATTTCTCACGACTAAAGCACGGATTGCCATGCTGCATGATTCATTTTTGGAATCATTGAAGCACGATCAAAACATTGCTCAAACCATGCTAGAGCTTGTAAACCGCTCAATCTCTGCCCGCCACCTTCGCAAGATGAGCGATTCAGACCAAAAAAAAGTGGAGCAAGAATGGCATGAATGTTATCTGCTGCTCAACTCAACCGTTGTTGGTCTTTCTGAAGAGCGCGAACGTTTAGGGGAAATCAACGAGTTCAACCACAACCTCAGCAGAATTCAAACAAACATCAAAGTCAACGTATTGTACTTTCTGCGCTCTGTTACATTCAAAATCATTGTTGCTTTTGCCATATTACTCGGCATTTGGTTTGGCGTTCCTGAAAGCCAATGGAACAAACTACGGGGCGCAAAGGGAATCGGTGGGCCTTACACAGCCTACTTGGACTTTCAACGCTCCACCTTGGGTTTTCCCGCTCCGTACACCACAATTGATAAATTCGTTCAGGAAGAATTAATGCCAGAAACAATCACCTCTGGTTACAGCGCGGAAGAAAATACCAAGGCCGATCCCAACCAACAGAAAATCGACGATACAGCTTTCTTTGATGGAATGTTCAACGTCGGCGACCAAACTGCCGCAGCATTTTTGCGTTCAGCTGAGGGCTTTAGAACCTTTCGATTGACCGATGAAACTATGAAAACAGACCTTAGTTGCGCGATTTTCTTCTGGTTTGAACCGGGTAATGCAAAGAAATTTCGGGATCAATTCAGGCTTGAAGCTTCGGGAACAACAACCAATGCACAAATTCTTTCGCAAACCTTTACAGTTTACTTGAAGGAAAACGTTTTGGTGATTATCTCCGACCGCGATGATGAAATTCGCTCGCAGATGATTTCACGAATTTTCCCCACATCGTCTTTCTAATCAATAGCATCA
>DAIOTT010000194.1:0-1285 GCA_036751885.1 Candidatus Sumerlaeota bacterium
TGTTGGAACTAAGCGGGAATCTGCTTGAATTCGCCGCCGCGAGAAATCAGCTTGTAAATGCAATTTCCACAGATTTGATTGCTTTTCTAGACGACGATTGCCTTGCAGACGAGCGTTGGATTGCGGAAATTTCGGCTTCCCTAGAGCACGCTGATGCTGTTGGCGGGTTGGTTTTGCCCGCGGATGAATTGCAAACACCCACAGATTGGCACCCGGAACTGAATTGGCTGCTTGGCGTTTCAACACCGGGATTTTTTTTTGATCAAAGTGGTTTGAATACTCTTCCTACAACATCCAACCTTGCATTTAAACGTAGTGTTTGGGAAGCGGTGAAATTTCAAGAACTGGGGGGGGAAATTCAGTCTCATTTGTTAAAAAACTATCAACTCGGGGGGGAAGATGCAGCGTTTTGGCTGAGTGTTCGCAACGCGGGTTTCCGCACCCTCATGAACTCTTCTTGCTTGGTGTTCCACTCCATTTCAGGCGCAAGAATGCAAGTTTCAACTTCCCTAAAACGGGCCCAATGGGATGGAATTTCATCTTGGAATCGAAGGGGTAATGAACATTCCATAAAGCAAGCAGCGCAAGATGTTACTCATACTTCAATCGGTTTATTACTCGAAGAATTGAAGCAAAAACCCAACAAACGCAGAAGTAAACGCCTTTTAAAAACTTGGCGAACAAGGCAACGCGCCCACTTTCAAGAAGGGGTGAAAGCATTTTCCCGCGAAAATCAATCATTTAGCTCAACAAAGACTATTTCCAAAACCATTGTTCAGTCAATTTTTGGAATACTGAAGCAAACAACTCGTAAATCACTTGTTGCAACGCACCGCAAAATTTTCACTCAACCAGTACTCATTCCAGATCCTGCTCATCATCTAACAATCGGTATAGTTTGTTCCCCATTTTTAGGTGATACGCTGATCATACTCCCCCTAATTCAGCAAATTCTGGAAAAGCGCCCAGCGTGGTCGATTGTCTTTTACCTTCCAGAGAACTTGATGTTTTTGTTTGATTCTATCAAAACACAACGGCTTCAGCTGATTCCAATGCAATACAAAAAGGGGTACAAAACTCTACCCGCTGTTGTGAGTTCTTTGTACAAATATAAACTGGATGCGCTCTTTATTTGTTATTACCATAATTTCAAACCACTGCAATTTTACCTCAAACCGCAAATGCCTCTTTATACCTGGACAAATAGTGAAGGGTTGTGCGCTCAAATTTGGAAAGATTTGGCAACGCACCGCATCGATCGGGAGTACGATGAGTACGAGCAAAC
>DAIOTT010000194.1:1295-5727 GCA_036751885.1 Candidatus Sumerlaeota bacterium
GTTGGCCCCGCTTCAAGTGCCATTACAGCAAATGCCCTTGAATTACGTTGTAACACAAAAATCAAGAAATGCAGTGGGAAAACTCCTGAATAAGCGCAACATTCAGCCCGGTAAGTATATTGTGCTCCTAATGGACGGTCGAGAATTGGAGTTTAAATCTTGGCCAACAGAGTATTACCGCGCTCTTGCCTTTGAACTTTATGAGAAGACTTCCCTGCAAATCGTTTTTGAAGGAACGCGGGGCGGTCGATCTTCCTATGAAATGTTGGATTTAGATGAACACAGCGGATTCCATTCACTGCACGGAATTCTTTCCCTTCCAGAGCTTGCTGCTCTGCTTGAGCAAGCTGCCCTTGTAGTGGGAATTGATTCCGGCCCCATTCATCTTGCGCAAGCCGTGGGTACAAAGTCCTTAGCACTTTTTGGTTGTACGGATGAAAGGCGTTGGGGTGCTCCTGATTTAACCCGCCACCAAACGATTCGCGCCTCAAACGCCCCCTTTAACTGGACGTTAATGGAAGCCAAGCGAATCGCCCACAGAGAGCACATGCGCCGTTTGTTGCCTAATGATGTTGCCGCGCAAGCTCTTCGTATACTTGAAAATTAATCCGCCTCAACGTGGGTTGTAGTAAGTAATTTCGCCGGTTGAATCCACCGCCCAATGTACCCTTTTAGTGCCGCAGGGGGATTGCTAGGCGGGCAAGCAACCAACTCACCAATAGCAATCGCATCTTTCCCAATGGGGCACAAAAAAATTAAATCACCCAGCTTAGGGGAAGGCGTTTCAATATCAAATTGGCCGAGCCGTTCGGGGATTGCTTGGCCCTTCAAAAGCCAATCTTTTCCATCCTGAGACAAATAAAAAATCGGCCAATCCGTCATGGAATCCATAATTGGAATTATAAATTCCCCTAATTCCTCCAAATCTTTTTCCCTCAAGTCTGCCAAAGTTATGGATTCTGCCAACGTGAAGTCTTCAATTTCCGTTCGCCTTAGGCTTGCAACCAAGGCGCCGCACCCTAAATCGCGTCCTAAGTCGTGTACTAAAGTGCGCACGTAAGTTCCTGATGAACAGGCGATTTTAAAACGTGCTCTATTTCCTTCCAAGTGGGTAATAGAATATTCATCCACGCGAACAGGCCGAGCCTCGGCTTCTATGGTTTCACCAGCTCGTGCGTACTCATAAAGTTTTTTGCCCTTAATTTTCACCGCGCTGTAGGGTGGTGGAATTTGCATAATATCACCCGTGTAAGGGTGTGTGGCGTTTTGTGCTTCTTCTAGTGTTACATTCCGCGCTTCGGTAAAGGTTTCGATTTCCCCTTGAATATCGTACGTGTTGGAGCGTTGACCCAAGATCATTTCGCCCTCGTAGATTTTATCGGTCGTGATCAGGTATTCTGAAAGCTTGGTTGCTTCGCCCAACAATATAATCATCAACCCCGTTGCTAAGGGATCTAGTGTACCCGTGTGCCCAACACGCCGAGTGTTTGCAACTCTGCGAACAACATTGACCACGTCCTGCGAAGTCATATCTTGTTCCTTATCTACAACTAGCAAGCCGTGGTAATGGGATTCTCGTTTCGACCGTTTGCTCATGAAATTCCTTTTTTCAATGATCCCTGCTGAAAGCCCGCTCCGCGCGGAACTGCAAAACTCATTTGCTCAATTTATTTTGCCCATGGTCTTCATGTTTGGCGTTGTGGCAATCACACTTAAGCTTTTACCGCTGTATTTTAAGAGTATTGGCGTTAGCGATTCTCTTGTGCACTTTTTGTTCATGATTCCCCCCTTGGTTTCTATCTTGGCTAATCAATTTTGGGGGTACATTGCTGATCTTCATATGAATACCAAGTGGGCAATCATTTGGATGTCAATTTTCTCGCTGATCGTTGTTATGCTATTTCCGCTCGTTGTAAGTTTTCCGCTGCTTTGCGTTGTTATGGCAATCTTTACGTTTTTTTCAAACCCAAGAATCCCCATGATCAACACGCTCATCTTAAGTTCAAACAACGGTGAAACCCGTTACGGCGGCATTCGAACTATTGGCTCTGCGGCCTTTATTGTGATTGGCCTTTTAGCCAGTATTTTTAGCGACCGAAATCCGGAGCAGGGTTTATCCCTCATCTTCCCCATGCTGCTTGTCTGCAACTTAGGCGTTGCCATTACCTTTCTTGGAATTCGGGATTACGACTTCAAAGGGCGAAAATCGGGACCAAATACTTTTTTTGCGGATTTCAAGGCTGTACAACGCAAATTATTGAGTCGCAAAATTGTGCGCTTGTTCTTCGCCTTTATCTTTCTCAGCCAAGTTTTTCTGGTTCCTTCACTTATCAGCCAAAGCTTTTACATCAAAAGCGCGGAATTCGTGGGCGGAACCAACACCGACGTCAGCATTGCACTTGATATCGGCGCTGCGGGTGAAATCGTTGTCTTCCTACTGTTCGGCCTTATCATTCGTCATATTCGCCTCATGCCGTTGATGTTGCTGGCATTTATCTTCAATCCTCTTCGTTGGATGATGGTGTACCTTACAACTGATATTTTTTGGATTTGGGCTTCAAACCTCTTCCACTCCTTTTCCTACGGGTTACTTTATATGTGTGCGGTGATATTCGTAAACCGTGAGCTCCCCAAGGAGCTTCGCAATTCCGCGCAAACTTTGCTGGGGTTGGTATTTGGTGGTTTGGCCGTTATCGTAGGGCAACTTATTGCCTCGGCGTTTCAATATTTTTTTGATGTACGCAGTTGGTTTCTCTTGGTCGCATTTCTTTCCTTTGCACCTTTCCCATTTTGGGTAAGAATGGCGTTAGAATATCAACGTGAACACAAGGTCTCAGGATTTTGGGTTACAAACTCCGTAAAGGAATTCAAGGGTAAACAATGAGCCTGTGGTATATTATCTACCCAATTGTGGCGCTAATACTCAGCTCAGTTTGGGTATGGGCATTGATTGATTCGCTGAAAAAACACCGGCCTTGGGCTTGGATTGCCATTTTGGCTTTCATCCCCATTCTCAGCGCACCGGTATATTTCTTGAATTTTTACTTCATCGGCTCAGACAAAGAAGGCGCCCTAGATTCAACGCTTAAGCTTTCAGGCAGAATACGATCCTTGAAAACAAAGGTTGAGCAGGATGGTTTAGTAGGCGATAAACGGGAATTGGCTGATGCTTTCTTTGATAACCAAAATTACCGAGAAGCCTTAATTTTACTCCGCGACGTGCTGCATTACGATGGAACAGATTTGCGCTCTCAATACCAAGCAGGTGTTTCACAAATCGCCATTGGCCAACCAGATCAAGCCCTAGCACACCTTGAATATGTGCTTGATGAAGAACCCCGATTCTACCAAGGTGATGCGCGCCTTGCCTATGCAAATGCTCTTATGGCCTTGGGCGATAAGGAGAAAGCACGTCGCGAGTTTGAGCGTACAACCTCTCATTTCAACATTCCCGAATCAACCGTTCAGGCGGCACGCTTCCTGATTGAAGACGGTGATAAAGAGCAAGCTTACAAAATGCTGCTAACAATGTTACAAACCGTACAACTGACTGATCGGCAAAAACGAACACAGAAAATTTGGATTAAAAGAGCGGCGGACGAACTACAAAAGCTAAAGAGAAAACAATGATTAAATTATTACCCGTTCTGAGTATTAAAGAAGATGAACCCCACCTGGCATTAGTGCACTGGGGCTGGAAAGTACCCGCGCTTTTTTCTGATAAGGATTACGATAACTGGAATGCCGGAACGGGCATTTTAGATGTAAGCTTTCTCGGCGCTGTGTTTCTTACAGGTAAGGACCGTGCAGATTACCTCAACCGAAGATGCACAAACAACGTAATGGATTTGAAGGATGGTGAACATCGGCGGGCGTTTATTTTGTCTGCTGTTGGGAAAATAGAGGCCGATTTTGACGTTTATCAAGACGAAGCGAATGATCGTTTTCTTCTGATTACAGCACCTTACAAGGCAGATAAATTAGCTGCTCAGATTGATCAATACATCTTCACCGAAGATTGTTCCGTAGAACAGTTGGAAGACCACATTGCCTTGGCAATTCGCTCCGGTTCGCCCATGCTAAAAAACCATGATTTCACCGAACTCATGGCAGATACCGATGCTTTTTTGTTTAAGTCCGATGTTTTTGGCGGCGCCACAATTTGCCTGCTTCCCCATGGTTCCATTGAACAAGCCTTAGAGGTGATCAAAACCGCTTGTTTTGTTTCCAACCCTGAATTTGTGGGCTATAATGCCTTTGAATTGCATAGAATAGAGAATGGAATTACCCTATTTGGCGCAGACTTAACAGAAGACACAATCCCCTTAGAAGCAAATCTACAACGGGCTTTACACAACAACAAAGGCTGTTATCCGGGGCAGGAGACGATTGCCACAATTCTGCGCCAGCATGCGGCGGCGCGTGTCGACAA
>DAIOTT010000195.1:0-3202 GCA_036751885.1 Candidatus Sumerlaeota bacterium
GGCGTTCCCGGGAAGTGTTTGCCCTTAGTCTTTGGTTTCCTCGTGGGCCCAGCCGTTGCTGCATTTGAAGGCTCGTTGGGGGGATTCATCCTTGTATTGGTGCCCCATGCGCTCTTCTTTGGTTTTCATGTAGCGTTCATTGAAGGGGTTTGTTGGAACGGTCAGGGCAATTCGGTCCACCACTTCTAGATCAAATCCTTTGATGCCAATGATTTTTTTCGGGTTGTTGGTCATCACGCGGATGCGCGTAAGGCCTAAATCGCGGAGGATTTGCGCGCCGATGCCGTACTCCCGCAGGTCTGCTTGGAAGCCGAGCTCAATGTTGGCATCCACGGTATCGCGGCCTTTGTCTTGCAGGTTGTAGGCTTCCATTTTGGCGCGTAGGCCAATGCCTCGCCCCTCTTGATCCATGTAAACGATGACGCCGTGCCCTTCCTCGGCAATGCGCGCCATGGCGGCATCAAGCTGTGGGCCGCAGTCGCAGCGGAAGCTGTGGAACGTGTCGCCCGTAAAGCACTTGCTGTGTACGCGAATCAGGGCGCTCTCCTGCTTGGCGGGTTCACCCATTTCAAGAACGATTGTTTCCTCGTTATTCAGCAGGTTTTCGTATAAGTGCATCTTCCAAAGGCCAAATTGATTGGGGATTTGCGTTGTCACAACGCGCTTAACCAGCTGCTCGTGCTGGGTGCGGTAGGCGATTAGGTCGCGAATGGTTACCAAGGGCATTTTGTGCTCGCGGGCAATCACCTTCAAATCTGGCAACCGCGCCATGGTGCCGTCGTCGTTTAGGATTTCGCAGATTACCCCAACGGGGGAGAGGCCCGCCAGCTTGCACAAGTCAACCGTGGCTTCCGTGTGGCCCGCCCGCACAAGAACGCCGCCGTCACGAGCTCCCAGGGGGAAGATATGCCCCGGGCGCGCTAAATCGCGGGCGGTGGCATTGGGATTCACAAAGACCTTGCACGTGGCCGAACGATCTGCCGCGCTGATGCCGGTGCCGCCGTTGTTTACGTCCACCGAGACCGTAAAGTTTGTCTCCATATGGCTGGTGTTATTCATTACCATGGGCTGAAGTTCCAACTCTTCAAGGCGTTCTTGCGGGGCAGCGATACAGATGAGGCCGCGGGCCATTTTCGCGAGAAAGTTGATCTTCTCGGGCGTAACATAGTCCGCCGCAAAGGCAAAATCGCCTTCGTTTTCCCGCTGCTCATCATCAATAATAATGATCATTTTCCCCTCGCGCAGGTGTTCAAGGGCAGTTTCAATAGGGCTAATATCCGGCATAGGGTCTTTCGCGTTTCGTGTTAGGAAATAATTTTCAAAATGATTAGCACGAGGCAGACCACGCCGGAAAGCAAAAACCCCCGGCGATTTTTGAGGTCGCTGGGGGGAAGTGCCGCGAAGTTTTTTCGAGCCTTATTTCATTTTAAAACCGTTCTGAATGATCCATAGAGCCATGAAGAACCCGAAGAATAACGAGCCGGTTTTGTTGAAATGTATAGAAAATCACATGGGTTTGGCAGGGAAATGAACGGAGATCGAAACGTATTTCAATCCGCTTTCGGCCAATTTCAGGGTTTTCTGATAGGAGTAAAAAAGTTTCTAGAATTTTTTGCAAATAATTCGTTGCTACTGATTCAGAGTTACTCCAGTAAATATTTTTAAAAAGGGATTAAAGATCAGTTCTGGCGTCTTTTGTGAGTGTAATAATTAACAATTGCTCAATCGCTGATCAGCTCATTTTTGGCCTCGGCAATTAGATTTGCCATACTGGTGTGTACCTCGACACTTCCTGAGTCGAGGGAATCATAACCTTATTTGATCTCACGACGAAGACGATGATCCCGAAGTGCCCTTTCAACGAGATCTTCAAGATTTAGCCCGACAACCAGTGCTTCTTCTGTTGCTATGCTTAAAGCTTCCTCAGAAATTTGAATGGATACCATGTTGAAGTTCTTCTTTGAAAGTGTGTAATGTATGCTTAAGAGCATAATTTTGCAACAGAGAAACAGAAAAATAAGGAAAAATCCTATCCTTTCTCGAACATAAAATTAAGTCGACTCGTTCCACGCCGGAATGCAAAAACCCCCGGCGATTTTCTTAGGATCGCCGGGGGAGTGGGTTAATTGTAAGGTATTCGCCTTAGATGATCATCTAAGTGTTTACTGAACCCACTTTGTTACTTCGCCTTCTTTTTGTGAACGAACTACCTGCGCTGATTGTTCCATTAGTTGCGTCGTATGGCATTCCAACTGGCTGCAGCCCGCCTGAAAATTGAGTACCATTATCTATATTGTCCCAATCTCTGTCTGGCCCAACTGATAGAATTCTCCACGAACCGTAGAAATCTAAAAATTGTTCACCAGTTAGTCCCGCACGTTCGTTGAATGTGATTGGAGCTGATGGAGCTTTGACAGGATTGCCCAAAGGCCATTCCCAATCATAAGCTTTGTACGTGAATAACTGTAAATCAGGGCGTACACCTGTGCCATCACTTTGGAAAAATACATCTCTTAGGTCAGAATTTGTGATGTAAGCGATGGGAGTTGAGATTGCAGGGGTAACAATGCCTGATTGTCCGCCAATACCATCAATTGTTCTATCAGGAAATGGACCATTACCAGCTTCAGGCGCTGGTTTATTCCAATCGAGCGCATAAACTTCAAACGCTATTGTTAGCGTTCTCAAGTCTGCCTTTACTCTGCTCACTTTTGCCCGTGTTTGCGCTTCCAAGAAGTTTGGAACTGCGATGGCTGCCAGAATGGCGATGATTGCGACTACGATGAGTAGTTCAATCAATGTAAATGCTTTTTTCATTAGTGTGTCCTTTATTGGTTAGAATTTTATTATGATTGTTTAACAAATGAGAAGTTGCTTGGGATTTGTCAAGCATGAGAATTTAGGATGGGTCTTAAAATGATCATTTATTTTGATGCCGAAGCGTCATTTTATCAGGTTTGGTGATGAAGAGTGCTCATTTACAACTTAATTTGTAGATGTTTCCACTTCCCAGAAAAAAGGGGCGAACAAAACCTTGCGGCTTGGCGGTTTGGTTTATCACAATACCGTTAATAATGATATACTAAAACATTCGGAATCCACTGATTCTGTTTACTCGAGTTGAGGTTGGTTTATGAGTGAGCTTAAGATTGGCATGCTAGTAACACACCGCGAATCCATTAGCACGGATTTATGGCGGGTT
>DAIOTT010000195.1:3256-5676 GCA_036751885.1 Candidatus Sumerlaeota bacterium
GGAGGGGAATATTGCGACTCTTCAGCCCATTTCATTGGGGGCAACGCGCTTGCAAACCCCCTTGCGCGATGTTCTTCGCTACCGGTTAAAGACGACTGATCAGGTTTTTTTTGGTGAGGATTTAGTTGCTATCAAGCGGGTTGTGAACCCTCGAGGTGCGGATTATTACGAATACGTGGTGGATCACCACGGCGTGGAGAAAACCCTGAAGGAGCACCAGTTGGTGGTTCAGGTAGAATCGACCTCTCCAGACCCCTTGGCCCAGTTGCTGAGTTTGGATAACGTTCCTGCTGCTATGTGCCGCAAGCGGGTTGATTTTCTGCAATCTTACTTCAACGCCACGGCCAAAAGCTTGGGTATTGTTGGGTATAACGGCGCCCGCATGTTCCCGATTCCCCACCAAGTAGGCGCCGCACGGTATGCTTTGTTGTTTGGTCGACCCCGTTTTATTTTGGCCGATGAAGTGGGCTTGGGGAAAACGATTGAAGCGGGGCTGATTGTATCTACCATTCGCAAGTATTTTCCCGAGTGGCGCACGGCGTTTTTTGTTCCGGAGTCAATTACGATTCAATGGGCGTTTGAGATGTTTGGGAAGTTCGGCAAATCCGTTTTTCGCCTTTCTGATGACGATGAACCGGAGGAAGGCGATCATGACCCCGGGGTGATTTTACCCCACGGGCATTTAGCCGATTGGGCCCGCAAAGAAACCGTGGAAATTTTGGTGATTGATGAAGCCCACCAACTACTGCGCGATAATGCCCTGTTTGATGCCGCCCAGCGCCTAAGCCGCCGCGCCCATGTGGTGTTGCTGCTAACGGCAACGCCCACAAGTGATGATGGCAATAACCTGACACGCCTGCTTCAATTGGTTGATCCCGCTGCGTTTGAGCGTCTTTCAGATCAAGGTAAGGCTTTTGAGCTTTATGAGCTTCAGCCAAAGGTTGAAAAGCTGAATGGTCTTCTGCGGGATTTGAACTCCAGCTTTGATGATATTCTAGCCGCATGGGAAGCCCTAGAGGTTGAGGACGACGTGATGATTGCGCGCTTTCTCTCCCTGAAGGTGAACAGTCAGGACTTAGCCTTGCGCCATAAACTCATCGCTCTTGTAACAGATCAGTATGATCCCCGCAGCCGTGTTCTACGTTACCAGCGTAAGTTCCTAGCAATGGATAATGAAATGGCCGAGCGGGTGGAAGAAAGCCTCACGTATCAGCCCAAGAAGGAAGAGCTTGAGGTTCGCAGAATCGTTCGTCAATGGTGCGAATTACTCGTTAAAGCCGGGAAAATTGAGCGCCCCGGGTACTTGCGTGCGGCTTCCACGCTGATACAAGCCAGCCATAGTTCAGCGCCCGCGGTGGAGGCGTGGTTGGCGGTGCGCCAAGGGAAATACACCCCGTGCGAAACCGTTACGGCGGATCCCATTCGCCTGAACGAGCAGATTATTGAATCCATGGAAATGACGCCGGAGGAGGAAACCCTGCTGGAGGAGCTTCAAATGGCGACTTCTGAGTGGCACCGCCGCTCCAAGGGGACTGATATGAAGGCCCGCGCCCTTGCCCGACTTCCCCGCTACGAGGCGCTTTTGGCAGAAATCAAGGCGATGTTAGAGGATGGTGAACCTCACCGCATTTTGATCTTCACCAGCTTTGAGTGCAACGTTCGGCCCCTATACTTGCTGCTGAATAAGGCCTTCGGCAAAGATACAGAGATTTTGTCTCTTCATGCAGAAATTCCTTGGCGCGACCGTGAAAAAGCCGCCTTCAGCTTTCAAGAATGCCCGGGCTCTGCCATTCTCATCTCCGATGAACTGGGCGGTGAGGGCCGGAATTTTCAGTTTGCAGATGCAATCTTCCACTTTGATCTTCCCCTTGCGGCTTGGATGGTTGAGCAACGCATTGGCCGCCTAGACCGTGTAGGCCGCGACCCCCTTTTGGATGTTGATTCCAAGGTGATTGTGGCAGAGGGCGAGCTTGATGAGGCGATCTACGAGTTCCAGCGCGATGCACTTGGTGTGTTCAATGAGTCGCTTGCGCCGGTGGAGGATATTTCCGAGGATGTTTCCCGCCAAATGCTTCAATGCCTGTTGGAAAAGGGAAAAGCCGGGGTTCAAAAACTAACGCAAGATTTAGCGGAATACATTGATCAGCGTCGTGAAAAAGAGGCCAAAGGCTTGGAGCGCCGAAGCCAGCAGGGCATGAAGTACGTTCAGGAGCTTTCCGCCCGGTTGAATGACAGCCAGGAGCTGGCAAAGCTGCAAAAAACCACCATTGATTACACCCGTGCGTTGGGCTCCATTGTGGATGAAACGCGCAATCGTGTGGTGCTAACGGTGGGCTCACACCACCCACTTCACGCGTACCCGGGCATTTTAGACGAAATGGAAGGGTATTTTGACCGCTCCAGTGCGGTTCGCCACGAGC
>DAIOTT010000196.1:0-1150 GCA_036751885.1 Candidatus Sumerlaeota bacterium
TAAGAAGCAGAATAAAGCCGTTGCTAAGTGCTGCATGAGGGACACTAAAGCCAAAGGGGAGTGACACTGTGTGAAAGGGAGCAAGTTCCACCGCACCGTACAACACACACCCGGGATCAAGATCTACTTGGTCTGCCGCTTGGCGTATTAGGATTAGCCCTAAGGCAAACAACGCCGTAAACACAACCCCCATGGAGGCACTTTCATCTACTTGCCCGCTTTTGGAGACTAGTTGAATGAGAAACGCCGTGAGTACGCCAATCAGCAGAGCGCCGATGAACATGGTGACACTGCCACGGCTGCCGGTGATTAGGAAGGCTGCTGCAAGGCCGGGAAGTACGGCGTGGCTAATGGCATCGCCCATCATGCTCATGCCGCGAAGCAACAGAAAGTTCCCAAGCAGCGCGCAGCTCATGGCTGAAAGAGCGCCAATAATCACAATCCACGTATCAAGGGAAGTCCAAATCATGGGCGCGCCTCCGGTTCAGAGGTGCTTTGTGGTTCATTGGCAAGGGGCTCCACGTGTAATTCCACAAGGGGGTGAGGCGAGCGCGGAACGGGCGGGGCAGAATCTAATTGCAGCAGCTTCTCTTCAAGCCGGGCCACTAGTTTTGCGTCAAGCACGTGCTCAATATCATCAGCGCTGCGGTCCACATGGCTGGGGGCAACATCAGCGTAGGTAATCAAGTAAAGCTCCCACAACCGGTGCGAGCGCACTAGGCGCTTCGCCTCGCGCAGGCCTGTTTGAGTAAGCGTAATGCCGTTGGGGTTTTCCAGCAGTTTACCGTTACGCTCTTCACGATTGACTAATCTGTTCAGATGTTTTGGGCTCCAAGCGCGGCAACTTAGCAGCGCCTCTTGAGGGACAGGGATGTTTAAGTGCTCCTCAGTGGGTTGCAGTTGCAGGGGTGTTTGATTCTCCTGCAGTTCGTAAACCGCCCGCAGCAGGTGTTGTTGCCCCATTTGGTATTCCAACCGTTTGGAGAGAATCAGCTGAAATACAATTCCCTTAGCAGGCCCAAACAAAAGGCTTAAGATAAAGATTGCCGTTGCAACTAACACAATCACCGCACCCGCAGGAACATCCGTTAAAAAGGCGCTAAGCAGCGCGCCAATCGCTGCGCTGATGCCCCCAAACAATGCGCTAATG
>DAIOTT010000196.1:1160-5615 GCA_036751885.1 Candidatus Sumerlaeota bacterium
AAACGTTTGTAATCATGCGTCCAAAAACGGGCCGATACCGGCGGAATCACCAGCAAGGCCACTACCAAAATTAGGCCCACTGCCTGCAACCCTGTAACGGTTACGGCCACCACCAGGGTCATCATCAGCAGATCAATCCAAAACACGGAGTACCCCTCTGATGCGGCAAAGCCTGAATCAAAACTGAAGAGTTGAAACTCCTTCCATAGAACAATCATGATGAGTGACACTGCAAGGGCTACGCCCCCCATCAGGATTGCATCCCTTGCGATCATGGAGGCGGTGCTGCCGTAGATAAACTTCTCAAGCCCTGCGGATTGTGAGGGTGCATTGCGGGAGATGATGCCGAGAAGCGATATTCCCAGCCCGAAGAACACGCTCATCACAATGCTAAGAAGGGCATCGTCCTTCAGGCGTGTGGTGCGTTTAAGCACGCCAATAGTAAGCACTGCAATCACCGAGGCTGCTGCCGCACCCAACAGAAGCACCAGTAAATTCCGTGCTCCTTGTCCCGCAGCAACAAGGGCCAAATAGGCCACAGCAATGCCCGGCAGGGTAGCATGAGAGAGCGTGTCACTCAGCAGTGCCCGCTTGCGCAGAAACAGGGACGTGCCAACCAAGCCGGAGGAAATGCCCAGCAGAATACTGCCGATAACCACAACACGGGTATTGTAATCTTGCAGCAAAAGCGTGCGAAACAATTCCTCTGGCGTCATTTTTTCGCCATCGCTTCGGCAGCCTCGGAAAGCAGCGTTAGTTTGCCGCCGTAGGTTTTCTGCAAATTACCCTCCGTAAAAACCCTCTCCGTTGGGCCGTGGGCCACAATTCGCATGTTCAGCAGTACCACATAATCAAAGTACCGCTTAACGGTTTGCAAATCGTGGTGAACCACCAGAACGGTTTTCCCTTCATTGCGCAGGGTTTTTAGAATGTTGAAGATTGTTTCCTCCGTGGAAACATCCACGCCCGCAAGGGGTTCATCCATCAGGTAAATGCGAGCCTCTTGGGCTAACGCGCGGGCCAGAAAAACGCGTTGCTGTTGCCCGCCGGAAAGCTGGCTGATTTGCCGATGGGCAAAGTCTGCCATGCCCAGCTGATCCAACGCGTTTAGCGCAATGCGTTTGTGCTCTCGTGAAATGCGCCGAAACCAACCGACTTTTCGGTACCGACCCATCAGCACAACATCCAACGCATTCACCGGAAAATCCCAATCCACACTTTCCCGTTGCGGAACGTAACCCAGAAGATCGCGCTGTTGTTCAAAGGGCTTACCGTAGAATTGAATCAAACCCGAAACGCGAGGCACTAGATTTTGAATGGCCTTGATGAGCGTGCTTTTTCCTGCACCGTTTGGGCCAATAATACCGATGAGTTTCCCCTCAGGAAAATCCAAATCAACATCCCAAAGCACGGGTCTGCGGTCGTATGCAACAGTCATATCATGAATGGAGATCGGCGCCTTATGGCTATGCTCGTGGCCGCTGCTGGTACCTGTCAACGTAGGAGGGACACTCACATTTGTCATGATTAGTTATCCCCAGATTTTGAGGGGTCAAGGCGCCCGTTTAGGCCAGCCTGTGGGGCAGTGCCGCCTAGTGCCCGGGCTACAAGGGTTAGGTTGTGATCCATCATGCCTATGTACGTGCCCTCATAAGTCCCCTTAGCCCCCATGGCATCGGAGAATAATTCCCCGCCGATATGAATATCCATGCCCCGGGCTTTGGTTCCCTCCAGCAGGGCTTGAATAGTTTTGGGTGACACGGAGGATTCAAAGAAAATCGCCGGTACTTGTTGTTCAACCAATTCATCCACAAGGGCATTAATATCCCGCAGGCCTGCTTCCGCTTCGGTGGAGATACCCTGCACGGCAAGCACGCGCAAATTGTACGCGCGCCCAAAATAGGCAAACGCATCGTGAGCTGTTACCAGAATGCGACGCTCCTGCGGTAGGGTATCCATAACCTGCAAACCGTAGGCATGCAGCTGTTGCAACTGGCTTGCGTAGTCCGCCGCATTCCCCCGGAAGTAGTCCGCATGTTCCGGCTGCAGGGTTGCCATACGCTCGCCCAAGGCAAGGGCAACCTCGCGGAATAAATCAACATCCGTCCAAATGTGGGGGTCTTCCACGGCGCCGTTGTTTGTGGTAATGGCTCGCTCTGCGGGAATCAGCTGCGCCGCTTCAATCGTCATTTTATCCTTACCCAACAACTCCAGCACCTCGCCCATGCGCCCCTCTAGGTGGAAGCCGTTGTAGAAAATAAGGGACGCATCCCTAAGATCCAGCGTATCCTGCCGCGTCGGGATGTACGTATGGGGGTCAACGCCCGGAGCCATCAGTACGCGAACAGTGGCTTTATCGCCGAGAACGTTTTGCAGCAAATCCCCCAGCATACCCGTAGTAGCCACAGCGTTGAATTTGCCGTTAGTCGTTGCTTCGGTACTTTGTTGAGGAGATTCAGTGGCGCAGGCGGTAATCAGTAGAAGTACAAGCGGAAGAAGAAGAGTAACAACGGTGCGGCAATAAGTTTGCATAGTTTGAATAAAGCTTCCTAGTTGAAATAATTAGCTTAGGCTAATTTTATTAGGTAGGGCTATATGCAGGGGAGCCTAGCAAGATTGCAAGGGAAATCGGTTCACTTTACGCAAACGCCTGTGTAAATTAAGTAAGTTGAACAATCACAGGGCAAAACGCCCGGTCTCATGGAACGGAAATTGCTTGTTTCAACAATAATTGTTCCCCACGAAAGGTACGCTCCATTGGTTACAAAAGCATTAGAACACCTGAAACAAACCAAAGGGTTTGAAAGCAACCGCCAGGAGTTGTTCTTACTTCTCCTCAGGGTTGTTGAAAACCTAACCTACGGCTTGGAGCGCAAGCTGGAAGAGCAGGGCGTTACCATGACGCAATACAACGCCCTCAGAATCCTGAAAGGTGCCGGGGAAGAAGGCCTACCTTGCCGTGAAGTGGGTAACCGCATGGTAAAACGCGTGCCAGATGTTACCCGCCTTTTAGACCGATTGGAGAAACAAGAACTCATCACCCGCAAACGCGTGGAAACAAATCGCCGCATCGTCATGAGCAAAATCACCCCCAAAGGCGAGGAACTTATTCAACGCCTCAACCCCATGACAGAATCCTTCCACAACCATAGTTTTGCCAACTTCAACGATGGCGAAGTGGAACAACTCATCCACCTGCTAGACCGCTTTCCGGTGGACGAATAGGGAAACCGGAAACACCCCGCAAATTGAAGAAACGCATGCCCGCAACTACGCCTAGCGCCACCAAGGTCAAGCCGCTTACCACGGCCAACGTGCGCGGGGGTTTTTGCAAAAGTAGGAGCTAAACTGGGGCCCCACTCATGCAGTGAATCTTGTATGACTCCCCTTTGCGGCCCCAGCTGGCGATTGCTTCTTACGGCAGGGTAAAGCTCCACAAATAAGTCCGAAGTTGTAAAAGGGGTTTTGCGCTGCGCCAGCCGTTGCAGGCTTTGCCGCAAGGAAAGGTTAAACACGGAATGATACCCGTCCGGCGAACCAGCGTCTGCCACCGGATGCGTAGCATCCTGATCGTAAAGCTTCAGAATGTGCTCCTGCTTCACACCAAAACTCGCCATCATCACCTCAGCCAACGCGTCAGCATCGGCCACGCAACTGCTCAGGCCATCGCGAAACCCTTTTTTATAGGTGCGAATGGCAATCAAAACCAGACAAAGCTTCCCGCTAGGGGGAACTAATGGAAGAGGATTGTAACTGAGACCAATATCACGAAGGGCGGGTTCCGTTGTATCCATAAGAAAAAGCTCATTTTCTGCGTGGAGTGTAAGCGCGCTAGCCAAAGATACAAATACGCCCATAGCAATGAAGTCGCAAGCCTAGGGTAAAATCTTTGCGAAAAAAAAGCATTTTATTGCGCCCCTAAGTGAGGGGGGTGTTTTAGCGAATTCGCCCCCATATTAGCCGTAATAATGACTTGCCCTGGGGTTTTTCACCTCCTGTGCGGATAAATCCACGCCCCCGATTCCCCGAAACGGTGGGTGAGTAAATCTTCTTGTCAACCCCGTCAACACGGTCAAATGTGGCATTATTTTAGGGGGCGCCTCTGCGGTTCACCCCCGCGTGTGCGGGGCGCTTATCATTGACTCATTGTCCCTAACGTATGTTTCCGGTTCACCCCCGCGTGTGCCGGGCGTGCGCGCCTGCCAGCGGCGAATGCACACGGCGGCCGCCTCGAAGCCCTGGCGCCCATAGGAGGCCAGCGCCACGAGGAAGAGCGTCGAAGCGATCTCCCGCTGGGTGAGCGGGTCGGGGCCGTTCAGCTGCGAGCGATTGAGGGTGAACACCTCGTGAAGCCGCGCGGTGGCCAGCAGCCAGATGATGCGCTTGGTGAATCCCTCCAGCAGCACACCGAGATCGCCGGTCATCTGCAGCGCCGTCAGGAAGAAGGCGCGGGTG
>DAIOTT010000197.1:0-5602 GCA_036751885.1 Candidatus Sumerlaeota bacterium
CGCTACATTCGCCGCGCCCCCGGCAACCCAATCCTCGCCGTAAGCGTGGTGAATTGGTACAGGCGCTTCCGCTGAGGTTCGGCTAACATTGCCCAGCACGTAATGATCAATCATGCCATCGCCAATCAGCACAATCGTTTGAGATGAAAAGTCTTCAATCAGTTCTGGAAATGGTTTTAGCACCATGAATGCATCGTTTCCTTAGGCCCGCGGGTATTAGTAGCTAGATGAGGAGGTTTCTCCCCGAACAATTTCCACTCCGGCGCTGACCCCTAGGCGGGTTGCACCGGCCTGAATCATGGCCTCAGCGGTGGAGCGGTCGCGGATTCCGCCGCTTGCCTTTACCCCCATTTTGGGGCCCACGGTTTCGCGCATCAGCTTTACGTCCTCTACCGTTGCGCCGCTTGACCCAAAGCCCGTGCTGGTTTTCACATAATGGGCTCCTGCCCGTTGGCTCAGGATGCAGGCCGCTTGCTTGGCCTCGTTGCTTAGGTAGGCTGTCTCAATAATCACTTTAACCGTAACAGGTGAACTCCCGGTTTTTGCGGCAAGCACCACAGCGCGAATATCATCAAACACGGTTTTATAGTCGTTTTCAATCAAAGCACCCAAATTGATCACCATATCAACTTCATCGGCCCCTTGAAGCACCGCTTGTTTGGTTTCAAACCCCTTGGCTTCTGGCGTATTTGCGCCCAGCGGGAACCCAATCACCGTGCACACCCGCACCCCGGAGCCTTTCAATAAATCTGCGCAGCGGGAAACATGGGACGGGTTTACGCAAACGCTCGCAAACTTGTGCGCGCGGGCTTCCTCACAAAGAGTCTCAATTTGCGTCAACGTAGTTTGGGCTTTTAACGCTGTGTGATCTATGTAGGCAGCTAAATTTGGCCGAAGTTCTTCCGGATAATCCAACTCAAAGTTCTCTGTAATCAGTGTTGTAATTGTATCGAATAGGGTTGTCATAAGGGCAGCCGTTTTTTTCGTGAAGCAAGGATGTGAGCAAAGCTGAGAATATGCTGCCGAGAGAGCAGGGGAACGTCAAGGGGGAGAAATTGACTCTTGTTGAATGTGGTTGTATTTTCAGGGCAGAAAGATTTCAGAATTCCGCCGCTTGACACCTTCGCCACTTTCACTCGTAATTCCCACTCGATTAATCAATTTGTTCTGAGGAATTCCATAGATGAAAATTCACGAGTACCAAGCAAAAGCCCTTTTTGCCGAGTTCGGCGCCCCTGTTCCTAAAGGCCAAGTGGCTGAAACAGTTGAACAGGCTGTAACAGCTGCCGAAGCAATAGGCTCTTGGCCCGTTGTTGTAAAAGCCCAAGTTCACGTGGGCGGTCGCGGCCTTGCTGGCGGCGTGAAGTTGGCCCGCAATATGGACGACTTGAAAACCCATGCCGGCAACATTATAGGGATGGATATTAAGGGCATTACCGTTCGCAAGGTATTGATAGAGCAAGGCGTTGATATTAAGACGGAAATTTATCTCGGCATCATTATGGATCGCGGCGCCAAGGGCCCCGTGATTATGGCTTCCCGCGAAGGCGGCGTTGAAATTGAAGAAGTTGCCAAGCATTCCCCAGAGAAAATTTTGAAGCTTCCCGTTCCCCCAACCTACCCCCTGAAAACCTACCACGCTCAGCAAATTGTGGATTTCCTTGAACTCCCCGTGGAAGTTTGGAAGCCCTTTACAAAAATTTTGATGGCGTTGATCAAGTGCTTTTTGGATCGCGATTGTTCTATTGCAGAGATCAACCCACTAGTTATCACTGGTAGCGGCGAAGTGATTGCTTGCGACGGCAAAGTAAACTTTGATGACAACGCGATTGAGTTCCACCCCGGGCTTGAAGCCCTTCGGGATCCCGGTGAGGAAGAACCCCTTGAAGTGGAAGCCCGCGAAAAACGCCTAAACTACGTGAAGCTTGATGGCAAAATCGGCTGTATTGTGAACGGTGCCGGCCTTGCCATGTGCACCATGGACGTTGTAAAGCACTTCGGCGGCGAGCCTGCCAACTTCCTTGATATTGGCGGCGGTGCAAAGGCCGAGCAAGTTGCCGATGCATTGAAACTTATTACCAGTGATCCAGCTGTGAATACGATTTTCTTCAACATTTTCGGCGGTATTGTGCGCTGTGATTTAGTTGCTGAGGGCATTCTTACAGCCCTTGAAACCCTGCCAAACTTCAACTACCCAATCGTGATTCGCCTCAGCGGCACAAACGAAGTGAAAGCCCGAGAAATGTTGGCCGGCACAAAACTACACATCGCCGCCACCATGGAAGAAGGCGCGCAAAAAGCTGTAGAACTTAGCAACCGCTAATTTCATTAACCACCATTTAAACCTCCTCACTTTAAAAAGCCTTCAATTCGTTGAGGGCTTTTTTATTTAGTCAAAACGAACCGAATCACAGGGATGGGATGGGATTGGATGGGTGTGAAGGTTTGAAGGGTTGACTGCAGAGAAGCGTTGATTTTAGAAATGATCAATCTCGCCATCCGTGGGGAAAAAATGCCATTGATCCAGGCGAAGGAGTACGTTCATCAGGGAACGCTGCTTGGGATCGCGAATCATCCAGAACATGGGCCAACGGGGCCGTAAATTCTGAAATCCCGCATTCAGCAAATATTCATCCCATGGTGAACCAAAAAAGCTGAGGTACAAATCCATCTTTCTTGAGGCTGCTTTTTCCGCCAAAGATTGGGCAAAGTGGTTCACCATACTTTGAGGGCAAAGGGCATCAACAATCTGCATCTCGTTTCTGTAAGCACCTTGCACGGTTCTAGATGCTGCCATAAAAATGAGCTCCTTGCTTGCCTCATTATAGCCGCAAAGAACCTCTCGGGAGGTCGCCGCAGGGCCCTCGTGCATCCACCGAAGCCATTGGGCAGAACGCTCAAAGTGAAAGCGTTTTTCCAGCCCGGGGATTTGAATAAGCCGTTCTAGTTCTTCCTGCGCAGGTAGGCCCTTCGTCAACAAAATCGGTTCTGGGGCTTTTGGCGGTGTGGTGCCGGCCTCGAAAAAATAGCGATTCATGGTTCCCGCCCGAAGAAAGCGTTCTCGATCTAGAATGCGCGTTAGTTCAAGCCCTGCTCCGGCGATGAAGCTGATGTCTTTCAGCCGCAACAAAAACTGCAGAAACTCGTGTTGGCCTTCTTGAAAAATCCGCGTGGGGTGAAACACTAAATGGTGGATTACTTGGGCTGAAATAGCATCGTTGCCCGCAAGCAGCATTCGCGGTCGTGAGATTGCAAAAGCAACCAATTGCCCCTCAGAATCCTTTGCAAGGTAAGGGGTGGAAATATAGTCTTCCGGCTGTTCGGGACTAAACGAACGAAGCCAATAGGCTGATTCAATCAGCACTTCCACATCATAAAATAAGGCAACTACATTTTCATCATCATCAGAGGTTGCACGCATAATGGATAAAGGCATGAAATTGCGTTGTCCGTTCGCCGGGGTTATTGGTTCAATCTTCGCCAATCAGGTTACAAATAACCGCCTATTCGGCAGAAAACGTTGCAACATGATCCAATATCGACCGTTGTTCCTTTTGGTGTTTCTTATACTAATGCTTTGCTGGGGTGGTGCTCCGGCGCAAGCGTACGATGAAAAGTTTACGCCTATTCCGGGGGTTCAACGTTACGATGGGCCCCTTCGTGTTCTGGGACTAGAGGATAACGAAGACTTAAAACGCAGCATTGCCGATTTAGCGTTCAACAGCCGTAAAATTATACGTCAGCAAACAAGCCTAGATTGGCGTGAAACCGCCTACATTCTTTGGACTTCTGAGGAAGACTTTCAGCGCCTGACGAATTTCAACTCGGAGTTTACGGCTGCCGCTGCGAATGCCGCAAAAATGACGATTTGGATCAACGAATCTGCTTGGAAAGCCTCGTCCCCAACAGAACGGCAACAAATTATGACCCACGAGATGGGCCATTTATTTGTTGGGCATCTTTCCCCCAACAAACGGCTCCCGCTATGGGTGGAGGAAGGCATCGTTCAGCACTTGGCGGGGGAGTGGTCCTGGACCAAAGGGCAAAACTACAATCTTGGGCGAACGTTTGATCGCCTCCCCCCCCTGAAGGAATTGGAGGAAAGCTTCCCCCAAGAGCAGAAAGCCCGCCAGCTTTCCTACCTTGTTAGCTACCAAGCGGTTGAAAATTTAATTCAAGAGTACGCCGGGAAAGAAAAAGCCACAATCGGCGGCTTACTGTATTTTTTGCAAAATGACAACGCCCGAGCGGAGTTTTTGGAGGATGTTTGGAATCCTCAGAATCGCGACCGATGGAATGCTCAAATTTCATCACCTTCCCGAACCGGCCGCATTGCCTTGTTCATTTCAACCTTCTTCACGGAAGGTACATTCTGGTTTGTTGCACTCTTTCTATTGATTGCTGCTTGGCTTAAAAAACGAATTGAACGTTCTCGAAGAAACCGATTGGAACGAGAAGAAGCTTGGCGCGAAAGCCTGACGGATGAAGATATTGTGATCATCTACGGCCCCAAGGAGGGCGAAGGTGAACCCGAAGAAGAAACCCCTTGGGATAAACACCTTCGGGAAAAAGAAGAACACCAAAATCGCACGGAAGATCACAACCGCCGGCATTGACACATATTTCTTTCCCATGTTGAATCAAACAATCTTACCATAAACTTCTTAGGACAACTTACCCCATGCTAACCTCCGTTGATTTAACTGCAAAGGTGGAGCGCGACGAGTATAATGAACAGGCCAGTGCTCTTAAGATTGGCCTTCGCAACCTGCAGCACCGCGCTAGAAGCCTCAAGATTCCCATCATCATCATGTTCGAGGGTTGGGATACAGCGGGCAAAGGCGACGCGATTCAGCATGTGACCGAGATGTTGGATCCTCGTGGGTTTGATGTTCACTTTATCAACTTCCCCACAACAGAGGAAAAGATGTACCCTTGGTTGCGCCGATTTTGGACGAAAATTCCAGATCGCGGTCGCATGAGTTTTTTTGAGCACAGTTGGTATAACCGCGTGTTGCAGCAAAAAGTAGAAGCGTTGATTTCACCCAAAGATATTGAACATTCGTTTCTTGATATTGAGTCCTTTGAGAACTTGCTCTTCAACGATGGGTACTTAATCCTGAAGTTCTGGTTACACCTCTCAAAAAAACAACAGCGCAAACGCTTAAAGCAGGCTGAAGAAGATCCCTTTCGCAGATTCATTGTTACAGAAACCGAATGGGAGCGCCATAACCACTACGAGGAATACCATAAAGCTGTCGCTGAAATGCTGGAACGCACCAACACCGTTGCATCCCCCTGGAAGATCATTGCCGCCGCAAATCGGCGCCACAGGCGGCTGGAAACGTTGCGCTACTTAACGAATCGCCTAACAACCTTGATTGAGGAAAAAGAAGCACGCCTAAATGCCGGGCCCCTAAAACAGATGCTTCAACCAACAGCCGCGCTGGTACAAGAGCTTGAGCCGATCAAAAAGTTCCCCCTGAAAACCGCTAAAACGGATGGAAAACTAGAATCAAACGAATACAAAAAACGCCTTGAGGACGGACAAATCAAAATCCGCCAACTTCAGCAAAAAGCCTTTTTGCGAAAACTCCCCATT
>DAIOTT010000198.1:0-5563 GCA_036751885.1 Candidatus Sumerlaeota bacterium
TCTTAAGAGTAACAACTTTTAACCATTTTATTTAGATCGTACCCATAAGCTCGGAGGCTTCTTGTGAATTCAAATCGGTTTATCACTGCCCTTTTTGCACTCTTCACTATTCTTGCAATAGGATGCGGAAACACATCCACTAACGAATCTGCTGCGCAAACAAACACCGCTGCAAATAATAATGCTGAAGTGAAAGTAGCATTACCTGCAGAGCCAAACACGAAGGATGCTCTTACACGGGTTTCTTCGGCAGCGAATTCCCGGATTGATGAAACACTTGCCGCCCTTGCTGAGATGAAAACCAAGAATGAAGACAATATTCTTGAATACCGCCTTCAAAATAACAAACTCGATAACATGGTCATGAGCCTGCGCAGTTTGAAAGATGCTGTTACCGCTGAACAAAAAGCCGTTGCCGAGTACGACGCCGCTGTTCAAGCCCGCAACCAACAAAACGTTGCTAAATCCGCTGAGCTTCAACAAGTTGTTGCCACCAACAATACAGCCGAAGCGCCAAGCGCTGGTGTTTTCTTCTATATCATTATCATCGTGATCGTTCTACTTGTAATCTTCCTGATCATTCGTTGGGTACTTTCACCCTCTGAAGATAACATGGATGACGACGATGAGTTTGATTTTGACGACGAATTCTTTGATGACGAAGACGACGACTTCCTTGACGACGACGACGATCAAGTTGAAGACGCTGACGATGCATCTAAGAAAAAAGCTGACGACAAAAATAAAACTGATAAATAATTCAGACTGCGTTTAGTCCTTCTGCCCAATGATTATTCGCCCCGTAACACGGGGCGATTTGTTTGTCAATCACCTTACTGAAAAGTACTTCCCCATGAACTACCGCTACCAAGGGGAATTAGCGACTGAGAACTTGAGTTTATCGTAATACCATCACGAATCCATCTTACAAACCTAAGTGGATGAAAGAGAGAACAGAATTGCCTGCTACAGTTGTTGTTGGATGCCAATGGGGAGATGAAGGGAAAGGGAAGATTGTTGATGTATTAGCGTCGCAATCTGATATTGTTGCCCGCTACCAAGGGGGGCCGAATGCTGGCCATACGGTGGTGATAAACGGAAAAAAATCAATCTTCCACCTTTTGCCCTCGGGCATTCTCCACGAGGGAGTTCTCAATCTCATCGGCAACGGCGTGGTGATTGACCCCATTGCCCTGTGTAAAGAGATTGAAGGTGTTGAGGCTAACGGCGTCCCCGTGGATGAGCGGCTTCGGTTAAGCGAACAAGCCCACGTGATTCTGCCCCTGCACCGCCAGCTAGACGGAGCCCTTGAAGAGAGCAAAGGGAGCGGAAAAATTGGCACCACAAAACGCGGAATAGGCCTTGCCTATGCCGATAAATCACGGCGTCAAGGAATCAGGCTTTGCGACTTCAGAAATCGCCCGCAATTCGAAAAAAAATATCGCGTACTGGCAGAATATCACGGCGAAGTCATCCGCTTTCTAACTGGTGGTAGTGAGCTTGAAAATCTTGATGAAGACTTAGAACATGTTTGGAATGCAGGTCAGCGTTTGGTTGGTCTTGTTTGCGATGGTGTTACATTAGTGAATAATGCGTTGGACGAAAACAAAAATGTATTATGTGAAGGCGCACAAGGCGTTCTGCTAGATATTGATCACGGTACTTACCCATTTGTAACCTCTTCAAACCCCTCCCCGGGCGGGGCTTGCACGGGCCTTGGCATTGCACCCAATAAAATCAACCGCATCATCGGCATCGTAAAAGCCTATACAACCCGCGTAGGCGAAGGCCCGCTCCCCACTGAATTACTCGGCGAAGAGGGCGAACTGCTGCGCACCCGAGGCGGTGAATTTGGCGCAACAACCGGCCGGGCGCGCCGCTGCGGTTGGCTGGATATTCCTGTGCTTCGGCGTTCGCTTCAAATCTCGGGCTGCACGGATTTGTGCATTACCAAGCTTGACGTGTTGGATGATTATGAGACGATTCCTGTTTGCACGAATTATTCGCTCAACGGTGAAATTCGCTCGCATTTGCCCTTTGATTTAAATGAAACCGAACAGGTAAAGCCAATTTTGGAAGTTCACCCGGGTTGGAACACGCCAAGCCTTGAGTGCTCTTCACAAAAAGATCTTCCGGAAGGCGCTACAGAGTACTTGAAGCACATTTCAAAATGGGTTGGAACGCCTATAACAATGGTTAGCACCGGGCCCGGCCGCGAACACACCATGGACGTAGATTTTTCCTGAGCAATTTAGACGAAAGGGCAATCAACAATGAAAACTTCATCATCTGTTGGTTCCCCCTATTCAACGGAAGAGCGCTTGCCGCAGGCTAACCTTCAGGAATTTCTTAGGGCAAAATCCATTCTTTGGTTGCTTGTGCGGCGGGAATTTAGAAGCCGCTATGCGGGCTCAAACCTAGGTGTGTTCTGGAATATTATTCACCCAATTGTGTTGGTGGGTATTTACGTCTTAATTTTTTCCACCATAATGGCCGGTCAGACGGGGGGTGGTTCAACTTTGGATTACGCGGTTCACCTAACGTCCGGAATTATTCCTTGGCTGGTCTTCAGCGAAATACTAAGCCGTTGCACCACGTCGTTAGTGGATAATGCCTCGTTTTTGCAGAAGATTGCACTTCCGGTAGAAGTGTTGCACCTAAGTGTTTTTTTGAATACGCTGATCATCCACACCTTTAGTTTTGTTGCCTTAGCAGGATTTCTTTTAGTTGTAGGGTATGATCTTCCGATTCGGTTTTTGTGGGTGTTTCCGCTTACGCTGCTTTTGGCCCTTGTTGCCTTAGGGTTGGGTTTGCTGCTCAGTGTTCTGCACCTTGTTCTTCGAGATGTTGGCCAATTAGTGGGAATTGGCCTACAGTTTATGTTTTGGCTGACACCAATTATTTACCCGTTTTCCCTGATGCCGGAGTTTGTGCAAACAATCCTTCGCTACAATCCACTTCTCCCCTACATTTCCCTGAGCCAATATTGTTTTGGCGCCCAGAATGCCGCGACGGAATTTCTCATTTCAGCCCAATTGATCTTCATTCTGCCGTTTCTTACCATTTCCGCGGGAATTTTATTTCTACGCAAACACCGAACGGACTTGTTGGATTTGCTGTAAATTCAGTTGGATTACCCTAAAAACAACCCGGCATCACAATCTCTTGTGATGCCGGGTTCGGCATTTTGCTCCGGTTTGGATGAGTTGTTCTAATTCTGAGTGTTTACTTTGGCCCGATGAAGAACCAAACAATCAGCCCAACCAAAGGGAATATGAATACGATGAGACTCCAAACGATTTTTGCCACGAGTGATGCGGAACTTTGAACGATTTTGATGATTGCGTAAATAAAGAGAATTAGGTGGATTAGACCCAGAATTGACATCATTTTAGAATTTATCCTTTGAGTAAAATTCCTACGGCTAAGCCGATGAGGAGCATTGCAACGGCAAATAGAACGCCGATGATGATGAGTTTCTGCTGTGACATTCCCGTGTTGATTTGCGGGTTTGATGAGGGTTGTGCGCTTGCTTGAGGTGAAGCAACGGAGTTGCTTTTCGCCTCAGGTGGGTTGCTAGCGTTCGGTTGCGAGTTGTTTGTGGGTTTAGGCGTAAGGCCCGTTGGAGCCTTCGCGATGGATACTTTGCCGCTTGCTTGCCATTCTTTCAAAGCAGCTTCAACTTCTTCAGCATTTGCAAACCGGTCGTCTGGGTGTTTGGCCAGCATTTTGTCTATAATGCGGCTTAGTGGTTCGGGGAAATCAGGGATAAATTTTGAGATCGGATCATGCGCCTGCTGAACAATTGCCCGCATCGTCTTTAGGTCGTCCGGCCCAATAAACGGATGTTCATTGGTCAGCATTTCGTAGAACACTGTACCAAGAGCAAAGATGTCAGATCTGCCGTCCGGTTCAATATCAAACTGATCGGAGATTTGCTCCGGCGCCATGTAAGCAGGCGTACCAACGGCAAAGCCTGTTGCGGTTAAGCTTTCATCGGTTTTGCCTTTTGCTAAACCAAAATCCGTAAGAACCGTGCGCTTGGTTCCCTGTTCAATCAGGATGTTGCCGGGCTTAATATCGCGGTGCAGAATTCCCTTTTTGTGGGTATACGCCAAGGCATTTGCCACGGAAATAATCACGGGTACAGCTTCATCGGTTTTCCATTTACGGCCGTTCTTCCGCTCGGATTCCAGATCAAACCCGTTAATATATTCCAATGCAAGATATTGAACAGGGCCGGCATCGAGACGGCCAACGAGAACAGCAGGGTCCGGATCTTCAAATTCATAGAGGGTTGCAATGTGGGGGTGGTTGATGCGCGCAAAGCTTTTGGCTTCTCGCTCGAAACGGCGAAGGCTGTTTTCTTTCGACGCCCGATCCGGCGAAAGGGTTTTCAGTGCAACTTTACGATCCAACTTTTTATCGTTTGCTAAGTAAACTACCCCCATTCCACCACGGCCAATTTCACCTAAGATTTCATAATTTCTGGAAGCGAAGATTGCCTTTAAGCGATCCTGAAGATTTTGTTGATTTTGGGCCATTTGAATGCGGTAGATCCTTGAGGCGTGCTGTTACTTGTAATAAATTCAATTTTAAATTGCCCATCTATAAAGTAAGGGACAAGAACATAGTCAACAGTAGTCCGTGGAATTTCTCAAGTGAGAAGTTTTTCATCAACTGATCATATTTCTGTGGTTTCATTTCCCTATACTGGTTGACGCAATACAAGAAAATGTTGAATTATCCTATAAATTTCACCGAACGTTATGAATAATGAATAGTTTCTCATTCAGTTCTAAAGATCTTCTAACAAGCCCCGAGCAAGAAGAGAGAATTGTATCCAGCTCCATGGCGACTGGGAAAATCATTCACTACTCCAACAATATTTTTCAAGCGGTTACTTTGTATCTTCAGTACGCCCTTGAGGAATTACAAGAAGATTCTCCTGCTTACCTTGATATCAAAGCAGCGTTGAACATTATCGAGGAAGCCTCCACGCTGTACAAAAAAACCCAGCAATCAATGACGAATATTTCCCTATTGCCGCACCACTTTGACTTCAAAGAAAATGTTGAGCACTGGGTCAATAATATCAGGGAAATGATCACAGATTCAATCACGCTAAACATGAATTCTGTTGATGAAAAACTGCTGATCAATACCGACGAACGCATTCTGAGTGAAGTACTTACCTCTTTTGTGAATAATGCCGTGGAACAGATGCACTACGGCGGAACACTTTCAATAGACATTACAACAACGGAACAACCGGCAAAAAAAACGAACAAAAACCTACCCCTTGATTCTGCTGGGAACTCCGTTAAATGCCTTTCAATCTCCATTCATGATACCGGTTTCGGGATTGAAGAAGAGCAGCGCAAAGTATTGTTTCAGCCGTTCAATACAAAAAAGAATTTCCAAAAAGGGCACGGCCTTTCCCTTACGAAAGCCTTCTTTTTTGCCAAAAAATCTGGTGGCACACTCAATGTTTATTCCAACGCAAAACAAGGAACCCGCATTGAACTCCTTATTCCCTTAGCCTCCAGCGATTCAAAACGAA
>DAIOTT010000199.1:0-5549 GCA_036751885.1 Candidatus Sumerlaeota bacterium
CTTGAAGATTCGCAATAGTTGAACAACGTGCGAATCTTCAAGGCTTGGCGCGCTTCTGCTGCGTGGCGCATGCTTGCATGGTAGGCCCGGGCGTAAAGAAAACAGAAGTGATGCTCCCGTAATTGCTTGGCACCAAGCTCCGGCGATTGCTCCAAATCAAAGCCCAGCTCTGCCAATACATCGGCACTGCCACACTTGCTGCTTGCCGAGCGGTTTCCGTGCTTTGCCACGGGCACCCCTGCTGCCGCCGCAATCAACGCCGCGGTGGTGGAAATATTGAACGTATTATGCCCGTCGCCGCCCGTACCTACCACATCAACAATCGTCTCTAAGTCGTCCAAATCAGGGAACTGCTTTGCGTGGGTCAGCATGGATTCTACAAACGCGTTGATCTCATCAGCCGTTTCGCCTTGCATCGCAATACCAAGAAGAAAGGCTGAAATTTGCGGGGAACTTGCTTTGCCGGAAAGAATTTCGTCCGCAACTTGAGTCAATAACTCGTTCGCTAAACGGTCTTCGGCTGAGGCGGCAAGCCTTGAAATGGCTTCTTGTATGGGGTTCATCATTCAGTTGTCCTAACAGGGTTGTAAACGGATCAATTAATCCCCAGACTTTCAGCCCGATTCAGGGTTGTATCAACTGTAAATCTCTTGGTGCTGAAAATGAATGTTTAATCTTTCTCGCCACAGTTCAAAGCACCCATCCTATTCAGAAAGATTAAACGCCAAAACTCATTGTCCTACTGGGCGTAAGTGTGAACAAATTTTGCCTCAGGAAATAGTGCACACCTACGTATACGGAGTTCAACAACGCATGCAACAATCCCCTGGGCTTATTACCGCCTCGCCCTTGATCGGCAATGAAGAGATTTCCCCTGAGTTGCATGAGCGCCTTCAAGACTTGAAAGCAACCCTAGGCAATCGCGTGGTGATTCTTGGGCATCATTACCAGCGGGACGACGTGATAACCTACGCCGATCGCCGCGGTGATTCGTTGGATTTAGCGCGCTTCGCCTCCACTCTTTCTGCCGTGGAATTCGTGATATTCGCCGGCGTGCACTTTATGGCTGAATCTGCCGATATGCTTACGCCCGACCACGTAAAGGTACTGCTGCCGGACTTGCGGGCTGGGTGCAGCATGGCAGACATGGCAGAGATTGGCCAAGTTCAAGACGCTTGGGAAACCCTTACCGCCGCCACGAACGAAACAATCATCCCAATCACTTACATTAACTCCACTGCCGCGCTGAAAGCCTTTGTGGGCCGCCACGGCGGGGCTGTTTGCACCAGCAGCAACGCCCGCTCCATTGTGGAATGGGCATTTACACAAGGCAAAAAACTCCTCTTCTTCCCCGATCAACACCTAGGCCGCAACACCTGCGCTGATCTAGGGTACGCCGTAGATTCCATGCTCGTGTATGATCCCCACTCTCCCGATGGCGGGCATACACCGCAGGCCTACGCCGCATCTCCCGTTATCCTTTGGAAAGGGCATTGCAGCGTGCACCAAAACTTTCGCCCAAATCACGCCGATGTCGTGCGCCAGCGCATCCCCGGCGTGAAAGTACTCGTTCACCCCGAATGCCCTTACGAAGTTGTGCAGAAAGCAGACTTTGCCGGCAGCACCAAGTACATCATTGATCAAGTGAACCAATCCCCCGCCGGAAGCAAATGGGCAATCGGTACCGAGCACCACCTCGTCAACCGCTTGGCGCAGGAAAACCCCGATAAACTCATCAGCACCCTTGCCCCCTTCGCCTGCCAGTGCAGCACGATGTTCCGCATTTCCCCGGAAAACCTTGCCGCAAGCCTGCAAAGCATTCTCAACGGCGAGCCCAAGCACATCATCAGCGTGGATGCAGAAACCACCCGCTGGGCAAACGTTGCGTTGGAGCGCATGATGCACCTTTCGCCCAACAACGCCCCACCTAAAGCATGACGACTTCCACCACAAATCAGCCATTCCTTATATTAGGCGTAGAAAGCTCCTGCGATGAAACCGCCTTCGCCGTGGTAGAGAGCACCGGGCGCGTGCTCAGCAACACCATTGCCTCGCAGGTGGAACTGCACGCCCGCTACGGGGGCGTTGTGCCGGAAATTGCCAGCCGCGCCCACCTTGAAGCCTGCGTTCCCCTGTACCAAAAAGCCTTGGCTGAGGCTTACGTACACATGGAACAGATCACCGCAATCGCCGCCACTCAAGGCCCGGGCCTAAGCGGCTGCCTGCTGGTTGGCTTTGAATTTGCCAAAGGCCTTGCCCTGCGCCACAATAAGCCCCTCGTGCCGGTGCACCACATCGCGGGCCATGCGGATTCCGTTTACCTCGGCAAAACGGAAAACGCCTGGGGGCACAGCCTCACGCAAGCCCAACCGCCCTTTCAGCCCTACGTTGCCCTTGTCATTAGCGGCGGGCACAGCAGCCTCATCGCCGTGCATGCGCCCCTGAAGTACGAAATACTAGGCCAAACCATGGACGACGCCGTGGGCGAAGCGTACGATAAAATCGCCAAGCTTATGGGCCTACCCTACCCCGGCGGGCCGTTGCTTGACCGGCTTGCCCAGCTGGGCGATCCGAATGCCTTCAAGCTTACGCTCCCCCTAAGCCGCGCTAGCGACGACCGCGAGGCCTGCATGTTCTCCTTCAGCGGCTTGAAAACCGCTGTGGCCCGCTACGTGGAAGCAGAGCGCAAAACCACCGGTGAAGAGGTGTTGGATGCAAACTTCATCAACAACCTCGCCGCTGCATTTCAACAAACCGCCGTGGAATCGCTTGCACAAAAAACAAAAAACGCCCTCAAAAAAACCGGCTACAAACGCCTTGCCATTACCGGCGGCGTAGCCTGCAATAGCCATGTGCGCACCCGTATGAAGCAAGCCCTACGCGGCATAAAAATAGCCATCCCCGCTCCGGAGTACTGCACCGACAACGCCGCCATGATCGCCGGCCTCGGCGCCCGTTGTTATCAACAACAAGCGAACCAAGGCTTAGGGCTAAACGTAAAAGCGAGCTGGAGTATTGAGGAGTTTGGTTGAAAGGTTTTCAGGGAACTGATTGGCTTAGTCTTACAATGTTTTCAAATCAGAAATAATACGATTTGGAAGATTCATTTTTTCGTGAAGTATTGTTAATATTTCAAATTCATCTTCGCCTAAACTCATGAAGAAAATTACGTGGTGCTTATATTTACAGAAATGAATTCCCGGTCTTTGTTCAAGTTCACAAACCTTCCATAAAGACTTCGTTTGCGGTAGTGTATTCAGAAAATCATATAAACTATGAATGTATTCATCAGCTTGATTTTCGCTCCACTTTTCGAAAGTGTAAGTCCATATTTCAATCAGTCTATTTTACGCGATGGGACTTAGCCGAATGATCATCCCTGATTGCGCAGAGCCTTTGCTTTTTCAATGAGCTCTTTGGGATCAAAGGTCACATAATCAGTCCGTGGTGCATTGATTGCCTGATCAAGCTCATGATTCAAGCCTTCCCAGCGCTGGTGTTCTTCGTATTCCATTTGAACTAAGTGACACAGATAGTCTTGGGGATTCGATATCCCTGAGTCTTTCTCAATCGATTTTTTGAGGAAGTCATTCAAATAATCGTGGAGTGTAAGGTTGAATTGATAAGGCGTCGTTATGAGCTCCTATATTGTTCTGAGAATACTCATCACAAGTGAACTTGTCAAGCCGACCTGTTCAATGGTAAACTCACCGCTCCGGCGTTAAATCCCCTAAGTCGCTGCTGCCCATTTCAACGTTGCCGCTGGGGAAGTATTCTTTCCAGCGGGCGTCTACTTTGGCGGCGACGGCGCGGTCGGCGAAGACTTCTTTGGGGTACCAGGGCTTCATGCGGCCGTCTAGCAGGATTGGGGCGCTGAAGCTGACGTGACTGCGGACGAGTTTTTTGCCGGCGCTGTGCAGGTCCGCGGCGGGTTCGAAGCGGGTAAACGCCGTCCACAGAAAATTCACGTCGCTGGCGGCAGCTTGGCGGGGGTTGTCGCAAAGCAGAATAAACTGCCAGCCCGCAAATTCCGGCGCGGCAGAGATGCGCTCGGCAAAGGCTGGGTCATCGGCATAGTCAGGCCCGCTGATGCACAGGCAGCCGGGGCAGTAGACTTGCACATCCTTCACGCCAATGGGCGGGGCGCTTGTGTACTCTTGAGGCAACTCACGCTTGGCATCACCCAAGCCTAGGATCACGCCCTTGCTCCCCTTGTTCACGGTGGGGCCTGCGTAATCGAGGGTGTCCATGCTTAGGTTGCCGAACACGTATAAATCCGTCTCCCAATTCACGCGTTCAAGGGTGTGTTGCCACACGGCTTTGAAGTTGCGCAAGTCCATGGGTTTGTTGACGAGGAGCAGGAATTTTTGCAGGGATAGCTGCCCCTCACCCAAGATGCGAAAGGCCGAGGCCATCGCCTCGCGGGGGTAGCGATCTTGCACCACGGCGGCGGCAAGGGAGTGAAAGCCAGTTTCGCCGTAGCTCCAAAGGTCGCGCACGCTGGGCATAACAAGGGGGAAGATAGGCGAAAGCAAATCCTGAAGGTAATCCCCGATGAAGAAGTCCTCCTGACGAGGCTTGCCCACCACGGTTGCCGGCCAGATTGCATCCTTCCGGCGCCATACTTTTTTGCAATGGAACACGGGGTACGGGTGCTTGTTGCTGTAATAGCCGTAATGATCACCAAAGGGGCCTTCGCCTTTTCGTTTGTGGGGCGGAACATGGCCCAGCAAGGCAAACTCGCACTCGGCAGGGACCGGGTGGGGCCAATTTTTGGAGCGCACCACGGGGAGCGGCTTGCCGAGAAGCAGGCTTGCGAGTAGTATCTCCGGCACTTTTTCCGGCAGCGGCGCAATGGCAGAAAGAATCAACGCGGGGGGCCCACCCACGAAAATCGAAACCGGAAGCGGGATGTTTTTCTCCTCTGCCTCCATATAATGAAAGCCGCCCCCCTTGCCAATTTGCCAGTGAACACCCGTTCGGCGGTCATCGTAGCGCTGAATGCGGTACATGCCCAAGTTGGGCTTCCCCTCCGTGGGGCTTTGGGTGTACACAAGAGGCAAGGTTACAAAATGCCCGCCGTCCTCAGGCCACAGCTTCAGCAAGGGGATTTTCGTCAGTTCAGGGGATTGCTTGACCTCGCCAATGGGCCCGGAGCGGCGGGTGGAGAGTCGGAAGTTTTTGGCCTGCCAAGGCAAATGCTTGTAGCGCCAAAAATCCGATGGCTTAGGGGGAACGGCATGCATTACGGCCTCTACAGCGTCGCTCACAAACCCCTTGGGCCGCGTTCCAAAAGCCCGCTCCACGCGAGCCGTTGTCCCAAACAGATTCGTCACCACAGGAAATTCCGAGCCCTCAACGTTCGTAAACAACAACGCCGGCCCCTTGGCAGAAATCACCCGTCGGTGAATCTCCGCAATCTCCTGATCGCTGGAAACGGGTGCATCAACCACGGCAAGCTCACCGCTACGGCGCAGCAGTTCAATCATTTCACGAATGTTTTTGGGGGATGTGGCGGGCAAGGGGGGGGGCCTCCGGGGGAGTTATTT
>DAIOTT010000200.1:0-5381 GCA_036751885.1 Candidatus Sumerlaeota bacterium
GGCAGAAACAGGCAAGCACCGAATACTCCGCAAAACACTTCACGCCCTACAACGCAAATTCCTGAGAAAAGAACTGCCAAGGAATTGAAGGAAATTGCTCTAGAGCGCTTTTCAATCTTTAAGCGCCACTTTCAAAGCAAAGAAGAAGGGTGGACGTATAAAGTTTTGGTCGATTACGAAAACGAAGCGAAAACCCATGAAGCCTTGTGGTTGGAGGTGCTCACAATTTCCGGCACTAGAATTGAAGGGAAATTAGCAGACCCGCCCTTGACTTCCAAAGAATTGCAAAAAGCTCAGATCGTATACGTTGACCTGAATACCGTGCTAGATTGGGTTGCATCGAACGATAAAACAACCATCCGGGGAGTAGAAGAAGGCTTTTAGAACGACGTCTTCTGCAAACAACGCACTTATGGCTTTACTAGGCATAAACTTAACATCCACCAAAACAACTATTTGCCTGTTCGATGAACAATTTGATATCATTTGGAGTCGTGAATTTTCCACGCGGGATTATCTTTCATTGGATTCCTTTACCGATGAATTGATTCACTCAATCGCCTTGTTTCGGAACCAAACGGGCCGTGCAAGTGTTGATTGCATCAGCATTACCTACTGCCCGCACAGCATTGAAAATCTTGCGGTTTGGATGAAAGAAGTTACCGATACACCGATCAATAAAACGGAACTTGGCATCAGGCTGACAGAGTTATTTTCTGCACCGATATTCATCTCCACGGAGACGAAAGCCGCCTCGTACTATTGTTGGCGTAAATTCTACCCAAATCGCCGTTCACTGTTGTTGATAAAGCTGAATGATCTTTCCAGAATTGCATACTTGGATAACGGAAGAATCCTGCAAATTCCCGGTAAATTGAGGCCTGTTTGTACCCAGGTAACAGCACAAGAAATCATCGCCAAGTGCCAAGAGTTAGATGAAATGTTTAACCCAAAGGTGATTGTGTTGGCAGGAATTGCTTGGCCCGAAGATGAAGTTGCCCACCACAAAAATGACCTTAGGAACTCAATGCAATCCCTTAGTCCTGAGTTGGCAGATAAAATTGACCTCCGCCTAGATTATAAACTATTCGTGCAATCAACTGCATCACCCGCACTTCTTGCCGGGTACCGAGAAATTCCCAACATGGGCCCATCTGCTAGGGCGCAGCTGAATGAGCTGATAAATTGCGGGGAAAAAATCATTCGCGACCCGGTTTTGCTTCAGCAAATTGATGATTCCTGTGCCCATATTGTTGATTGCCTGCAGCAAGGCAACAAGGTGCTGACGTGTGGCAACGGCGGCAGTGCAACAGATGCAGCCCACTTGGTTGAGGAATTAGTCGGCAAATACAGAAATGTGCGGAAGTCGTTTCCCGCCATTAATCTTTGTGCTGATACATCAATTCTAACGTGCATTGCTAATGATTTTGGTTTTAATAATATTTTTTCCCGGCAGATAGAAAGCCTAGGCGAGTACGGCGATATATTGGTTCTGTTCTCAACAAGTGGAAATTCTGACAACATACTGCGCGCCTTGCAAGCCGCCAGACAAAAGAAGATTTTCACCATTGCCATACTCGGAAAAGATGGTGGCAAGGCTGTTGAAAACGCCGATTTATCCATCATCGTTCCCAGCAATCAAACGGAGAGGATTCAGGAGTTTCACACCTTTATTTTGCATGCAATGTGCGAAGCAGTGGAGAACTTTCTTGGAAGTTCCTAAGGCGATTTGATCAAGAATCGCTAATCTTTTTGACACGTCTTTAAAAACCACTAACACTTACCTCCATCAACAAACCTTACAAAGGAAACAAAAGTTCAATGCGCCCTATCATTCAAAAAGCTTGCTTAGCATTAGCCTGCAGCTTAGGCTTTATTGGCTATTCCCACAGCAGCTCACTGCTCTCTTCACCGGTAAAGGGTGTTGCACCATTGCCGGAAATAGCAGAACCCCAAAGAGAGTTCCGCGCCGCTTGGGTTGCAACGGTTGCCAACATAGATTGGCCTACAAAATCAACGCTTACAACGGATGAGCAAAAAGCCGAAGCAATCGTTATTCTTGATCGCCTGGTGGAACTCAATATGAACGCCGTGGTATGGCAGGGTCGACCGGCAGCTGATGCGTTGTACAACTCAAACTACGAACCATGGTCATTTTTCTTAACAAACGAACAAGGCACCGCGCCTGATCCGTATTACGATCCCCTTGAATTCTGGGTGGATGAAGCGCATAAACGCGGCTTGGAGTTTCATGTGTGGTTCAACCCGTACAGGGCTTGACACCCAAACCAAGCGAATCGTGGTGGGGATGTAGCGGCAAACTCCGTGGTGAAAGAACACCCTGAAGTTGCCCATAAACTTGCAAATGGCACCTATTGGATGGATCCCGCAAGCCCATTCGTACAGCAACGCTCCATTGATGTTGTGATGGATGTTGTAAGGCGTTACAATATTGATGGTGTTCACTTTGACGACTACTTCTACCCTTACCCAAGTTACAACGACGGGGCGGATTTTCCCGATGATGCCCTATGGAATGAGTACGTTGCCGCCGGCGGTAAGCTTTCCCGCGGAGACTGGCGTCGCGATGCGGTGAATACGTTTGTTGAAAATTTGTACAACGAAATCAAAGCCGAGAAAAAATACGTGAAATTTGGGATGAGCCCCTTTGGCATCTACCGCCCAGGCTACCCCGCTTCCATCAAGGGCTTCGATCAATACGATCAGCTTTATGCTGATGCGCTGCTTTGGCTTCAAGAGGGCTGGGTGGATTATTACACGCCTCAACTCTATTGGCCAACAAAACAAATCCCCCAAAGCTTCCCTGTATTGCTGGGCTGGTGGGATGATCACAATACCCTTGGCCGCAACCTTTGGCCCGGGCTTGCACTATTCAAAGACTCCGAAAAACCCGGCAGTGAAACGGTTAACCAAATCATGATCTCAAGGGGCATCGTTCAAGATGCGCCCGGGCAAGTGATGTTCAGCATGAAAAGCCTCTTCAACGAAGAGCTAGGAAATGCCCTGAAATCAGGCCCCTACGCACAACCAGCTCTTGTGCCAACCTCCACATGGTTGGATGCCGTTCCACCCGCTCCCCCGAAAGTAACTGCTGCCAAAGATGGCGATAAGCTGACGATTACCATTACCCCACAAGGCAAAGAAGAAGCCTTCCGCTACGTTCTGTACACAAAACGCGGCGATGCTTGGGATCATCAAATACTGAACAAGAATGATGTTTCCTACACACTTCAAAGCGGCGGAACCCGTACTGTTACAACAACCAAAAATCAAGGCCTTGAAGTAGAGACAAAAGAAACCCCGGTTGCTGAGGTTACTCGCCTTGCGGTTACAGCAGTGGACCGCACCGGCAATGAAAGCGTAAAAGAATTCATCGTTATAGAATAATCTAACCAAGGCGAGTTGAACGCACCTTATTCCGCTAGCCGCATACACTCAACACACCAAGGCGCCCTAAACAACCAAATCGGTGTTGGGGCGCCTTTTCTCATGCTACAAGTTTTACTCTGAACATGGTTAAATCGCCTCCGCTCCTAAATCCCCATAAGCCCTTTTCCCCAAAGTCCTTCCCCTTTTACTACGGATGGATCATCATGGTAGCTGCTACAATCGGAACGATTGCCAGCATTCCCGGGCACACCATGGGCGTAGGCGTGTTTACGGAGTACTTAATATCGTCGCTTCAAATCTCGCGCACTTCCTTAGCAAAATCCTATGCAATTGGCACCGTGCTAAGCAGTTTCTGTTTGCCTTGGGCGGGGGTTCTGCTGGACCGGTTGGGGGCTCGGCCCATGATTATTATCGCTTCATTAGGGCTTGGTTTAGCATTGATATTATTGGGCATGCTAGAGGTTATTTCAAGCACCGTTTTTCCGGAGAACGCTTCCCCGTGGGTAATGTTTTCCGCATTATGCTTCACCTTTTTCTTACTGCGGTTTTTTGGTCAAGGAACTGTAACAATGGTTTCCCGCTCCATGATTGGCCGGTGGTTTAACGTTAAGCGAAGCTTTGTTACAATGCTCTCCAGCCTTGGTGTAGGGCTTAGTTTCAACATTGCACCACAGGTACTAAACCAAAGCCTAAAGGTGTTTGGCGGGCAGGGTACAATCTTTATATTAGCAGCACTCATTGGCTTAGGCATGAGCATGATAGGCTATTTATTCTTTAGGAATTCACCAGAGGAATGCGGCCTGCTTTTGGACAACGGAAAAACGCCACAAAAATCCCCCAAGCAGGATATTGAAACCTACCACGAGTTCACCCGCGCCGAGGCAATCAGAACGTACCCCTTTTGGGCGGTTACATGCTGCTTCGCTATTTATTCCCTTACCATTACAGCCCTTACATTTCACATTACCGATATTGGGAAGGAATTTTTCCACTCCCGAGATTACGTTTACAGTATTTTCCCCTATGCCGGAATTGTTGGAATTGCAGCAACTTTATTCACCGGTTGGGGCGGCGACCGTTTCCCCATGAAGAACCTTGTTCTACTGATTGCTGCCGGGCAGCTGACGATGAGCTTAGGTGTAGTTTATTTTGAGGGAATCGCAGGATTTGCCTTGCTTGTGGTAGGCTACGGAATCAGCAACGGTGTATTTGTAAGCTTAATCACCATGATTTGGCCGCGCTTTTTTGGGCGTGAAAACCTTGGGGCAGTAAGTGGCGCTTGTACCTTATTTGTGGTATTTGCAAGCGCATTTGGCCCCATATTGTTGAGCCTGTTACAAGGGTTTTTTGGGAACTATTCCGTTCCGTTTTATCTTTTATCGCTCATTCAATCCTGCCTGATCCTGACAAGCTTCTTTGTTGAAAACCCCCAGAGAAAGCACCGAATGGTTTTGGATTAATCCCTCCTTGGGTAAAAACAAAAATTCACCAAACGGATATTTGGTGAAAGGAATTTTGTTCTCAATTGAAAGTGGTATTCGGTACGGGATTTGAACCCGTGTTACCGCCGTGAAAGGGCGGCGTCCTGGACCAGACTAGACGAACCGAACACAGTGTTGAGAGTGCTTGAGTTGTTCTCAACGAAGGGAGGCAAAACATAACGTGGTTCCCTTCAAAGTCAAGGCTCAAATGAACAATAAATCAAAAATAATTCCGGCCCTGATAAACCCGACTTCTTAACCCATGACAATACCGAACCCGCAGCAAAAAGCTCTCCCTGTCAGCTAAATCCACTAAACTTGGCGTGTTGATTATACCAACGTAATGAAGCCGCAGAATCAATAATCTGCGGCGTTTCTGTGTACCAAAACTAATTCGCAAAATGCTATAGTCAGCAAGGTCATGAGTTTATAGTATTGATTATTAATCAGGGAAGTACATCTTCCTTAGCATCCGCAGGCTTTTCAAAA
>DAIOTT010000201.1:0-5311 GCA_036751885.1 Candidatus Sumerlaeota bacterium
AATGCTTGAAACATTTGGCTTATTGATTTATAGCGTGCGAGTTGTGGTTGATTATTTCCCGTATTTTTCCTCGTAGCTTTCGCGAACGCGTTCAACAACGGATGGGTCTGCAAGGGTGGTTGTATCCTGTGAGGTTTTTCCTTCGGCAATATCGCGAAGCAAGCGGCGCATGATTTTCCCGGAACGAGTCTTCGGAAGATCATCGGCTAAAACAATCTTCTCAGGCCGTGCAATTGCGCCGATGACTTTTACCACGTGCTTCTTCAAATCGTTGATTGTTTCTTCGTTCTTTTGGTAGCCGGATTTCAACGTAACAAAGGCAATAACAGCTTGGCCTTTGATTTCATGGGGAGCTCCTACCACGGCGGCTTCTGCAACGCCGGGGTGATCAACCAAGGCGGATTCCACTTCCATGGTGCCAAGGCGGTGCCCTGAAACGTTTAGTACGTCGTCCACGCGGCCAAGAATCATAAATCGCCCATCGGCGTCGCGCTTTGCGCCGTCGCCGGGGAAATAGATTTTGGGATCATTCCATTTTGTGAAATAGGTTTTTACATAGCGCTCATCATCACCCCAGATAGTACGGGAAATGGATGGCCAAGGCTTAAGTATGGCCAAAAGTCCGGATCCTTCTTTAACCTCGATGCCTGTTTCATCAAGAATTGTGGCTTCAATACCGGGGAACGCAAAACCAGCAAAGCCGGGCTTAGAACTATCAACGCCGGGTAGAGTGGTAATCATGATTGAACCCGTTTCGGTTTGCCACCAAGTATCCACAATAGGGGCTTTTTCGCCGCCGATGTGTTTGTGGTACCACATCCAGGCTTCAGGGTTAATGGGCTCACCAACGGAACCGAGTAACCGAATGCTGGAAAGATCGTACTTCGCGGGCAATTCATCGCCCCACTTCATGAAAGCACGAATGGCGGTTGGGGCCGTGTAGAATACATTCACTTTATGGCGTTCGCAAATGTCCCAAAAGCGGTCGTTTTCAGGCCAATTTGGCGCACCTTCAAACATAAGCGCCGTAGCGCCGCACTGAAGTGGGCCGTAAACAATGTAGCTGTGCCCGGTAATCCAACCAACATCTGCTGTGCACCAGTAAACATCGTCCTCACGCAGATCAAAAACATATTTTGTTGTTGAGTATGTTCCTACGGAATAACCCCCTTGAGTGTGCAGAATGCCCTTTGGCTTGCCGGTAGTTCCTGAGGTGTAAAGGATGAACAAGGGATCTTCTGAATCTAGGTGCTCGCATGGGCAGTTGGCGTTCACATTTTCCATCAGGCGATGGTACCAATGATCGCGGCCTTCTTTGATTCGGCAGGGGAATGGCTCGCCGTGGGGGCGCTTTACAACAACAACACTTTCAATCGACGGGGTTTTATCCAAGGCTTTATCGGCATCATTCTTCAGTTGAACGATGTTGCCGCGTCGCCAACCACCATCTGCCGTGATCAGGAGTTTTGCTTTTGCATCGTTAATTCTGTCCGCAAGTGAATCGGGAGAAAAACCACCGAAAACAATGCTGTGAATGGCCCCAATTCGCGCACAGGCAAGCATGGCAATCGCCGCTTCGGGAATCATTGGAAGATAAATTACCACACGGTCGCCTTTAGTAATGCCAAGGCCTTTTAGGCAATTGGCAAATTTACAGACTTCGCGCAGAAGTTGTTGGTAGGTGTAGGTGCGTTGCTCGTAGTTTTCGCCTTCCCAAATAATTGCGGCTTTATTGCGATTTGGGCCTGCAGCATGACGATCCAAGCAGTTGTGCGAGATGTTGATTTTACCCCCTTCAAACCACTTAACATGAGGCGGGTTCCAGTTCATGACCTTGTTCCAAGGTGCAAACCACTCTAGCTCGCGGGCTTGGCTTTCCCAAAATGCCTCGTGATCCGTTTTACCAGCTTCGTACAAAGAGGAATCGTTTATTCTTGCTCTTGCGATAAACTCATCAGAAGCCGAAAACTCCCGATTCTCATGCAAAAGATCGTCAAAAACAACGTTATCACTCATAAATCATTACTCCAGGAATTGAAAAAATTTAGCAGGGTCGTAAGATTTCAAACAATTTCAGCAACCAAGGTGGGAAGCAAGCATTTTACTAAAGCAGTTTACAAGTTTTGCAAAGCTTGCCAGCGTCCTGCAAATAAGGGGTCAAAGATAGTCTTTTAGAAATGAACATTCCACAAGTCTACTATTGCAAAATGCGCAACATGGTTTTTGCTCTACTAAAGTTGTATTTTGGTTTGACGACCCGTTTATAGTTTCCCCCAAACTGCAATGGAGTTCATTCATGCAAAGAATAACTGCCAGTTTATTGAGCTTATCCTTAGGGGTGGTGTTGAGCTTTTGCTCGTATTATTCAGCAAATGCTTGCACGAATTTTTCCTTCCTAACAGGTACAAATACAGCATTTCACGCTCAAAATTATGACTGGGAAGTTGGGAACGGCGTGCTTGTTTACAATCCACCAAGAATTCAAAAAAAAGGTTTAGGCAAGGAACCACCAACGTGGACTTCGCAGTACCCAAGCTTGACGTTTAACCAGTATGGGCTTGAATTTCCAGTAGGCGGAATGAACTCCCAAGGAGTTACGATCGGAGTAATGTGGCTTGCGGAAACCACTTATCCCGATGCTGATCCCGAAAGACCATCGATCGAGCCTTTGCAATGGGTTCAATACCAGTTGGATAACGCCGGTAGCGTTGCTGAAGCGGTGGAATTAGCGGAAACCCTTACAGTACGCCCGATTTTTGGTGCTCAAATTGCCATTCACTTTCTGCTCAGTGATTCCACCGGCGATTCCGCAGTAGTAGAATTCATCGCCGGCAAGCAAATCATTTATCATGGTGAAACCTTAATCACCTCTGTACTCACCAACACCCCGTACGATCGGTGCGTGAACAGCCTAGCGGACTATTCAAGCTTTGGCGGTAAACAACCTTCACCCGCCAGTTACGGAAGCATTGAACGATTCATCCAAATGTCCGAAGCGGTTGAAGCTAAAGCGAAAATCATCGAGGAATCCGTGGCAACTGAGCAAGCCTTCAGGTCACTCAAGCAAGTTAGCGATGAATTCCGTACAGTTTGGAGCATTGTTTACAACCAAAAAACAAAAACCATTAACTTCATTACTGTTGATAACCAAAATGTAAGAACTGTTTCCTTCAGCGATTTTTCTGAGGTAAATTGCAGTGCTCGCGCCCTTGCGGTTGATCTTAATGCACCCCTGCAAGGTGATATTCGCAGCTATTTTAGGCCTTATGAGAAAAATTGGAACGTAGAGGTTGCGCGCAAAAGCTTTGCGAAAACGCCCCACACAATGCTGATGCCTGCTGATTTAGTTAAAGGGCTGGCAAACTTTCCCTACGATTTTACCTGTGATTCACTCAGCAAGCAGGTACAATCATCAACCTCATTAGGGGGAATTTTAAACTAGCATGTTGTTGATTGAATCGTTGCAGAAAACTGTATTCATGTAGTTTCAGATGTAATAGTTAAAGCTTGAATTGTTTCGCTCATTGATCGCTTTGATCAAATCAGCCCGATTCACGGGTTTCGTCAAAAATCCTGTCATTCCACAATTGAAGCACTCTTCCGCAATTCCCTGCAAAGCATTTGCCGTAAGCGCAATGATCGGGGTTTCCTTATTCGTTGTGCCGTGGCGAATTCGCCGTGTAGCCTCAAATCCGTCCATAATAGGCATTTGGCAATCCATGAGAATGAAGTCGAAGACTTCTTGTTCACACAATTGAACCGCATCTTGGCCGTTTTTGCTGACTTGTACCTTTGTTAGACCAATATTTTGAAGAACTTTTTTCATCACTTTTTGGTTAATCGGATTATCTTCCACCACCAATACGGAGAGGCTTATTGCAGAAATAATAATCGCCTCGTTTTCCGTGCTTTGAGGTGCATCTATTGAACTGCCGGTTGTTTTTTTAAAGGGAATGATTGCAGAAAACTTTGAGCCTTTTCCTTTTTTGCTTTCAACCGCCAATCGGCCGTTCATCAGATCAACGATTGAGCGGCAAATAGCTAAGCCCAAACCAGAACCGCCGAATTTTCGGGTAGTGGAAAGTTCTTCCTGCTCAAAGGGGTTGAAGATTTTCTCCAAAGCTTCAGGGGAAATTCCAATCCCTGAGTCTTCAACCGTAAAGCAAACCTCCAAGTAATCATTTTCTTCCTTTGCGAGGGTTGCGGAAACTTCAATTATCCCTGCATCAGTGAATTTCACCGCATTAGCCGTAAGATTAATCAACACCTGCTTCAACCGGCCTTGGTCGCCCACTAATACGTCGGGAATTTCTGGGCTGAGTGTTATTTTGATGGGAATTTGTTTTTCAAGACTCTTTAATCCGCAGATTGCTTTTACACTTTGCAGAAGGTTTTTAGGCCTAAAGTAGGATTCTTCCAACTGTACTTTGCCGGCTTCGATCCGTGAGAAATCTAACACATCGTTAATCAACTCAAACAAGATATTAGAGGATTCTTTAATAATCATCAGCGAATCGTTGATTTCCGCACCATGATCGGCGGAAGCCAAAAGATCTGTCATTCCTATAATTCCGTTTAATGGGGTGCGAATTTCGTGGCTCATGTTCGCCAGAAAAAGGCTTTTCGCTTTAGCTGCTTGCTCTGCGGCAATAAGTGCTTTTTGCAGCCGCTGTTGAGTGATTTTTTGTTGGGTAATTTCTCGAACGATTCCAATAACTTCTGTGTCATGAATCGGTACTAAACGGGTTTCAAAATACTCTATTTTATGGTCTTTCTCAAGTTCGTATTCGTAGCTAACAAGCTTATCCTGTGTAATCGCTTGTTGTATTGCTCGCTCTGATTTTTCAATCAATTCTGGCGGAAGCCCAGCAGCGCGGTGATTTTTGCCCACAAGCTCTTCAGGAGGGACAAGTAATTGAAACTCGCCTTGGTGCACTTCCAAAAAGTTCCCGTGCTTGTCCATCATAAATAACATATCAGGAATAGCCTGTAATATGGCACGAATCCTAAGCTCGCTGCTGAATAGCTTTTGCTCTTTTTCTTTTAATTCAGTAACATCTAAACTGATGATAATAATGCCGTCATCCTCATCGTTGAGGGGAATTTTTGATTCATTCAGCACTGAATAAACAACTCTACCATCCTTATGTTCGCTTCTAACGGTGTGGCGAAGAACCTCACCATTCATAATTCGTTGTAGGTTTTCATCTACCTTCCAACGAATTTCTTCGTGCGCCAGCATGTGAATTTTATTGCCGATCAAATCCTCTTTCTTCCACCCTAATGATTCACAACAGGCGGGGTTTGCATC
>DAIOTT010000202.1:0-5311 GCA_036751885.1 Candidatus Sumerlaeota bacterium
ACGATAAACGCCCCTCGCACTCGTAGCGAATGTTATTCATGGCCCGGGCTTGCAGCTGAACTTCTTCCCGGGTTTTTGATTCAAAAAGCTGCTCACAAACCCACCCTGGATTTGCCCCTTTTTCAACCAAGATTCGGCCAATCTCGAACGAGTGGGCGTTAGTGTTTGAATAGCGAAAGCTCCCTGTATCTGAACTGACCGAGGCAAATAAACTGTTCGCAATGGACGAGCGGATCGGAATATCAAGCGCGCCAAGCAAATGCAAAATCTGCTCACCCACCGCGCAAGCGTTGGCATCAATGTAATTATAATCCCCAAAACAATCGTTTGAAATGTGGTGGTCTATGTTGATTGTTGTGCCTTGAGGCACAAAATCCGGTGCAACACGCTTCGCATTACCGCAATCCACAAACACCGTAACATCGGCGGTCCACTCTGGCAACTGATCAGAGATCAAATCTGTAAACGGGATGAACTTCAGCTTTTCAGAAACCCCGGAAGCATTATACCCTGCCACCTGTTTCCCCATCAGCTGTAACCCTCGCAAAAGTGCTGTCGCAGAACCAAAACAATCGCCATCAGGCCGTTGGTGGCTCACCACAAGAATCGATTGGTGGACTTTCAAAAGTTTTGCAATATCTTGCACGTTAGCCGTTTTGCCCATGATGGTTATTTCCAGTTCCAAGTGAATTTTGGAACTAAACAAGCAGAACGCAGGGGAAGGCGTCTACCCTTGAGTTTTCAATTTCGTTGCCTTAATGGAATATAAACCTCATGAACGCCGTATGAGTTTAATTCACGCAAACCCAGATTGCACGTCCTAATCTACGTTATCCACCCAGTGCATACGAACTTCCATCCAGTAACACCAAGCCAATCCGCGTACGGAGAAAACATTGCCAAAACCAGAAGGTCTTCAATTTGATTGGCGTTGCAAGCAGCGCCTTTTGCAGCCCGAGTGGATGGATCAACCTGCTGTTGGGCAGGGTGAACTTGCCCAAGCAATTGTCGGTTTGCAACGGCTTAACCGCCTAGGGTTTGCGGCGCAACTTCTTGCCTCCGCGTGCGATGCAAATCGGTTTTCGCCTGCCAACCCACCGGCGCGCATTCTTGATGTTGCTTGCGGAAACGGCGGTGAATTACGCGCGCTTCACCACTACTATCGCCGCCAGCCTGAGTGTGTTGGCGCGGACGTAAACACTGAATTCATCGCCCAAGGGGAACTCATTTCCTCAACAGGTATTCGCTTTGTACAGGCCGATGTCATTGCCCCCGGTGCACTAACCAAGCTTGGTCAATTTGATCTGATTACGTGCTCTTTATTCCTGCACCACTTGGCAGAAAATCAGATTATCACACTGCTACGAAACCTGAAAGCACAATGCCGAGGCCGAATCGTGATCAGTGATTTACACCGTTCTGCCCTGGCTTGGTTCGGCATTGGGATTGCCTCGCGGGTTGTAACACGAAGCCCCATCGTTCATTGCGATGCGCTTTTATCCGTGCAAGCAGGCTTCACAATTCCCGAGTTTCAGGCGCTGCTCTTCAAAGCTGGATTAGAACGTGCTGAACTAAATGCAAAATTTCCGTTCCGTTTACTTGCTACATGGGATGAGCAAAAGCCGCAGGAGCACTAAATGCAATCAACTTGGGAAAATCGGCAAACAACCCCATGGGATGCAATTGTTGTGGGTGCAGGCGTTGCCGGGGCTTTTTTCGCTGGCCTAGCGGCGCGGGGCGGTTTTCGGGTGTTGTTGCTGGAGCAAAACCACTTTCCCCGCCACAAAACTTGTGGGGGGTGTTTGGCAACTCGCGGCGTACAACTGCTTCAACAAGTGGGGGCTTTGAACGGTTTCAACGAATTTTTGCCCGTGCAAAATGCAATCTTCAAAGCGGCAAACGGGGCAACCGTTCATGTGCCCTTCAACCACCAAACAGCCCAGCCCATTGCCATTTCTCGCTCTTCGTTCGATCAACATTTAGTCAACTGGGCAATTGAACAAGGAACTGAATTTGCCGATTCTTCGCAGGTACTCAGCGCCCATCAATCCAACGCCGAGCAACCCTTCGCTGATGAAACAACCGCCGGGCATTCGCGCCCTCAGCAATCTCCTACTGCACGCCCCAATACAGCGCGCCGCGCACAAACTCATCATCTGCTGGTTCGCCAAGAGAGCAAGCAGGCTGTGTTTAGCACGCGCCTGCTTGTTTTGGCAGACGGACTCGGAAGCCCCCTTGCCAGGCGGTTAGGCGTTCAGTATTCATCGGCAAAAGCCAAACGCATTGGTGCATCCTGGATTTTGCCTGAGCACGCCCTTACGGGTTTCTCCAAGAACACAATCTCCATGCACTGTACGCGCTCTGGTTATTTAGGCATTGTAGGTTTGCCCGGCAGTGAATGGAATCTTTCTGCATCCTTCAAGGCCCAAAAGCCTCAAGATTTTTTGAATCGTATTTTAGCCGAACACCAAATTGCCGCCACTCCCTGCAGGGAATTAACGGCGCCAACAACAGTTTCTCGCCCGTTGCGCCAATTTCCCAACCGCCTAGGCGGGCCCGGCTTCATGCTGATTGGTGATTCCGCCGGTTATAGCGAACCCATTACCGGGGAGGGAATGAGTTGGGCATTTGAATCCGCCTACACGGCATTTCAAGCTTATCAGCATGATCCCCGCTTAGCCCCTGAACTGTATGAAAAACGCTTCAGGGCTCGCCGGCAATATCGGCATTTGGCGCCGTTGCTTCTTACACAACTTACGGCCCGCCCTACAACAATTCGCGTTGCTTCGGCCCTGCAACGGTTCTCGCTTTTTCCACAATCATTAGTGCAGCGCTACATCAATTCAACTGATCAGCAACAAACCGCAACTTCAGGAAAACGCTTATGATGCAAACCCAAAACGTTGCTCCAGATCCTGTAATTCTCTCCCTTGGGGTTGCATTGCCAAACAACATCATTACTCGAGAATGCTACTTAGATTTCATCAATCAAGAAGGTATATCGGGGAAACAAAAAGAACTACTGGAGCGCATTGTTCACCGTTCCACAATCGAGCAGCGGTACTCAATATTAGAAGCACGAACCGCCGAGGGCCAAGTGCTTCCGTTCCTCCGAAATGCTCCAACTTTAGAACAAAGAATGATCGAGTATGAACGCCTTATTCCGGAGCTTGCGGAAAAGGCAGCGCGCAATTGCCTTGCTCAAACCAGCGTCTCGCTCAGCAGTATTACGCACCTTGTTACCGTAAGCTGCACGGGTTTTTCAGCACCCGGCTGGGACGTGTCACTCATTGAGCGCCTCGGCCTATCCCACACAACGCAGCGGGTGCACGTCGGCTTCATGGGGTGCCACGGAGCAATCAACGGCCTACGCGTAGCCAACGGCCTTGCACGGCTTTCCCCAAACGCAAATGTACTGCTGGTTTGCGCAGAGTCCTGCTCCTTACACTACCAGCCAAAGGAAAGCAGCCTGTACCTTCCCAACATCCTCTTTGGCGATGCCGCCGCCGCCGCCCTAATTGGCCCAGCCTCAAGCGCTGGCAACAACCCAAAACCAATTCGTGCAACGGGATCGTGCGTTTTTCCGGAGCATAAAAACGAAATGACTTGGCGGATAACGAATCAAGGTTTCCGCATGACGCTTGAGAGCACCGTTCCGGTAATCATCGAGGAAAAACTTGGCGAAAATGTTGACGCTTTTTTGGCGGAAAATAACCTTAGCAAAAATGATATTAAACAATGGGCAATTCATCCCGGCGGCCCCAAAATTCTAGATGCTTGCCGAAAAGCCCTCAGCCTAACAGAAGAAGACCTTCAGATAAGCCGACGGATTCTTTCGCAGATCGGAAATGTTTCTTCGCCCACACTGCTTTTCGTGCTCAACGGCCTGTTCCAAAAAACAGGCCCCACATTACTGCTCGCCTTCGGCCCGGGCTTGACCGTGGAAATGGCGCTGTTGGGGTGAAATAATGGCCGCAACAAATCACCCGTCAGGGCAAAACTCCACCAGCCCATTCCTCTCCGGCATTTCCTACTTTTGGCCTCTCAAGCTGGTTCTCAGTTTAGCAATTATTGGCCTAACTTGCTTCACCCTTTTTCAAGCCGAGGTTCCAACTGCAAGGTGGTTACTAGCGGTTTGTGTAATCCTAGCGGGTGCTGCAATCGAACTCTCACACTACCGAGTCCTCAAAAAATCCGTCGGCCCTTTGGGTAAGCCTGAGAAACTCAACACCACCGGCTTGTTATTTCCTGTAGTAAGGCACCCCATGTATTTCGGGGATTTGTTAATGTTGTTAGGCTTTAGCCTGTTAGCCTTCACACCGCTACTATTTGGCATTTATGCCGCATTTGCTGTAATTTGCCTGCTCTTATGCCTCAGCGAGGATCGCATGATGCAAGCAGCGTTTCCCGAAGAGTTCAACCCCTGGAAAGCCCGCACTGCTTTAGTCATTCCCTTTATCTTTTAGGGAACCTCAACGCCTGAATTTTTTCTTCGGAAAATAGTAATCGTCGTTTTCCACACATCATCATCAATGTACTCTTTATACAACTCAAGCCCATCAATTTGCTTCAGTGTTTCCAAGGATAATCCGTCCGTCCCTGCGTACATGCTTTTCACGTGTATCACTAAATCCAAGTCATCGGCAAATAATTCTGTAATGTTCGAAGCACTTCTCGTTGGAATGCTCTCCAATTCTGCCAAATATCCCGCTGAACGAAAAGCCAACGCCTGATTCATCGGGTAGTTTGTTACAATTCTCAAATCTGGGTTCTTCTTATATGCTGCTTCCACATCTTGAATCGCCTTTTTCTTAATCATGAGAAACGGAACATACTGTCGGTTCATCTCATAGGCAAAATCCCCATAATTAGAGATAAACATCCGGAAGGATTGCGGCAAATACGGAATACGCCACGGCCAACGATTATCATATCGCACAACGCTGTTGAACACGATCAAAAAGCAAATCAGCACTGCGCCAACGGAAAAAAATAAACTGCCAAAAGGCGGCTTTACAAGAGCCTGAACCTCCGACCGTATTCTCATGCCAAATTCGTAAATGACCGCAAAACACGTAATCACAAAAACAAGAATTGTCGTCAGAAAGTATCGTTCCAGCCTCATTTCACCAGCTGCCACAACAACCATCATTAAAAACGCCAAAATAAAAACGGGGGGAAGAACCGACCACCGTGAATACACGCAGCACAATCCTTTTGGCGATTGAGCGTGCTGCAGGGGAGGGACTAAACCAACAGACTTGCGAAAGATAAATCGACGAGCACTCCAAACCACAAGTAATACAACTGC
>DAIOTT010000203.1:0-4086 GCA_036751885.1 Candidatus Sumerlaeota bacterium
ACATGGACGTCAGCAGCATGGGCGAAGCACTTGCCCTGATCGCCGGCAAAGCAGAGACAGAAATGACCGGTAATGTTTCCCTAGAATCACTCCCCCGCCTTTCTGGCCTGCAAGCCAACCGCGCCAGCGTAGGGAAAATCACCCACTCCGCCCCCGCCCTTGATTTCTCCATGCGAATACAGGTTTAGCCTAATCCATAAACACGTTCTAAAAACTCATCCTAACATTAAATCAACACACTTTAATCACAAGGAATTTACCGCAACATGAACCCCAAAAAAAACGCCAACTACACCCTTCAACTCTGTAGCTTATTCATCATTCTTACGCTGCTCATTAGCAGTTGTGCTTCAAGCAACGTGCGGCAATCGCAAATTATGCTCAGCGAGCCGGGTACACCGATGGTTCGGACCGGGCTGGATGTACTGCAGGAGCAGGGATTTGCCTCGCTTCAGGGCAAGCGTGTGGGGCTGATTACAAATCACTCCGGCATCAACGTGCAGGGGCGGCAGAACATTGATTTGATGGTAGAAGCCGGGGTGAATCTTGAGGCGCTTTATTCACCAGAGCACGGCATCCGCGGCGAAACCGATACCTTAGTGGATAGCAGCGTGGATGAAAAAACGGGCCTTACGATTCACAGTTTGTACGGAAAAACTCGGCGCCCGACGCCAGAGATTCTTGAAGGCGTGGATGTTCTGGTGTTTGATATTCAGGATATTGGGGCGCGGTTCTACACCTACATCGGCACCATGGGTTATTGCATGGAGGAAAGTGCCAAGCTGGGCATTGAGTTTGTGGTGCTAGACCGGCCAAACCCAATCCGCGGTGATTGGTTCGACGGCCCCATTCAGGACGTTGATTTGGTTGGTTCATTCACCGCCTACCGCGCGTTGCCCACGGTTCACGGTATGACGATTGGTGAAATGGCAGTGTACTTTAACGAGTATGCCGGCGGCAGTGAATTTGATAACGGAATCGGTTGTAAGCTTACTGTAGTAAAAGTAAAGGGCTGGAACCGCTCGCTTTTCTTTGATGAAACGGGCCTTCCCTGGGTGAATCCTTCCCCCAATATGCGAAGCTTGAACGAGGAACTGATCTACACCATGGTTGCCCAAACCGAAGCGAACAAAATCATCAGCATGGGGCGTGGCACAGATCGGCCCTTTGAATACCTTGGCGCCCCTTGGGTTGACGGCGCCCTGCTAACCGCAGCCTTCCGCGAGCGAAACCTCCCGGGCCTATGGTTTATGCAAACCACGTTTGTGCCCTCGGCAGTTGATATTTCTGGCAGAAAAAATTACCCCTACCAATTCATCGATGAAATTTGCCATGGTATCCGGATTGTTGTGACGGATCGCAACACAGTGAGCCCGGTTGAGGCAGGTGTTCATATGATTGATATTCTGCTTCGGCTTTATCCTGAGAAGTACGATACAAAACAATTGCGCGGCCTTGTGGGCGCCCAGTGGGTTTTGGATGCCGTGAATCAAGGAACCGCCCCAGCTGCAATTGCCGCTGAATGGCGCACCCGCGAAGAATTCAAGCAGTTTCAGAAAGCCCGTAAGTCTGTTCTGATGTATTAAACACCGAGGCTTATTACCTAATTTTCTCTAAATCGGAATGGAAACCTGTTGCGCTGAATAATAATAATATTGCAGCATTTAAATCTTCCTTGAAATTCTGAGTTGAACGTAATAGATTTACTATGAGCAATAATGATTTAGCCGAGATTTTAGAGAAAAGTTTTAAAAGCTTCACAAATAACCAAAGAGAAATTCTTACACGGTATTTTACCCGCGGCGGAGATTTTATCTCTTTGAAACTGCAATTCGGTCTTCCGCAAGCAATGGGAGATGAAGAGTTTGTTCAATACTTGAAAAACTTTATCCGCACCTATGGGTTGGATAAATTGGAACTCAAGCTTGATACAACACCCGCCCCCAAAAAACCGAACCGCGATAGCACCGCGCAGATACAAAAAAGCTCGTTTCTGCCGAAGATGAATTTAGGTGAAGATGGCACTCAGGTAATTCGTAAACAAACAAACAGAAGATTTGAAGCGCAACTTTCTGATGTAATTTCCCAGAAATACGAAAAGGAATTAGCTGATGAGCCTACACAACCAAAGCCTGAAATAGTGCAACAAACTTCACCAAATGAAGTGGGGCAATTTGTTGAAATTAAAGAGGCACCAAAAGCAAAACCCACCCCATTGCCGGAACCCGCAAAGCCGCCAAAATATTTTGTTCCGCCAATTGCAACGTGTGCCGATACACGCTCCTTGAGTGAAGAGCAACTTGCGAAACGGAACGCTGTTATTGAAGCGAAAGAAAAAGGCCTATTAGGCCCACCAACTGCCACTTGGGACGGTAAAACGGAGCGCCGCGTTGCAGAAGAGCGCAGAAGCGGCGAAGACCGAAGAGACTCCGTGGAAACAATCTTCAAGAACAAACGCTTCGGCAAAGAACGCCGCAGCGGAAAAGACCGGCGCCAAAAATACTGAGCCCAGTGACACTGTTCCGCTCAGTGACACAATTCTACTCATTGCACGGCGGCTCGTTTCAATCGGTCCCTAAGAGCGTCCCAAGGTTCCCCCTCGGGTATCGGTTGAACACGAATCTCCGTTACACCTTCCGTCGTTTGCGCTTCCCAAAGGGATTTGTAGAGTCGTGATTCTGCCGCGTGGGGCGTAGAGCCTAAATACCAAGTTGAATTTACGGCTGGTGCGGTGTTCGGTTCATCCTTAAATAACAATGCTGCACTGCTTGCAGGGAAATCCATTTGGTTTAACTTCAGGGGAATATTAGGGGCATAATGCCGAGTCAGCAAGCCGGGAGAACGAAAAGGTTCCGCTGGTTGTGTTAGGCTTGCAGCCGGTTCAGCCGTGGAGTTAGAGGCGGATTCTGCGGTAAACGAAGCAAGCTTAGGCAACACGGATTGCAGATCATGGGGCTGGAAAAACCCAGGCCGCAAAATTCTTGGCGGGGAATAACATAAGTCAAGCACAGTGGATTCAATCCCCACAAGGCACGTACCGCCGTCCAAGATGAGAGGGACGGAGTTGTGAAAGTTTTCCCACACATGTTGCGCCGTAACAGGGGAAAGAGTGCCAGAGCGGTTTGCGCTGGGCGCAACAATGGGGACGCACGCTTCAGCCAAAAGCTGCCGCGCCACCGGGTGATCTGGCATGCGCAAGGCAATTGTTCGTCCCCCCGCAAGGGCCGGCGATTGCAAGCTGCTGCGCACGGGTAACACAAGGGTAAGCGGGCCCGGCCAAAATTGCTGCGCAATCCGCTCCGCTTCTTCAGGCCAAACGGAAACCAACTCCCGAGCTTGGCCGATGGATGAAACATGAAAAATCAGCGGGTTGTTTTGGGGTCGGCCTTTTACCGCGTAAATTTTTTCAACCGCCTCCGCGGAAAGCCCATTCGCCCCAAGCCCGTAAACGGTTTCCGTAGGGAAGGCAACAAGCTCGCCCGAGGCAATCAGTTTTGCCCCGCGTGTGATGGATTCAGCACAGGAAGGTGTGATCATACAAGAACTACCATTCTACGGCGTACTTAAGTTACTAACAAGTTGCCGAAGATCCTTGCAAAGCAAATCCGTGGACGGGGACGGATGCAACCGCTGATGGTCCCAATCCGTAACGTAGAACACATCAATCACTTGGTAGCTTTCCGTGGCGATCAACGCAATGTGCACATGCACTCGGTGCTTCTCTAATGAGCTGGCAATTTCATACAATAAACCCGGCCTATCGGGCGCGCGAATTTCTAGGATGGAGTACACCTCTGATGTATCGTCGTTTGAGAGTGACACTACAGGGGGGCGCATGGAGAGCCGCTCCTCGGAAATGGCAACGGTTTTGGTAAACTTCGGAAGCGCCCAGTTTGGCTCCGTTTTCTCCCGAATCACATCAATCAGTTTTTCCTCAAGGCGTTCAAAAACATCCATCGAAATGGGGGGCTTGCCGCTGCGATCTTGTATTTGAAACACATTGATGCATACCCCGTTTTTTGCCGTGTAAATTTGAGCTGATTGTACAACAAGATTTTTTGACATAATGGCCCCACAAAGATTACA
>DAIOTT010000203.1:4096-5268 GCA_036751885.1 Candidatus Sumerlaeota bacterium
AAAAAACGTGGGTACATATTTTGTTGCGCAGTGAAGGATGGAATAATTGCTGTCCTCAGTGATTTCCAATTCCAACACAACAGTTCGTTGGGGCGTAAGTTTTTCTACCATCTTCAAATGGCGGCGAATGTATTCCGGCGGTGTTGATTGGCGGTAACGCTCTGGCATGTTGAGAATGAATTCTTTTACCGTATGCTTTTTCTCCTCCCGAATGGATTGCTTATCTGCTGTTCCATCAACAAGGGGAATAAGCTCGTTATTACTGTCACTAAGCAAGTCCGGCAAATCCACATAGATCATATCATTCGTCGGGTGAAAGTCCCGCAAGGGGGTCATATGGTTCATGGTGCGTTCATACATTTGCGCCAGCAGTGTTGCCTTCCAATCGTTCCATGATTCTTCTGATACAGCCATTTGATCGCAGCAGGTAAGAACGTAGAGCATCTTCAAAAGCTCCGGTGATTTTAAGTCCTTGGCAAGCTGCTCCGGAACGCGAGGATCATCAGCGTTGCGCATCAAGGTTACCGTGCTAATTTGGTGGTGATTGGCCACCAGATCGTGCAGGATTTTTGTTTCTACGCCTGAGAGCTTGATGCGGGCTGCAAATGCTTGAATCATGTGCGAGCCGCGGATCACGTGCTTGCGCCCTTCGCCCTTACCAACGTCGTGCATAAGGATTGCAAAGTGGAGCAAATCTAAGCGCAGAATTTCCCGGGCAACTTTAGAGCAGTGCGTGTCATAAAGCGGGCTGCTTTCCTGAAAAAGCTGGTTGCACTTTTCCACCGCACGCAACAAATGCTCATCCACCGTGTACTTGTGATAGTAATCAATTCGGGGAAGGTGGCGAAGCTTTGCGAAGTCCGGAACCAGGGTTTCCAAAAAGCGGGATTCATGCATGAAGCGAATGATTTTGCCCGAGTTTTTTGTATTGCGCAAGATCATCAGGAACCGCTCTCGGTTGATGGATGAATGGCGAAACTCATCGTCTACATCACGGCAACTTTGGCTAACAAGCTCTAGTGTGGCATCCGTGGGTGACAGGTGATACAAAGCGCAGGCGATAAAGAGATGAAGCATCCAGGCGGAATCACGGGTCACTTTGGCAGCCTCTTCGGGATCAACCCAAATCTCTCCGTCCCTCTGCCAAAAATGCCCCTCAATTCTACTTCCCC
>DAIOTT010000204.1:0-5135 GCA_036751885.1 Candidatus Sumerlaeota bacterium
AGTTGCTTGCAACAGGGCTTTTAGCGGACTTAGTAAACCGCAGGCTCTCTGCTCATGATGAAGCAAACACTGATTCACAGAATGCGCCACAACGGTGATGGTATACCACCCCGAGCGCGAGCAAGACGTTTATTGGATGAGCCGAGCCCTTGGGTATGCCCGCATCGCCGTGCAACAAGGGGAAGTTCCCATAGGCTGTGTAATCGTTTTAAACGGCAAAGAGATTGGGGGTTCTCACGATACAAAAGAGCTGACAAAAGATCCCACCGGGCATGCGGAGATTAACGCTCTGCGGCAAGCCTCCCGCTATATGGGGGATTGGCGACTTGAAGATTGTGAACTTTATGTAACGCTGGAGCCTTGCCCCATGTGCATGGGCTCCATGATTCAGGGAAGAATTCGCCGGTTGATTTACGGCGCAACAAACCGCCGTTGGACTCTTGGGGAGCAGAACGATCTTCTGCTACAAAATCCCACGCTCAATCACCAACTTGAAGTTACACGCCACGTATTGCAGGAAGAATGTTCAACGCTTCTAAAGCAAACATTCAAACAATATCGCATTCAAAAATCCAACAAAAGCTAAGAAATTGTTACAGAATAAATTCCATAAACGAGAACGTTTCCCGTCTTTCGTCATTTTTCTGACAAAAACTTTACATCGGAAATGAGCAGAATTTCAAATTACGGAATTCATTGTCAAATTCTCCAGGCAATAAATGAAGGGAATTCTACAAATTAAATAGTCGAATTCCGCTTCGATTTGTTTTCAAAGGCCGATGTTTCTATTATTGTAAGTGATTGTTTTCGTTCAATTTGAGTGCATTTTAATCCTTCTCTGCATAATTCTCTAACAATTCACCTGAAAACTCAAAAGTCTTTATTGACAACAACGGCACTGGGTTTGTGAGGTCGTTTTTATTCAATCAAATTGTGACATTTTATTCTGATTGTTCTGGCACGAATAAGTCTAGTGTTAGACTAACAGTTACCAAACGATTCTACGGAGTTGAAATATCCGACAAAGTAGAATTAGTTTATCTTCACTTGTCACGCAATTTGAAGTGTGAAAACAAACAAAACATCTTGGTTGACTTATAAAGGTTGGCAAAAAAATGAGTTCTAATTTCTTTTCAGAAGCCCTAAGACAAGGCATGAAAGAACGACACTACAATCAAGCACAATTGGCGGAATTCCTTAACGTGGATCCTGCTTATATCTCAAGATGGTTAAAGGGTTCCAGCCCCCGCCTTGATCAATTAAGAAATGTACTGGAAATACTTGGTTGGCAGCTAAGTAGAGCACGCCCGGATTATGATCCCTTTGCTGATGCAATCGATACAATTGATCAATCTGATTCCGCCGATAAAGCCGCTGGTGGAAGTGTGAAGGATAAAAACCGTAAATACGGTAACATGAAGGAAATCAAAAGCCTTCTTGAAGATGCAGCTAAATCCCAAAAACAGCCGGAAGCTGTACCCCTTGCACTACTTGGCTCCATGGATGCTGAATCCGGCATTACCACGCTGAATCTCACAGAGAAATTCTTCCACGATTCATTGAATGCAACTCTTGAAAAGCAAGACTTTGCGGAAACAGAACTCTATTGCATCAAGGTAACAGCCAGTTCCCCAAATGCACCCTTCCCCGCTAACAGCACGGTTTTGCTGAGAAAAATTCTTCGCCCCTCTGGTGTTCCCACAAAATCACTTGTTTTGATGGAACCCGCTTCTGAGCCCGGTAAACTGTACTTACGCAAACTGGTTCGCCTGCGCGATGAAGCAGCCAACCGCGTTGATCGGTTGATCGGTTCCCCTGTTTCACCTTCACAAGATTACCTCTACTTCAAACCACGTGAAGTAAAACTCCACTCCGTTGTTGTAGGTTATGTTACTCAATACGAGTTTGAGCCTTACGAAGATGTTGAATAACGCCTAAGTCTTACATCAGCCAATAACGGCAAATCAAAAAGGACGAAGAATCAGGGGTTGATATTTTCCCAATCAACCCCTGATTCTTTTTTTACTTTCATCTCGATTTCTTAAACCGCCGCCGTTGCACGAATGATTTTATTCCACCTTATACTATTACTCTATTTGGCCGTTGGGTGGTTCGGGGTTCAGGCTTTTTGCAAACCCATACGCTTGGCAGATTTACCGCTGTACGTGTTGCTGCTTTCGTTTGGGTGCTTTTACGGACTCAATATTTTCGTGGGATTTGCAACGGGTGTAATGCATGTTGGGCTGGTTATTACCGTTGGTGTAGTGCTGTTAACCTTATGCCTGCTCATTCATCACAAAGTACGAGGGGTTTTGTCATTCTACGCCGCAGAACTAAAACCCCAGCCTTTCACAAAAACAGAACTTACCCTGTGGGGGATTGTGGGCGTTTCGCTCTTCGTGATTTACGCAGCGGGTTTACAACTACCGTTTCGCGTTTGGGATTCACCGGGTTATCACATTCAAAACGCCCTTCGCTGGCATTTGGATCATCGGTTTATCCTTGATAGTTTTGGCAGCATTGAGAGCCTAAGCCAAGATCCCTACCATGGGGCTTCCCAAACCTACGCAAACCTAAAGGCAATGATCCCTTTTCTTTGGCTGGAGTGCACAGGCTCCTTGCAGGGAACGGGCATTACACAAGCCCCTTTTTTGCTGCTGCTGATTGCCGCAATTATTAGCCTAGTACGCCGGTTGGGTTTCCCCCGCTGGATGTGCCCGCTTGTTGCCCTATGGTGCATCTTGGTGCCCGAGGTGATTTTGCAATCAACGGAAGTCTACACAGATCTTGCCTTTTTTGCGAGCGTTGTCAGCCTAATGAGCGTTCTGCTTTTGATACAACAAAGGGCAAAGAGCCCATCAGAATACTCCTACAGCAACACCCTGATTTTATCTAGCATCTGCTTTATGCTGCTCACCGGAACAAAGCCTTTTGGGCTGATTCTGGCCGGCCCTTTTGGGATTGTTTTGTTAATCCTAGTTTTTCAAGAAAGCCGAATGCTCCCCCAAATTGCTCGAATGAAACGCCTTATTTTGACGATTGCAACCGTGGCGATTGTCTCAATATCAACCTCAGGAATTTGGAACGTTCACGCTTGGCGCACGTTTGAAAACCCCTTGTACCCCGCCGACGTCAACATTGCCGGAAGCCAAATCTTCGACGGCCCGTTGAAAGTTGGTGTGACAAAAAAATCCTCGGAAAATGCCCTCAACGGTGAAACCGGGTTGAAAGCCTGGTGGTTAGTACTTCAAGAACACGATGCCACTGTGGTGCTAAGCAGTCGGCAGAACGGTTTAGGGAGTGCAGTGTATTTCCTCGGCGTTCCTGCCGGACTTGCGTTGCTGCTGGGATGTTGGAAAACGCGAAATCGCTTCGGCTTTACCCTACTCCTTTTTGCCATTCTATGGGTGTTTTTACCCAACTCGTTTCTCCCCAGGATGATCCTATACCAACTCTTATTCTTTGGCATTTCCCTTTGTTGGCTGCTGGAGCAAATGAACAAAAAGGAACGCATCGTTCTCCTCACTATAATGGGCGTTCTTTTGGGGCTGAACGTTATGCGTTCAATACCCGCAATCCTTTACCGAACTAAACCGCCGGAAACAGTACTGTATGCTTTTCTGAGCGGGCATACCAGTTGGATTCAACACCAAGGCTTCTTTAGCGATTACCACCCGGGGGATTTTTGGCGCGACGTTGCCGAGCCCGGTGATCAGTTGGGGATTTACATGGGTTATCCGCCAATGTTTCTCTCGAATTCCCTCCAACAACAAGCACTCTACGCCGAACCGTTACACAATTTTGAATCTCCGCAGTTGTGGATAGATTCCCTGAAAGCATCAGGTTTTACCCATTTGCTCATCCCTGCATCAAAACCCGAATTTGCCGCAGTGCAGAACACACCGGAACACTTCACCGTTCTACTTCACCGCCGCGATAGTTCCGCTGAACACCCCATGGGCTTCATCGTTCCGGAAGAATCCCTCCTTGTCAGGATTCAACCATGAGCAGCAAACCAAACCCCCTAATCCGGATTGTATTCTGGGCTTTAGCGCTCGGCCTTATCATTCACAGCGTTACACGCGGGAATTTTTGGGCGGAAATTGACGCCCAAAATCGGCCCTTTTACACGGAACTTCAACCGGGCTGGATCACACTTTCAAGCAACGAGGTGAAACAAACCTTAGAGCTTGGGGATGGTGGGGATTGGAATATACTAACCGCACGTACCATGATGAATCGCTGGCGCCTTCAAGGTTTATCAGAAAAACCTTGGGAAAACCTGATGACACAATACGATTCCGGGCTTTGGATTTCCGCCCCCAGTGAAGAGCTTGAAGCTTTATTCCAAGCCGCTGATGAATCGTGGCTTTTACGTCGAAACCAAGCGTTGGCCGATTCCGGAAACTTTGAGCCAATCCCCTTTACAACCACCAACGTTGATTCCAGCACGGTTGGGCTTCAATTAATTACCCCCACACCCACGCACAACATTGGGAGCAAGCTGGTACTTGTTTTTCAATGCGATGAGCCCTTCATCAATGGTTCTCCCCCGCTGTATTGGCAAACCAACAAGGGTGGGCGTTCGCCCCTGCGGCGTAGGTTGGGCTTAGCGCCAAAGCTAATTTCTCCAGCGGGTGAACGCCCCTTGGTGTATCAGGTGGAATACGACTTCTCTTGGCATCCGGATTGGTTGGCAGAAGGGATTGAATTGATTCAATTGGATTTAACGATCCCAGTTGAGGGGGCGAACTTCACCGTTCTGCGCCTTATCGGTTCTGACTCCGAGTTATTACGACCTGCTGAAACAAAACCCACAGCGAACGATTGACCCACCGCGCAACTTTCGCTTTTCTAACATCATCAATCATTCATCGCACACAATTACTAAAGGAAAACCCTTCATGGCCGGAAGCCTTCTGGATCAACTGACCGCTGAATTCACCACCGCCTTTGAATCCCTTGGGGCGCCTGCACAGTTTGGCAGCGTGGGATTATCAAAGAAACCAGAGTTTGCCCAATTTCAATGCAACGGCTCCATGGGCGCTGCCAAAGCCCTAGGAAAAAACCCCCGGGAAGTAGCGGAACTTGTGATCAACGCAATTCCCCAACCGGAACGCTTCCGCGATCTAAGC
>DAIOTT010000205.1:0-5067 GCA_036751885.1 Candidatus Sumerlaeota bacterium
GGCTGGGGCCCCAAAAGGGCCCGGTACGGTTTAGTGCGTTGCGCCGTACCGTAACACTTTGCGCATGAGTAAAGCAATAATGAGCAAAAAGAGCTGCGGAAAAACTTGGTTCGTATTTTGGCGTATAAAGGTTAAAAAAACGGTCTACCTTGTTCCCTTCACGGTCAATCAGCCAAGCATCACCGTAAATCAGTACGGCTTCGGGCGTTTTTTCTACTGCGTTGCGCACAATCTTAACACGGTTGCTTGGGTATGTATCATCGGAATCAAGCTGTGAAACATGGGTTCCCGAACAATGGTCAAGTGCACGGTTTCTGGCGCTTGTTACGCCCTTATTTTGCTGGGGTAAGAATTTAATTTGCGGGTGTTTTTGTGCCCAAGCAAGGGCCTTTGCCGCTGTTTGATCTTGAGAGCCGTCATCAACAATTATTAGTTCCCAATGCGGATCCGATTGTTCTACAACGGAGGCAATTGCCTCATCAATGTAGGCCTCATGATTATAGGATGCCATGATGATGCTAAGCAGAAAGGGCGGATTATTAGAATTCATCTTTAATCTGAAGTTTTCTGTTGAACAAAATTCTCACACTTGAATGGGGATGATCTTAAGGAACGAAAGTTGACTTCTTTGTTAGATTTGGAAAGAGGCTTGCTTTATCCCCTGTAGTTAAAGTAGATGTACTGCTAACTTGCGTCAGGATGGTGTTGAAAATGTCTCCCTTAAAATACCGTGTCATGATTGTAGACGATGAACCGGATATGCGGATGATTCTGCGTACGGCTCTTTCCCATTCATTTGAAGTATTTGAAGCGACAAATGGGTTGGACGCAATGATCAAACTAGAAAAATACCAGCCCGATGTTGCCGTGCTGGACATGATGATGCCAATCATGAATGGGTTTGAGATGCTGAAGAAAATTCGAGCAAAACCGGATTACAAGAACTTTCCCGTGTTGGCCCTTTCAGCGTTGAATTCCCCAACAGACATCAGGGAAAGTTATAAATCAGGGGCGAATTTATACCTTACAAAACCGTTTCAGCCGGAACGAGTGGAAAAAAGCTTGGGTATTGTTTTAGAGGGCGTTGCACCCCGAGCCAAGACGATGCCGATTGAGAATATTGAGAAGCGCGAGAATGAGTTGCTAGAAGCCAAAAAGCGCGCCAAAGAAAAAGAAGCATCTTCTGGTAAGTCCTTACACCAAGAAGTGTTGGAAAAAACACATACACCCTTGCCAACAGCAAAACGAAAAAGCGATTCCCACCAAGATATTGATTCCCTTAAACCGCGCCTTCTTTTAGTGGATGATGACGAGGATTTCCTGTTCCTGGCACGCACAACCCTAGAACGCCCCTTTGAAGTTGTAACGGCGAGCAACGGCATGGATGCGATTAATAAGTTGGAATTCGTTCAACCAGATTTAATTCTTTTGGACGGAATGATGCCAAAGCTTTCCGGGTACCAGTTGCTTGATATACTGAATCAATCAACGGAAATGCGAACCGTACCGATTTTGTTTATGTCCGCCAAAGGAAGCCCCCGCGATAAACAACTCGCCCTCAGCAAAGGCGCGGTAAAGTACCTTGTAAAGCCCTTCTCAGACGAGGTTTTGTACAACACTGTTCTGGAAATAACATCCCAGCCGGGGTTTGTAATTCACCACAAGAATTTAGCGATTCGCGATGTGCTCTACAAAGAGGGCAGAACTCGTGTTTCAGGCGGTGATATGGCAGAAGCAAAAAAACGATGGGAATCAAACGCAACGTTCAATAAATTCCTCAAGAATCAAAAGGAGAACGTATAAATGAGCCAAGCAAACATTGAGAACTTAACAAAAAGTGAAAACCGACAAAAAGCCAAAGGCAAAGGCATAGGAAAGCGCGGGGTTGTTGAAAATTTCTTTTACCGCGTTGGGCTGTTCCGCAAAATGGTCAGCGATTCACGCTATTCCATGAGCACGATTGGGTTGTTGAAAATCGGTGCTTGTTTGGTCTACACGATTTGGCCCTTGGACTTAATCCCCGATTTCATCTTAGGTATTGGCCAAGTGGACGACTTGATCATTTTATCCTACGGTTTATCGGTTTTGAACTCCATGCTTTCGGATTATGAAGCATTCCTAGCTAAGCTGGGCGCATCGGGGAATAGTAAGTAAGATTCAATCATTCTTTCCCTATGCGAATTCTACTGCATATTTGTGTACCGGTAATCCTCTTCCGGGAACTTACCCAGCGGAAAGCACATTTCGTAAAGCCGCGACGTAATGCGTTCGCCAACACGTTCCTTCAATTCACCGCGCGTGCAGTTTGTTGTAATAATAACAGGTTTCGCGTTTTCATAGCGCCGATTAAACATCAGGTAAAGTCGGTCTAACACCCAGTTGCTCGGTGCTTCAGCTCCTACGTCGTCAAAAACAACAATATCAGCGGCATGAATGCGCTCCAGCAGGGTTTGCTCGGTCAAATCACTTTCCTTGCTGTAGGAGCTGCGTAAGTCATTCAACAATTCTGTGACGTTGTAATAAACACCCGTGTAACCACGGTTGATGATTTCCTTGAGAATGCCGACGGCTAAATGGGTTTTTCCGGCGCCAGTTCCGCCGTGCAGAACAATGCCGCGGTCTTCCTCGCGGGAAAACGTTTTCGCATAACTTTTTGCGTTTTGCTTTAGCTCTTCACGCACGCGGTTCGGCCCTTGTGATAGAAATGAATCCAAGGTTTTTTTATCAAACCGCTTAGGAATTCTTGCAGCCTTGAGGCGCTCAAGGGTTTGATCTTTTTCCCAAGCACCGCAGGAGCAGGGCGATGCAACGTTTTCCGCATTAATAATTACCCCTAAACCGCCACATTTTAAGCATTCGTAGGGGTTTACTACAGAACGCCCCGGTTTTTGCTGAAATTTGGAAATATCACATAAAACACGCTGGAGGTTCGGCTTTTGCAACTCATTATTCTTCTCGCGCAGGCGGCGAGCTGTTGGTTTATGATCGGGCTTATTTGGTTCGTTCAAGTTGTACATTACCCCTTATTTGCAGTCGTTGGTGAATCAGGTTACAAGGCTTATCAGTTGGAGCACATGCGGCTAACAACTTTTGTGGTAATGCCGGTGATGCTAATTGAACTTGCCACGGCGGCCGCACTGGTATTTTTGGCAATTGATAGAATACCTTGGATGTTTTTCGTGGCAAATGCAAGCCTGTTGGGCCTTATTTGGCTTTCCACGTTCTTTATTCAGGTTCCCGTACACGAGCAATTGGTGAGCGGGTTGAACGAACAGCTGGTTCAAAAACTGGTCTCAGGGAACTGGATTCGCACTGTATTGTGGTCTGCCCGCGGGCTGATGCTTCTTTGGGCCGTTTGGTACCTAATGCAACCTCAACTTGGAAGTTCTGAATGAGCCCAATCACCCCCGCAATTTGGAAGCCTGCTACCGTAGAGTACTCCTGCACCAGTTGCGGTGATTGTTGCCAATTCCCTTCCCCGATTTACCTTTCACCGGACGAAGCGAAATCCCTTCAGCAACTCAATTGGCCGGCAGATTCAACGTTTTCGCAAACAAAAACAATCATTCCCACAAAGAATAACGACGGCCGTTCTACGTTCCGCCTAGCTAAGCAGCCAGGGAGCGATCGGTGCGTTTACTTGAATGGCGAGAATCTTTGTGCCGTTCACGCCGCCTTTGGTGAAGCGGCAAAACCTGCAGCTTGCCGGGCGTTTCCCCGTGTGTTTGTGGCAGTTGGGGCAGAGCAGTTTGTGAATTATTCTTTAGCCTGCCGCTGCGCTCAACTTGTTCAACTGAATCAGCTTATGGAGCTTATCGAGCCTGATGTTTACTTACCCATTCACCCCAAAGCAACACAGTTGAATTTGGAAAGCGGGAAAGCAATTCAGGCAGCACCCTACCGAGACTGGGTTCAGGGTTTCATCGGTTTTTTTAGCGATTCAACTCTAACAACAACTCAAGCACTTGCCGGGGCTTACCGGTTTTGTGAACTCACACTTTCAGGTGATCCGAATGGTGAATCGGCCAAAGTTTTACGGGAAGCCGTTGCTCAAAACCTGCCGAGCAAATTGCAACACCTTCACGTTGAAAAACAAATGGATCAATCTCAGCGATCCTTGTTTTTTCAAATCCTGTACTATTCCCTGAACCCCGGGCCGGTAGATTTTTACGAAAAATCAAAACTGGAACAAGAGCGCATCAAAGCAGCACGGTTGAAGTTGGGCGAAGCCTTTCGTGATGAATTCAATGCGCCGTTGATTTTAAATCAGCCCCTGCAGTGCACGTTTCAGGAAATCAGAATGATCCCCTGCGGCATTCCTGATGAAAACCTGAAGCAAACAATTGGCGCGTTTCTCTGCACAAAATTAGTGGGTCTGCGGTTTCATTCGGACAACGCTCAGCCCTTCACTACATCCGTTCATCTTTTGTTGCTTGCCTGCGCAGAAATCCTTTGGCTTGCCAAAGCCTTTAGCGCTCAAGAGCAAGCCGTTGAACCTGATGCTGAATTGCATCAGCCAACTGGGTTTAATCAAATGCACCTTGAGCAAGCCATTCGCTTGATTGACAGCAGTATTGGCACCTTGAGCATTTCCATGTTTCCCAAAAACGTGGCGGAAGCTTGGCGGGTTCTTTTCGGCGAAACAACGTTTGCCCTTACAGCATTTAGCGAACTGCTTTCATCGGGCGGGCAGCGCAATCCGTAAGCCTTAGGGAATGGACCATACTTTGTGGAATTGTTCACTAAGCTTCCACTGTTGGTGCTCTGCAATATATTCAAGGGCTTCGATGCGATTTTCCTCCAGGTTTGCGCCGTCCATTGGTTGAAGGAAGTAGTGGGTAAACTTCAGTGATTCAATCGCCTCGGGCTTGACCGCCTGTTGAGGGTAAACCAACTTCAATTCATCACCGGTTCGAGCCACCAGCTTTTCAACCTGCTTGGGGCTTACGCAAAGCCAATCAATGCCGGCGGGGATTGGGCGGGTTCCGTTTGTTTCCACGGCAACAGTGAAACCATTTTTCTTCAGCGCGGCTAAGAGTTCTGAGTTTAGTTGAAGCAACGGTTCAC
>DAIOTT010000206.1:0-262 GCA_036751885.1 Candidatus Sumerlaeota bacterium
AATACTCCTCATTCAACTGAATAGAATCTTGATTCATCTGTCCCTCAAAGAACGGCATAATGTGTTCAGAGTAAACACCCCACACCACGGAGCCTTCGCCGTTCGCAGCGTTGCCATCCAAGAAATCAGCAATCTCCTGAACAAACCCCGGCCCATCGTTCGGCTCCCCGGGATTTGCGGCCCACAAGGCTGAGGAAACCAGCGTGGCAGAAACGTGGATTGTTGGCGGAACTTTAAAAACGCGGGCTGTCTCCAGGGCTCT
>DAIOTT010000206.1:312-3516 GCA_036751885.1 Candidatus Sumerlaeota bacterium
AACCCGTTGGCCTGCCGTTCGGCGTTTGAATGGTGGTGTTGTATACAAGATCTTGAATGTAATCTGCGGGGCTGATTGCTTGGTTTCCGTGCAATACAAACGCATACTTAGCCGTTGGTACATTTGCATCAGAGCGCGCGTCTCGGTCGTTGGGGATTTTATCGGTCAACGTTGAATTAAAATCTCGCGTGGTCCCTGCTTGAATCGCTAATGGCGAAGCCCCGTCCCAACCGCGGTCTAATAGCAACTGCCGATCAATCCCAAACTCAACGGCATCCAAATCCGCCCGGTAATAGGCGCCTCTAAATAATTGCGCGTTTGAATCCTTATTGCTCAAAGATGCCAGCGTTGAATCATAAATGTTGAAGTTGATTGAATCGTACAATGCAACGGCAAGATTCCAACCGGTGTTCGTACTCCCTTGAACGCCGTCGGGCCAGCCAGTGGCAGTATTCTCTCCCCCTGTGGCGATAATCACATAAATGTCCAAACTTCCCGCTTCGGCATTGATGAACAAATCATGCACGTCCACCCGAAAGTACACGCTACTCGTCTCCGGCGAATCGCGGAAATACAACGCAACTAAATCCCGGGCGTTTTCACCGCCCCCCAAATTTACGGAATCACCATGAGCATCTAGCGCAATGCAATCGTCGTAAACCCAATCCTGAAACTCTTCAAAATACTCAATCCCACCTGAAAACCCAATGCTCGGCCCAGGACCAATTGTAATCGGCCCCGCCCATGTAGCGTTGACAGAAAGTATTGCAAAAGCAAATGTCGGAAAAGTTTTGATCATGGTGTAGTAATCCCCTATTAACAACGTTAGAATTTATTGCCTTCGCAAAACAGCCTGATAGAACTGGAAAAATCATTATACCACCAAACATACAACGTTTGAAGCTGGCAAGCAAATCTTGGAACAACAAAATTCTGCCTGTACGCAAGCATCAAAACCTGAAGCTTAATCCTTCGCGCCTTATAAAATCCCCCGCTACCGATGTTTGTTTTGAGTTTACAGAACAAACTTACTCTGTAAGCCTAAGTTATCATTTATGACTTCGGAAGGAATAACCTCATTATGCAAAATCAGCCCAAGCCTTTGCTTTCAAAAGAGAAGATTCTTCATGCTGCTAGTATACTTTTACAGCAGCATGGTCTTGAAGAGTTTTCCATGCGAAAGCTAGGGGCCGAGTTGGGCGTGCAGGCAATGTCCGTTTACCGCTATTTCCCGAACAAAAAAGCGTTACTAGATTCCGTGCTTGAGGAATTACAAGTGAATGTACAACTCCCAGAAGCCGGAGGCCGGTGGATGGATCGCCTTCGCCTAATCTGCCGCGCCTACAATCAAACCATGCAACGAAATGCCCAACTGCAAACCCTTCTTGGTGCCCGCGAATCAAAACCGAAAAACCCCCTCCCCGTGATGGAAGCCCTACACTGCGCCCTGTCGGAATCCGGCATGAGCCAAACGCTTCAAGTGCAATCCTACGTTGATCTCATCATATTCCTAAAAGGTTTCCCCCTCTATGAAGCGGAAGTAAGTGAAGCCAACTCCCCTGAAAACACCGTCAACTTTCTCACTCAACCGCAAACCGCCGCTTATCCCCACCTTCAAAAAATCGCCCCCAAACTCTACACGCTTGATAATCAAACCCAATTCAATTGCTCTCTGGATACAATTCTTTCGGGCATTAAACAAAAGCTAAAAGCCGAACAAAAAACAAGCAAGGCGGAAAAAAACGCCCTCAACTTATACTGAATTTAGGCTACAAGTTTATCAGAAAAAACGAAAACCAAGCTTGCGTCTGCACCAAAATTACGCTAATGTTTCGCATAATTAGCCAATCGTCAAACACCCAGTATTCAAAAAAGTGAAGTCCTTACGTATTGCATAAAGCCCCTTCAATCCAACGACCCCCTCATCAAATAAGATTCGATAATACAACACAAGATTGAAACCAAAATAATTTAGCTCCTGCAGGAGGCAACTTACACCTTGGAACAAATCCTCATCGGGCTTGCTATTGCCACACTGATCGCCGCCATAATTGCTGCCATCGGTAGCCTACGCCGCCCTGCCACACAAGCAATCACCCGGGATGAACTTGCCGCTGCCGAACAACGCCTTACGGCGGCAGCCCAAGCCTACAAAGAAGCACTTGAACGGCAAATCATTCAAACCGCCAACGATATCGCCCGCCTACAAGCAGAGTCCCTCAACAAAGCCAACGCCGATACAATCGATCGCCTTCAGGAAAGCGTCCGCGGCTTTGGCGATAGCCTGGCCCAGCGGTTCGATGCTCTTCAAGAGCAACAACGCAACGCCGTAAAGGATGCTCGGGAGGAGCAAACCAAACAGTTGGAAGGCATTCGCTCTGCCTTTGAAAAACTCAATGAACAAAGCAGCCTAGCCGCCCGCGAGCAGCTGGAAAAATCCACCCAAAACTCAAACGCCCTCGCCGCAAAAGTAGGGGAGTCGCTCACCAACTTCTCAGATCGAATCGAGAAAGCCAACGCCGCCGCCCGCCTTGAGCTTGCCAAGGCCCTCGAAAACCTCGGCCTCGCGGAAAAAGAATCCCAACAAGCCCAAACCAAAGCGTTCCAAGAACTACAAGAACGCCTGAACGCTGGCCTAGATAAAATGCGCACCGATAACGAGGCCAAGCTCGAAAAAATACGCCTCACCGTGGATGAAAAACTTCAATCCACCCTGCGCGAGCGCCTCGGCGAAAGCTTCAAACTCGTCAGCGACCGCCTAGAACAAGTCCACAAAGGCCTCGGCGAAATGCAAACCCTCGCCACCGGCGTCGGCGATCTAAAGCGCGTCCTCACCAACGTGCGCACCCGCGGAACCTACGGCGAAGTGCAGCTCCGTGCCCTTATTGAACAGGCCCTTGCCCCCGCCCAGTACGAGGAAAACATCCCCACCATACCCGGCACCAGCGAACGTGTGGAGTTTGCCATACTCCTTCCCGGTCGCGACGACGATGAAGGCCCGGTGCGCCTCCCAATCGATGCCAAGTTCCCCCAAGAGGATTACCTTCGGCTGCTTGACGCCTACGACCGCGCCGACCAAGCCGAAGCCGATGCCTGCCGCAAGAGCCTTGAAAATAAACTCCTCTTCGAAGCCAAAAAAATCCGCGAAAAATACATCTCACCCCCGTACACTACCGACTTTGGCGTCCTCTTCGTCCCCACCGA
>DAIOTT010000206.1:3526-5065 GCA_036751885.1 Candidatus Sumerlaeota bacterium
TTTTCTGTACGGCCTCTTCGCCGAAGCACTCCGCATCCCCGGCTTAACCGAACGCATGCAAACAGAATTCCACGTAACCTTCGCCGGCCCCACAACCCTACTCGCCCTCCTCAATAGCCTGCAAATCGGCTTTCAAACCCTCAAAATCCAAAAACACAGCAGCCAAGTTTGGAAAATTCTTGGCGCCGTCAAAACCGAATTCAATAAGTTCGGCGATAGCCTAGAAGCCGTACAGAAAAACCTCCAAACCGCCCAAAACACCATCGGGAGAACTCAAACCCGAAGCCGCTCCCTCATGCGAGCCCTCAGAGGCGTCGAAGAACTCGGCGAACCCGAAACCCAAACACTCCTCGCGAACTTTGATGATCAAGCCGAAGAAGATTGAGAACCCAGCCGTCCAAAAATTCGAATTCATCCGCATCTTGGCATCAAACGTGGTTCTACTCAATAAACCTTTGGCTTAAGGCTGATTTGTTTGGTATGCCAAAATAACCGTTGACTCGGGGTTGCTTAGGCAGTTTGCTGCATCGTCTATTTGCACCGTTGGAGATAATTTGAGTGAAAAGTTTCGATCAACCCACAAAACTCAGTTCTCTACGCGGCGGCCAAACCGCCATTGTGGAAGAATTTCAGATTTGCAGCAACGATCAATGCCGGCTTAAAGAACTGGGGTTCCGTGAAGGCCAGTTGGTGAAAATGCTCATGCCGGGTTGCTCTTGCGCCGTGGCAGTAGGGAACACACGCGTAATGGTTCGCCGTGAACTGTTGGATTCAATCCATGTGGTGACAATTGATTGAGTGGTGAGTCTCAAAATAAAGCAACCCTATCAAGTTTAGCAATCGGCCAAAGTGCTACCATTGAGGACGTTGTGGGCGACGATTCCCTTGTACAGCGTCTCATGGAGTTTGGCCTAACAACCGGCGAAAAAATCACCGTTGTACGTTTTGCACCCCTTGGCGACCCCATCGAAATTCGTGTTCGGGGTTACAATCTCTCGCTTAGGCGAATGGAAGCCCAAGCAATTCTTATTGGAATGATTGAATGACAATCAAACCGGGTTCCCGCCGAGTTGCTATGCTCGGCAATCCTAACACAGGTAAAACCACAATCTTCAACCAGCTTACGGGCTATAATGCCCGTGTAGGGAATTATGCTGGTGTAACGGTAGAGCGCAAAGTTGCTCCCGTAAAGGGTGTTTCCCGCCCCGTAGATTTGATTGATCTTCCCGGTATTTACAGTATTGCCGCCCGCTCGCCAGATGAAATGGTCTCCGTGGATGTACTCCTTGGAAACCGAGCAGAGGAGCCTGAACCGCCGGATGCCATATTGGTTGTGTTGGATGCTTCCAACCTAGACAGAAACTTGTTTCTTGCCACCCAAGTTATGGAGGCGGGCCCGCCTTGTGCCTTTTTGCTGAACATGATTGATATCATTGATAAGCAAGGTGTCTTGGTGGATGAGGCGCTTTTAAGCAGCAGGTTTGGGGTTCCGGTTTTCCGCGTGGTTGGCACCACCGGTCAGGGCCTGGAGGCGGTGCG
>DAIOTT010000207.1:0-5017 GCA_036751885.1 Candidatus Sumerlaeota bacterium
GCTGGGCTGGGGCGTAGGTGGTAGATCAACCGTTGATTCTTGAGTGGGAGCGGGTGTTGCAGTTTGTGCAGAAGTTGGCTCGGTTGTAGGCGTAATCAAAACAGACTCATTGATTGGTTCATCCGCATTTAGAACTGCTGCATCTGCGGTTGAATTCAGCTCAGGAGCTTGAGAAGGTGTGATAATGGGTTCATTTTTTTGGGAAAGTGCATCTGAGGAAGAATCCTCCGCTGGATCCGCAACGGGAGAAACAACTGTTTGAACTGGTGGTTGTGCTGTTGTGGGTTTGGGGGTGATTTCGGATTCAGGAATTGGGGTTAGCTCAACGGCTTCTCCGGTATTTTGCGCAATAACTTGCGGTTCACCTGAATCAGGTTCATTGAAAATTGAAACCAGTTGAATGATAATTAGCAAGAGAACTAAAAAGATGAGCGTGAAGGGAAACAATAAGGCGCTAAGCGGGGATTCGGTTTTCTTTTCCGGCGGAAGATCTGGCTTGGCCCCGCTGCCAACGGGGAACTCTTTTTCAGCCGCAGATTTGCGAAGGCCCGAGTTGCTTCCCGTTTGCCGAGATTGCAGTGTGCGTTGGCGGGTGCCAGCTACTTCATCAATTGCTTTTCGGGCAATGGATTCTGTAATTTTGAACGATTCCTCCACAAATGCCATCAGCAATACACGGTCGCAAACGACGTTGATTTTACGGGGAATGCCGCCGCTGTGTCGGTAGAGAAGTTTCAGGGCTTTTTTCTCGAAGTGAACCCGGTGGTCGGGCTTTGCCACTGCGATTCGGTGATCAATGTACTCCGCCATTTCCTCTTCCGATAAAGGCCCAATGTGGAACCGCACGGTGATTCGTTGGTTCAACTGCTCCAGTTCTGGCAGATGTAGTAAATCGTCCAACTCAGGCTGACCAACCAAGGCAATTTGAATGAGTTTGGTTGTTTCAGTTTCCAAGTTTGAAAGTAGGCGCACCTGCTCCAGTGCATCTGGGGTAAGGCGTTGGCTTTCATCTAGAACGAGGACACAATTATTGTCTTGCTCGTATTGCTGTAAAACAAAGGAATTCAGTGTTTGAAGTAATTCGCGTTTGGAGGTTGAGGAATGCTCCAACCCATATTCAGCATTGATTGCTTGCAGTAATTCCAAAGCGTTTAGTTCGGGGTTTAGAATTAAGGCAATGCGGGTTTTATCGCGGTTCAAGCGTTTCAGGAGGGCTCGGCAAAGGGTGGTTTTTCCGGAGCCAATTTCACCCGTAAGGGCTATAAACCCTTTGCGATGGTTTATGCCATACTCAAGGGAAGCCAAAGCATCGCGGTGGCGTTGAGACGAAAACAGAAAAGTGGAGTCTGGAGTAATATTGAACGGTTCGCGTTCAAAACCAAAGAAATCGAGGTACATAGACCACCAAACCCACCGGAATCGACCTCAAGGTCAAGGGTTTCCGTTCAAATACAAAATATCGATTGATTTACAAACCTATTACGAGGCTAAATACACAAATAAGACCAGAAAAAATTTAAGAATCATTCAGAGAAATTTCACCATGTATAAAATAACTAACATTGCATTATCACTTGTATTGCTTGGCGTAATTGCCGGCTGCAGTGAACCGGCAGCTGAAAATAGAACTGCCACTGAACCTAGATCCACTACTGTTGATCTGGACGAAATGGGCGATTCTGCCGAAAGAGTAATGAACGACGTTGTTGAGGACGCTGAAGATGCTGCCGAAGCGTTGAAAGATAAAGCTGAAGAAGCTGCGGCTGAGGCTAAGAGAGCAGCTGAAGCTACAAAAGCTGAAGCTGAAAGAGCCGCAAAAGATGCAGCGGAATCCATGGAAAAAGCTGCTAAGGAACTTCAAGAAAAAGCCAACGACACAAAAAACGATCTTCAAAGCAGACTCAGAAACTCTACTCAAGACGCAGATTAACAAGCCGAACAAAACATCTGAATCTGTGATTTATTTAATTGATTCAGCTGCTGTAAAACTAGGCAATATGTTAAACAGTAAATCCAAACCAACGATCGCAACAAGGTACTAACTTTTTAGCATTTTGTTCAATTAGGCAACTGCACCACCACGAAGGCTTATTTTGAAGATTCAACTCGTTGAACTTTAGGAATAGGCTGAACGTGTGGTGCTTTTTTTTGGTCGAAGAATCCATAGGCCCAAACCAAAAAGCACCGCCATTGATATAAACGGTGCGCCAACACCGACACGATAAAGCGTCAATGCGCCGACTTCACCCAAGTAAGGCTTAAACGCGGGAATCATCGCTTTTGCTGAGTCGGGATTAATTCCCCACCCAAGCAAGATGCAACACATGAGTACACAAAAGAGCAAGCGCGTGGAGTTGCTATTCACAACGGGTTCGACAAACAGCGCACCAGCCAAGGCAAACATCAGGGGCAAAGCATACAGCCCATAATGACTCCAGGAAAGATGGGGAAGGAGTGCCAGTGTCAGAATAAACGCACCGATTATTATGGGGCGCGAAGCGGGTAAACACTGGTTTTTCCACGTAAGCCAACTCAGCAAGCTAAATCCAAAAATCTTAATAATAGCAACCAAGACCCAAAATGGCTGCGGATTGACCGACGTGCCGGGCATTTGTGTCAGGTTTGTGGAGTAAAAAAATCGGTGAACAAATGCATCTAATGATTGATTACCGCTCCAGTGGCGTAAGCCTTCCACAAGGGCTTGAGCGCTGGAATTCATCCATCGGTGGGTCGAAAAATCTGCGACAATCAGCGAACCCAGAACGAGCATTCCCCCGGCAAGGGCAAATCCTAACACACGAAAGCGGTCGTTTAATAACACCAACGGCAACACTAACAATCCGGGCAGAATTTTCATTAGTCCAACCACACATACCAAGGCGCCAATAAGAACGCCAAAGAACTTATGGTTTTTTGGAAGCATCAGCAAACAGGAAAGCCCCACGATCATAGGTGTTACTTGACCGCAGAATAAACTGAAGCGAAACGGGTGCGCTAAGGGGAGTAAGGTCAACGTGCAGAGGAAGAACGCCCCCGCATATTTTGGCTTGCTTGGCAAAGAGGCAAAAGCAGCGATTCCTAGTCCGCAGGCAAAAATTGACAAATTCAACAGGTCCCAAATGTACGAGGCCCACGACCACGGAAAGGCTGAAAGCAGTTGAAAAATAACGGCATAAATTGGGAGGTAAACAAAGGCCGGCGGGTTTGAATCGGGAAAGCCTGATTCCTGAGCAGCGGCCTTATACCGCGGGCTTGTTTCCACGCGAATCAATTGAAAAACCGAGGGCGAACCCGGCAAAACCCCTTGGGCTGGTGAATCCATTTCAACCGTCTGTTGTTTTGTTGATGCGCTGTAAAGTGCTTCCCACTCCCCCGCTTGGGAAAGCTTGCCGGCCGTGTAGAAGGCGATTGCATCGATTTTCGGGAAATCTTGCTGGGGCGTTTGTTTGAAAGCCCAACTTATGAAACCAGCCCATAGAACGCTAATGATCACCAAGGCAACCATTGACCGCGGCGAAACCACACCTGTTTCAGTGGTTGCTTGTGATGGTTGATCTGGTTGAGTCAACGGTTTTAACCTAGGCTAAATTCCGCCAAACCGGCGGTTGCGAGCAAGGTATTGGTTTACTGCCTCAAGAAAATGAATTCTGCGGAAGTCCGGCCAAAGAACGGGGAGGTAAACAAACTCCGTGTAAGCAATTTGCCATAGAAGAAAGTTGCTAATCCGCTGTTCCCCGCTGGTACGGATGAGCAGTTCAGGTTCCCCTAAATCGGGTTGGTATAAATTATCGTTGAACACAGCATCATCAATTTCATCTGGATGTAATTCACCCCGCTGAACTTTAGCGGCGATTGATTTGCATGCATCAACAATTTCTTGCCGGCCCCCGTAACTAAGGGCTAAGTTCAAAATGGTACCCGTGTTGTTGGCTGTGAGCCGGGTAGTTTCAGCCAATTTTTTTTGAGCTGATTGCGGAAGCCGGCCAATATCACCGCTGGAAACAAGGCGAATGTTATTCTCCATCAACTCGGGGATTTCCTTCACTAGAAAGGATTCCAGCAGGTTCATCAGCGCGGCAACTTCGTGCTTAGGGCGCTTCCAGTTTTCTGAGGAGAAGGCATAAAGTGTAAGGGCTTTCATGCGCAACTGGGCGGAGGTTCGCACGGCTTCTCGCACACTGTCGATTCCCGCTCGATGCCCTTCAATGCGCTCCCGCATAGAGCGCATCTTCGCCCATCGGCCGTTTCCATCCATAATAATCGCAACATGCTTTGGGAGTTTCTTAAGATCGAACGACCGAAACAATGCCTGCTCCTCAGGGGAAACAGGCTCCAGCAGCAAGGGCGTTGCTGATGAACAAGAATGAGGGGATTTAGGCTGAGTTAAAGATTCAGAGTTCTTCATGGGACTTCAATCTGAAGCTGTTCTGCCGGAGGTGATCAACAACAATTGCAGGGCTTGAGCGAAAAGAAGGCCTTTGGTTGTTGTAAATCATGCGGCTTAGGCTTGCGATTATTGAGAAGAAGTCGTCTTTTGGGAAATTCCCGCAATCCCCTTGGATTGATCCCCGCCGAAGCCCTCGGGGTAATAATAGCTGCCTTTTTCTGCCGGGGACTTATCAATTACCGCCTCGTATGGGTTGTCTTTTGCCCAGGCATCTTGCCGTTCCGCTGAAATCTGCCAGCTTACTTTTGCCTCCGGTACACCCCCACCAATTTCAAAGGAATTTCCTTTTGCTTCCCGCTGAACAAATAGGTTTGGCATTGAAGCACCCACGGGGGTTAACTGGTAGTTGATGTTCGCTTCCGGGCCGCCGTTTAGGGAATCAAAGTAGTCCGGCAGTTGGGCTTCCGCTGAGCCGGTCTCATTCAGCACAACCGTTCCTCGATAGAACGTGTAGTACCCGGGCCCTTCCACAGCATTGTGCCGCAGGGCTTTTGTTTCCGGCTCAGCCGGGTGATCGATCTGAAAATTTTTGGAGCCGATAAAGACAAAAAAATCCCCGAAAACTTCCAC
>DAIOTT010000208.1:0-2202 GCA_036751885.1 Candidatus Sumerlaeota bacterium
AGTTGATGTCATGGAAGGATAGAATCACTTTCAAAAGGTTGAATTAATGCTTTCAACCAATGTGCAAAAAGCCGCACCCAAACTCAACGGAAACCTTTGGGGGTGTGGATTAGAAGATTTCTATTCAAAATTTTTGCAAATTTTGCTGTGAAACTCCCCAATCATGCTGTTGAATGTGCATTTATGGCAATTGCCCTTGAAGTTATTTTGCTTTTCTAAACATTGTATTAATGACTAAATAACCACCCGTTGTAAGTAAGAGAACTGGTACTAAGATGCTACCAGCCATTTCACCTATTTGGAAAGGCGTAGCATTTCCTCCCGGCGTAGCATTCAATCCTTGTAGAACTGGCAGAAGAGTTAAAACCCCCGCAAATAAAACCACAAACCCGACTAATATTTTTATTATTCTCATACGAGTTGAATCCTAACTCATTAGTTGATTGCATCATTGATATTAAAGGCTATGGTAACTGAAATTATTTGTTAGCGGTCAATCACAAATATCTAAATTTTGAGGATTTTACAAACCCTTGTTACGATAAATTTGTTTACTAAAACCCGATGAATTTTAGCTTTACAGGATTTCCGATTCAGATACGGTTTTCTAATCTTTTCTCCGGGATCCTCAATTTCTCATGATCAACTCTTTTTTCAGTGCGCCGTCCCTGTTGGCGGTGGGCCTTGGTGTTGTTTTACCGCTTAGTTTGCCGGCACCGTTGGCTGCTCAGGGCACGGGCCCGCAGGTGACGTTTCATTGGCATATGCACCAGCCCATTTATTGGAACGATCAAAAAAGCCCGCAGGAAGATCGGTATGAGTACGCATGGGAATCTATTATGGCCAAGAATGCTGGTCGTGTAAATCCCCTGAACGATTTGAATGAAATCTTTGGCAAGCCCGACCGTGTGGGGGCTTATCAGCGTGTTATGCGAGACAGCCTTGCTAATATTGGCGGCGGGCACCCGAACTCCGGTGTGGTTACAAGTTATTCCGGCGCGCTGATGGAGAACGTTCGCAGCTTGGGTAATGCTAACCAGCTGGGTTATTCGCCTAATTGGAAGAGCGGCATTGCGGAGGCTAACGGCTGGACGACCAGCACAGGTGCTTCCCGGTTGGAGATTACGAATTTCTCCTTCCACCATGCGCTGCTGGCTTTGCATAACGAGGAAACGGTGCGCATGGAGTTGTTGCTGATGCAGGAGATGATTCGGCAGGAGTTTGGGCCGCAGGCAATTTCCAAGGGGGTTTTCCCAACGGAGATGTGTTTCTCCACGCGGTTGATTCCCACGTTTGTTGATCTTGGTATTGAGTGGACGATTGTGCCGAGCGAGCATATTGCCCGGGCAACGCCGGATTTCCCGATTACGTTTGGCGGCGGCGGCATGAATAACGACCCACCCAACAAGGCCGACCAGATCAATCCGCCGGGGGTTGACTTTATCACTGTTTCTATTGACCGGGGGTGCTCCGTTACGACGGCGAATCCGCTTTCTTACCGCCCGGCCTATGTGCAGTACGTTGACCCTGTAACAGGTGAAATTGACCGGATGATTGCCGTGCCGGCGGACAACGCTCAGGGGTGGAATGATGGGTATTCTTGCTTGAGCGCGAATAGCTTTATGCCGGCGATAAATGCGAAAAACGATCCGCAGTTTCCGTCGCTGGTGTTGCTCTCGCACGATGGGGACAATGCTTTCGGGGGCGGGAACTCCTATTACTTTGAGTGTGTTCCGGGTATGGCGGGCTCGGTTGCGGCGAACGGCGGCGGCATGACATCCGTTCAGCATTATTTGAATCAGTTCCCGCCGGCGCAGGATAATGTGATACACGTAACGGACGGCGGTTGGCCCTATGCGGATTCTGATTTTGGCTCCCATAGTTTTATTAATTGGAATTACCCATTGCTAAATGCACAGGGGCAAATTGATCCGGTGAACGGTTGGCATGAGAAGCCCCGTGATATGGCGATCTTTACGGAGACGCTTAACCGGGTGCTGACGGCGCAACAGATTAATGGGCATGATCCCATTCTGACAGAAATATTGAATCCCACGGCGAGTACTCACCCAGTGGATCGGGCTTGGCATTACCACTTGGGCTCCACGGATTCGGGGAACGTGTACTTTGGCCCCGCGCTTGACCTGGAGATTAAGGCCACGATTGGCGCCAACGAGGCCGTTGAACACACCGACCCGATTA
>DAIOTT010000208.1:2212-5006 GCA_036751885.1 Candidatus Sumerlaeota bacterium
TTATTGGTGATGCGTCGCACGATTTAACGCCCCCCACGATTTGGCTTCCGCAACGGCAACCCTACAACCCGGGCGGCGTAAACTTTGGCGTGCAGTACGGGTACAAACAATTTATTGATGATGGTGATTTCCATATTTGGACTTTTATTGCGGACGTTAGCGGCCCTGTGGAGGCGGTGCTAAAGTACCGCATTGATCACGACGGAACAAACCCGCTTAGCTCCACTCAGAACGAAACCTTTGCCGGTGGCGATGAAGTTGGCGAGTGGGTGTCACTCCCGATGAACGGGCGAACATTCCCGAAAGAAAACATTTACAACAACCCCAACATTGATTTTTTTGAGCTCCCAACCCACATTTCAGACCACTATTCCGTGGAAGTGAAAGACTTGCGCAATGTGTTGATTGATTATTATGTTGAGGCAACGGATGCGAAAGGGAATAGGAGTACTTCGCCTATTCAACACGTTTGGATTGGGGACGGGCAAGGCTCCACAGATACTGGCGGCGGCGGTTCAGGTGCGCGGCTTTCAGTTGAGCCTGATCCCCTTGTTCGTGGTGAAACGGCCACGGTTACCTATAACGCCGTGGGCTCGCCCCTGAACGATGCAAATCAGGTTTACATTCACTGGGGTAAGAACGAGTGGCAAAGTATTCCTTCGCCTCGGCCGGCCCTTTCAAGAGCAGATGCCAATACATCGTGGACGGTTGACTTATTAATTCCGCAAGATGCTGAAACGGTGCAAATGGTGTTCACGACTGAAGCTGTTGGCGGCAACGGAATTTGGGATAATAACGGCGGTGCTGACTGGCGTTTTACCACAACTGGCGGCCCGATTATTGTTGTCCCCGACCCGACGGCAAATCCGTTTGTGATGGACGGACAGATTGACGACGGCTGCACGGTGGAAGGGGCCTTGAGCCTTGCGGAAGAGAACGGCTGGTTGTACGTTGCAATCCCGTTGGTTGCTGGTCAGGATGCGTTTATCTACCTAATGGACAACCCGCTCCCCGGGCGCATTGCGAATTGGGACAAATCGGGGAACGTTGGAAGTTTCGATATGTTCTTAGCGAGTGAATCAGCAAATGATTTTGCCTCGTGGTTTGATTCAACTGTGAGTGTTGTGGCGGATGATCCTGCTCGGTTTGTGAAGTTCAAAGGGAACGGTATTTTAGAAGGGGCCATACGCCGCAGCGAAGTAGGTGCAAGTAGCGTTTACGTGGCTGTAGGGTATTACGGAACCAATGGTAGTGATGGGTTAATCAATCAAATCCCCGCGGGCAACAGCGACGGCAATATTGATGAGACTGAGCATCTGTTCTGGCCTGTGGGCGCACTCCCCTGCGATACAGGGACAGGCTCCTCAAAATCAATGTACATGTTCTACTAATTCGCACTTCAAAAACCAAGCAAGGCAACAAATAGATCGTGTAAATTCAAGCCGCCTAATCGACTAAATTAGGCGGTTTATTTTGTGATGAAACTGTAGAGGAAATCTGCAATCAAAAAGGATGTAATCATGAGCAGACTTACAAAACAAGAACGCCAAGAACGGTTAGCTGATTGGCGCATAGGAGATATAATTTACCAGGTAATAGTGGATCGGTTTGCGGAATCAAAACGATTAGCGCAAAAACTTGAACACTATGCTGCACCAAAAACCTTGAAGCAATGGAACGAACTCCCTACGCAGCCCGGCTACTTTCATGAGGAGCATATTTCCCACGGGGAATTACAGTTTTGGGGAGGAGATTTGGAATCGCTTAGGGCACGGCTGGATTATATTGAAGGGCTTGGCATTAAGACGTTGTATCTGAATCCTGTGTTCACGGCTTTCTCCAACCACAAATACGATACAAGCGATTACACCACCGTTGATCCGCAGTATGGTACAAACGAGGAACTACGGGCGTTGGCTGAGGAATTACACCAGCGCGGGATGAAGCTGATTTTGGATGGAGTGTTCAACCACGTGGGGCGCAGGTCGGTTTTATTTCAACGGGCGTCTGAAAATGCCGGGCACCCGGAGGAAGATTTCTTCACGTTCGATCAATCGTTACCAAACGGGTATTTAGGTTGGCGAAATGTAAAGAATTTACCAGAGCTGAAGTTGGAAAATCCTGCAGTGCGCCAAATGCTTTTTGAAGGGGAACAAAGCATTGTTTGCCGCTATTTAAAGGAAGAGGGAATTGATGGTTGGCGGCTGGATGTGGGGCCGGATATTGGCTTTGAATTTCTACAGGCCCTGCGGGATTCAGCCCACAGCGTGCGCCCTGATTGCACGATTATTGGCGAGTGCTGGAATTACCCGGAGGAATGGTTGCAGGTGCTGGACGGAATACTAAACATGCACCTTAGATTTCTCATCCTTTCACTGCTCAACGGGACCCTGTCACCCTCGATGACGGGCCGGCTGATTGAAACCATGATTGAAGACTCTGGCATTGAGGGAATTCTGCGCTGCCACAATGTTCTGGAAAATCATGATACGCCGCGCCTTACGCACGAGGTTCCTGATGATGAAACCCGCTGCCTTGCCCGCACCATGCAGTTTACGTTGCCGGGTTCTCCGGTGATTTATTATGGGGGTGAACTTGGCATGCAAGGGGGACATGATCCCGGTTGCCGCGCCCCGATGCGTTGGGATTTGGTGAACGATGAAAACCCCGACTACACCCACACGCGACAATTACTTAGCATCCACGCGGAAAACCCCGCTTTGCGAATCGGCAACTTCCGCCTTTTAGCCAGCGAACAAGTGCTGGCGTATTTGCGAAAAACAGATGATCCCAC
>DAIOTT010000209.1:0-4995 GCA_036751885.1 Candidatus Sumerlaeota bacterium
AACAAATTCTTCAAGGCAAAACGAATGCTACGTGAAAGCAAAATTTGATTGTTCTTAATAATCACTACATCCATGTTGGAAATGCCAATTTGCAGAATGGCATAAACGGTGGGTAAACCTTGGCCCGCTTGTGTCGCCAGAACGGATTGTTGCAGGGCAAGGGATGAAACCTCAACTGCTTTCAGTTCACCGCGCAACGGCTTGATGTGGTTTACCCATTGAGTAATGATTGGTTCATCAATAGCACCAATCATTACCTCCGTACCTTGAAGGGCTGGGGATTCCAAAATGCAGAAGGAGAGCGTGTGACGTTCCACGTTGAAGGGGATCATTTTTTCCGCTTCAAAGAAAACCATGGAGCTGATCTCCTCGGGATCCGAGGTGGGGAGCAGCGTATTGCGCAGGGTTACAAATTGCTTGGGCACAATCACGACAATGTTCGTGGTGGGGCCGGGGATTTTTTTTACGGCTGCAGCAATCCGCTGAGCCCGTTCCGGCAGATTTTCATCCGAACGTTCCAGATCCTCAAAGGAAATCCGTTGAGCTGTTTCAAGCCGCAACTCCTGCTTTCGTGGGTTTGAAAGCTGAAGCACTTTGGCATCATGATCCGTAATATCAAGTACAAGTATAGAAGGCATAAATCAATTAGGTCGTTTCAGTTAACTTTCCATCGTTTAATATAGATGGAGGGGATTCTTAGAAGTTGTTCGTTGTCTTTATCTTCCCAGCGTTCCCGTTGCTCGCGGAAACGTTCGCGCCGATCGCGAGCACGGTCAAGATATTCAAAGTCCTCCACGCGCTGAACTTGTGTGAGTTCACGCGTTACAATCACCTCCAGGGTTTTGTTTACCCCGTAAATCGTTCCTGTGGACCGCACATTGAAACTGGTGGAGCGAACAGTAATGGGGTGAAGTGCTTGCATGGGATTTAGGAATGAGGCAAGCGTTCCCGACTTTGCGAAATCTTCCATGGATTTGAAGGCGCTGCTGTTATCGATTCGCCGACTTTTGCCGCCGCGGCGAAAGCGAATCACATCCTCAGCGGCGCGGTCGCCGTCGTCCCGCCCGGCAGCAATGAACAACGCCGTAAGCACATGCTTGGGTGCAGTATTGAGATTGAGCGAGCCGGAAGATTCCACGGTAAAGTAGTCCTTGAGGCCAAAGATTTCCTCTGCATCGCGGCGGCGGTCTTCAATTTGAAACCGGTCGCTGCGTCGTTTTCGGCGGGACTCTTCCATGCCCATAGCTTTTCGGTAGTAGGCAGCCTCTGGCGTACCGGGGCCGAAGTAAAGCTCCGGCGTAACGCCGTAAACCTCCAGCAACGTTTCCACAGTAATGTAGGGTTCGTTGGGAAATACAGCTTCCACCACATCATCCTCGCGAACTCGCTCGCCGGCATCTTCAGCCATCAGAATGCCGTACGCAACGCCCTCGGTGCCAGTGGCGCTGTCAAGCACCGGCCGATCGTCTGCATCAGCGAAGTCGATAATCGCGGAGGCGGTGATTTTTGCGTCTTCCTCGTTGTAACCAATTTCCTCGATAATCTTTTCCAGCAGAATTCTATTTGTAGGGCTGATGGACCTAAGGCTAAAGAAGCGGTCGTTATCAATAATCTCAACATTGTAAAAGCCGTCCCCAAACTCTTCATCCAATTTCCCCTCATCGGGATCAGCCCAAAAATCCCCTTCAGCATCAAAGGGTTGAATTTCATCGCCGGAGTAATCGGCAATTAAATCGTTCCGCAAATCCACAAACCCCTTGGCAATGCCTGCGCGGGCAATGCCCTCCGCTTGTTGGGATCTTTTACGAACGGAGGTAATGCGCGTTTCAAGCGTCAGCGTAAAAAGCAGCGAGTACATAAGCAGTGACAGGATTGTGACAATCCACAAAACAAGAATCAGCATGATTCCGCGTTTGTGCTGACTGTTGCCGGAACGCCACGAGGAACAAACAATCATCGTTTTTTCAGCGCTCCCGGAAATACCTCAAGGTATTCATCTCGACGTAGAATGACTTCATTCTCCCGCTCGTCTTCTTCTAGTTTATCATTCTCGTACCAAGTTTCGGTGGAACCGGGAACCTGAAGAATTTTTGAAATATTTAGTTTTTTCCCATTTTCATCTTCGGGATCGCGTAGAGTGACACTGATTCGAATGTAGGCGGGCAACCCATCAAACGGTTCGTTGCGGGCGTCGTTCAAACTATCGTTCCACCCGTCAGAGCCGAAACCGATATTGGCATCAGTGCTGGAAAAATTATCTGCAGTTCCTTCTTCTTCAAAGTCATAATCGCCTAGGATGAAGTTGCTGTTGCGGATTTGTTTTCCGGCTGAGTTCCAACTGTTTGCCTCGAACCAAGAGTTATCCACCCAAAAGCCGTATTGAAGATCAAACTTTTCTACACCTTTGGCTAAAATTGTGTGCTCTGGTGGAACTTCTTTTTCCTGAATTTCACCCAACCAATCACGGGGTGCAGCTTTAATGGAATCTTCCGTTCGAATCAGGAACCCACCATCCACGGCGTAGCGAACCCGTTTCGTTCCGTACGGGAAATAGCGCGCCCCTTCAGATAAACTTGTTTTGGTGCTGAACGTTGCGGTGTCAAAGTCTTCACCATCTTCACCAATAAATTGTAAATCAATCAGCACAAACTTTTCGAACGGATTACCGATGTGCTCCGGATCGTTTTCGTTCCGCTCATCTTTTTCGCCGTAAATTTTTTCAAACTGATCAAAATCATTTGTTTCTTCAGCTTCAAGCATCAGCTGCTGATGCTTTTCAATTTCCGTTCGGGCGTTTACGTTGTAACTTGTTTCTGGTTCAAAATGAATTTGCTTTAGGTCTGCATCTAATGTATCAAAAATAAATCGTGCCCGTTGAAGCACCAGTGTTTCTCGGTTGCCGGATTTGAAGGAATCCGTTGCAACATTGAACACATTAATTACGGCGATTGAAATAAGCGCCATAATGGTAACCGCCAGCATAACTTCCAGCAACGTAAACCCAGCAACAACCTCACGTGTCACTCTGCGGGTGCTGGCTGTTGCAACACCTTGTAACATGTTTGATTGTTTGCCCCGTTGATGGGTGAAGGTTTTTGGCTTCAACTGAATGGTGTTTCCCTAGAAGAGTTGATTATTTTGAATAGCTGTTTGGCTGAAGAGTTGAACATCCATGATGCGCGTATTAATCACGAGGGGGACGGATCTTTTGTAGCGCCCATCATCGAAAATAATTTTCAGTTCCATATTGTACAAGGGTTCAAGTTCCTGAAGAGGATCCTTGGGGATTTCATCGTAATCAACGCGCTCTTCTTCAACGTCAATCTCCCAGGAGTAATCTTTGAATGGTTCGCCGAAGCGCTCGTCATCCAGAAAGCTTCCGTCCATTTTCCCTTTCTTAGGGGGTTCTAATTCAAAATCATCTAACAAGGATTGAGCGAGCAAGGAGGCAACTTCAATCTGTTGATTATCGCGCACGGTACTCATGGCAATCATAAAGCCCCGTAGAATTGCAGTCATAGAAATCGCAAGAATCATCATGGAGATCAGCACTTCTAAGAGCACAAAACCCTGGTTATTATTAACGCGTGTAAGATAACAACGGCGAGTTTGCTTCATGGAAGCACCGCCCGGTTATTAAAAACACCTGTGCCATTTTCCTGAGCTTCTTTTGTTTTTTGAAATTCACGGGCCTTGCGCCCCATAATGCGCGCAGCAGCATCCTGATAAACGGATTCTCGCTCGCTGCGGCTTCCGGCAGTTACGCCAAAGGCTCGGCCGCTTTTTACCTCTTCATCAGCTTCCCGTATTGAAGGGGAAACACCCTCGTAATTGCTGGAGTCAATGCCGGCCGCTTCTAATTCATCTGCAAAGTTTTTGGGTTCACCTTCGTAGGCTGTCACCACGGCTGTTGCGCTTTCCACGCCCACGGTAATGCGTGAAACATCCTCCTCGTTATTTTCCTTCGTCTTCAAAACAATCATCGCATTTTGCGATGTACCATTGGGGTAAAACCAGATGCGGAAAACCTCTTCGTCCACCGTTTCGCCGTTCAGCAAAAATTCATCAAACAGGATTCTACTGTTCAAGTAAAACGTGCGCTCTTCATCCGTGGGTTCCGGGCGTTCATCCAGATCAGGAAATTCGCGGCGCTGCCAATCGCGCATGGCGGACTTATCTTTTTTGTCCCGTGGGGGAAGCGTTAAGTACCAAGCTTGCTCCTCCACATGGAAGCTCAGCACCACGGGTTCGCCTAAAGAGATCGCCTGCTGGCGAGCATAAACCCCAAGGCGTGCCATGTTGGCGGCGGTGGTTCTAAGGGCGGGCATGGTGCTGCCACCGGTGAGCTTTGGCAACGCAACGGCAAACAGAACCCCCAGAATTACCAGCACAAACATCAGCTCAATAAAGCTGAATCCGCGGGCGGATTTGCGCAGGGCACCAACAGTGTTATGGGGAAGCCTTTGGTTCATCGTTTGATCAACCTCCGCCCGGGTTTAGACTGAAGATTGGCAGCAGCATCGCAATTACAATAAAACCCACCACAAGGCCCAACGCTACGATGATCAACGGCTCAATCAGGGAGGTCAGCGTGCGTACTTTGCGATCAACTTCCGCCTCAAAGGATTCACTGATGCGCAGCAACACCGCCTCTAGTTGGCCGGTTTCTTCCCCCACACTCATCATGTTCACGGTCATTTGCGGAAAAACAATACTGGTGCGCAACGGCTCAGCAATGCCTTGCCCCTGGGTAATCCCTTCCAGCACGGAATCCAATTCCAGCCGAACAATTTCGTTGTTCAGCACATCTCGGGTAATCTTCAAGGCAGTGAGAATTGAAACGCCGTTTTTCAGCAAAGAGCCTAGCGTTCTGCTGAACCGTGCAACCTCCTGTTTGCGAACTAAATCACCGATAAGCGGAAGCCGCAGTTGTGTTTTGTGCCAAAACAAGCGGCCGTCTTGGGTGCGAACCAGCTGAGTGAGGAACACCACGAT
>DAIOTT010000210.1:0-4959 GCA_036751885.1 Candidatus Sumerlaeota bacterium
TGCAGAATTTGAAAAAATGATGCATGATATGGATGCAGCGGGTGAACCGTTGACCGCTAAAAGCCTTTCCGATGCCTACTTTACGCTGAACGCCAAGTACCACGGGCCCGCGGTTAAGCCTGATCCGCGAATCAGCCACGAGTGGAGTCGCATTCCCCACTTCTACTATAATTATTACGTTTACCAATACGCCACGGGGTTCTGCTCCGCCCAAATATTCTCACAAAACATACTCAAATCCCCTGAAAAGCGCATGGATTACCTGAAATTCCTGAGCAGCGGCGGCAGTAACGATCCACTGAGCCTAGTAAAGTTAGGCGGCGTAGACTTGCTTGATCCAAAGGTGTTGACAGATGCCTTCAAAACCTTCAAATCCTGTGTAACTGAACTTAGGGAGCTCCTAATTAAATGACGAAACTACAAAAACTGATGGTAATGGGCTGCATGGGCCTTTGCACACTTACCTTTACAAGCTGCGAAACGCTTTCTTCTGTTTCTCAGGGCTTGCTTCAGGGCCTTCCGAAGCCTGAGGTGTTCTTCAGCAATCTGAGCATTGCCAACCTGACAGAATCAGCCGCAGAGCTTGATCTTACGCTGGACGTAAAGAACCCCTATCCCGTGCCGTTGTTCGCAAAATCCCTGGGTTTTGCCCTCAGCAGCGAAGGCCAACAGATTCTTGAATCCGTGAGCAACGAGGCAATCAACGTGCGCGCCAACAGCACGGACCCCGTAAACCTTCGGGTGAAGTTGCCGTATACTCAGGCTTTGGCCGCGTTGAAAAGCATCAAGCCCGGCGCGGTGATTCCTCTGACAACAGCGGTGGATTTATCCCTTTCTGGGCAAGATGTTTCCCCCTTGAACTTCAATATGGAACGCACCACGGAAGTACCTATTCCCACCGTTCCTGAAGTTGAAGTGGAATCCGTGAAGTGGGATGAGCTTTCCCTAAGCAAAGCCAAAGCAACAATGAACCTTAGTATTTTGAATACGAACAGCTTCCCCGTGGATTTGGAAAAGCTGGACTATAATTTTGTGATGGGGAAAATCCCCGTGGCAAAAGGGCTGATTGATGATCCCATCAGTTTTGCCTCGGGCGAATCCCAAACGCTGCGAATTGGCTTTGAGCTGGAGCCCTCGCAAATGGGTTTTGCCGCATTCAATATGTTGCGCAGCAAAAGCTTGGATTATAATCTTACCGGTGGTTTTGATGCCAAAACCCCCTTCGGCCCAATCGAATGGGCGTTGGATAAGTCCGATAAAACGGCGTTGATTGGGAAGTGAATTAGGGACAAATGGGACAAAAGTGACCAAAGGCTTGAAGAGCCAAAGAACTGAAGAGCCGATGAACTGAAGCGCAAACGAGCTTTTGTGCTAAGGAACTTCAAAGCCCAACAGCATAAGGGCATAATCACCAATAGGCTGTAACTTACAGGCCTATAAACCCCTGCAGTCCCTTGAGTCCCTTAAGTCTTGTAAGTCACTTCAAGTCCCTTTATGTCTCTTGAGTCCCTTTAGTCCCTAAAGTCCCTTACCGCCCAACAAGCCCTCAGCAATTCGCCGAGCGTTTGCCATAAGTGTAAGCGTTAAGCCCTTTGCCGGGAGTGTGGGAAACGTTGATCCATCAACACAATAAACGCTTTTGGTTCCCCGCAGTTGGCCCGTTGGGGTTGTTGTCAGGGGATGATCCTTTGCCGAGGCCGGGAGCGTTCCTGCGTAGTGTATGCTTGCGCCTTCGCCCGGAAGCACCCGCTTCATGGGGTAAGCGCCCAATTCTTGAAAGATTTTACACAAACTTTTTTCACGCCGATGTTGTTCATTCAATTCAACGGCAGTGCGCTTGTAGTTGATCCTCAGCCAATCGTTCGCGGGGTTTTCGGCCGGCAACAGGTGCAGGGTTTTCGTGCTGCCGGGTTCATCTGGGTGAAAAACACCGATAATCACAAAATAATCCTGTAATGCGCGTAAAATCCGAAGGGATTCTTTGAAGGGCAGGGGGGATTCTTTGAGCAATTTGAAGAGCATGAGCGAGCGGTAGGAGTAGAATTGCGGCTGAAGTAAATGCCGACCCGTACCATCGGGATCGTACAAGCCCGTCAGCTGCGTAAGGCTGTGGCGGCGGTTGCGGGTTAGCCTGCCCAAGCGCCAAACGTTTAGGCTTGGGTAGTAGGTATAGGGGTTTGAAAGCAGGGGAACGGGCGTATGGTACTGCGCTAAGGAGCGCAGGGCAATGCGTGTAGTGTTTAGCGTTCCGGCGGCGAGAAGCAGTTTTTTGCAGGTAAATTGAACCACCTCGCCGGTGGTGGATTCCCGTGCGGTTATTTCAACGCTCTCAGTTGAACCGTTTTCCTGAAATGACTGCACGATTACGCCTGCTTTATACAGCACGTTAGGGTGCTGCTGGAGCTTTTCCAAGGTAAATTGCGGGCGGTAAACGGCGCGGTCGGGATCGGCCCAGAATTCTGTGTCGTAAAAGCTGACTGCTTTTCGGCCCTCGGTGGGCAGAGAATCTGTCAGCATTGCAAGGCGGGCTTGACCCAAGGCAAAACCACGGTCCAGAAAACTTTGACGTCGGCGATTGTATCGGCCTAATAAAAATTCAGCATTGCTATCGGCTCTGGGCGGTGGTTGCAGGGGTTCAAGGGGGCCAAGCAGGGGTGAAAGATCATCCGATTGCGGGCCGCAAACACCGATTTCTTTTGCAACGGCGTTGTAATAAGGCTGAAGCGCTGCTCTATCCAGCGGCCAAGATTCTAAATCGTCGTTTGAAAACGGCATGGATGAAGCGCCCCAAGCAACGCCCAGCCCCCCCTGAGCAAGGGCCTGCATGGCGGCAAAACCGCCGGAATCGATTGGGAAAACCGTTTCCGCTTGCCGCATCAGGTATTGCCGCTGGGGCGTCAGTTGAGCCCCCACACGAACCGGCCCAAGGGGAACGCCTTCAAATTCATCGCCCAAGAAAAAGCGGTGCTGTTCCGTATTCTTTTGCCGAAGGGAAAGCCAATCCACTTCAGGGAGCGGCGGTGTGGTGGTTTCTGCGTTTTCTGGGGTTTTACCCAAATCGCAGATGAGCACATTGCGGCCTGCTTGCGCCAAGGGAAGGGCAGCATGAACAGCGCTTGCGCCGGAGCCTACAACCAGAAATTCACAATCCAACGTGCTCACGGTGCGCCCTCATGACCAAGGGATTCAGCCCCTAAGCCTTGGTTGGCTTGCCAGCGATCCAGCAGGATCAGCATGATGACAAGCCCAACACTCAGCTTTATCAGCCAGAGTAATCCATTCCATGAAAGATTGAGTAAAAGCCTGGGAACGCTTTGCCGACGAGGCAAAAAGTATGCAGTGTAATGGGGGCCGGCCTCCAATATTGCTGAGGCAATCAGGAGTTTTTGCCGAAGCTCATCCTGCGGGCGAAGCACCCCGCAGGCAGAATCTAAGGCGCCAATAAGCCCTGGGCGTTTTATAATGAGCGGCAATACTTTTGAGGGCGGGCAATCAACTAGGAGTTTTTGGCAAGCGGCAATGTAGCGTTGCGTGTAACACGGCAGCGGCTTTTCCCGGATGATGTACTTACACCATAGGCGGAACTCTTGGTGTAATTCCTGAGGGCGCAGTTCAGCTTTCAGAAGCGGGCGGGCGTGGGACTCTTTTTTGCCCATTAGCGAACCAGTTGAAAGAGGCGTTTGGCTCCTGCCCGAACGTATTGCAAAGTGTTTTTCGGGCTTCCTGCTTTCACCAAGGTGCGCATAATGTACTCTGGGCGGGTGAACAGCTTGATGAGGTGCGTTTTACGCCATTTTACAAGCTCTTCACTAGTCATGCCTGAAAGAGTGCGGATGGAGCCTGTTGCGTAACCCGCGCGGGTAGGATCGTAATCCGCCTCGAACAAGTTTTCCTTCAAGGCAATTTCGTGCAGCTCCGTTCCAGGAAGGGGCGTTGCAAGGTTGATGTCGAAGAAATCTGGATTGATTTCCTTCAGGAACTTGTAGGTTTCCGCAAGGGTTTCTTCCGTTTCCCACGGCAAGCCAATCACCATGAACGCCTGAACGCGAAGTCCGTTCCTTTTGCAACAGGCAACTGCTTCATGGGCTTGCTCAACCGTCGCATTTTTCTTCATTTTATCCAGCATCATCTGGTTGCCGTGCTCAATACCGAAAGCAACAACCCAGCAACCGGCGGCTTTCATCATCTGTGCCCGCTCGTCGTCTATTGTGTCTACCCGGCTGTTGCACCCCCAATGAATATCCAGCCCTTCGCGAAGAATGCCGTCGCACAGTTCTTTCAGCCATTTTTTGTTAATGGTAAATGTATCGCCGTGGAACAAGAACTCGCGAATGCCGTAGTTCTCCACGCAATCCTTTAGCTCCTGAAGGATGCTCTCGGGCTTGCGGAACCTTACAGTGTAATCTGTAAGCAAACCTGCGGGGCAGTAGATGCAGTGGGCCGGGCAACCACGGTTGCCGTGAATCACGGAGATGGGATTCCCGGTCTCTGGGGAAACATAGATTTTATTGCGCAGCAAATGGCGCGCGGGAAGTGGAAGTAAATCTAAGTCGCGCTGAAGGTTGCGCTTGCCGGAAAAGTAAACGGATTTAGCCTCGGCCCCTTGTATGATTGCAGCGGGAGCTTCCGGCGGAAGCCGTTTGCGCTTGATCTCAGAGACTTGGGCTTTTCCCTCGGGTTCGCGCAGGGTTTGCGCCGGGGGTTCTTGGTACCGATCCAGTAAATCCGACCGAAAATGCAGGCCCATGATGCTGCAAAACGGCTTTCCTGATGCAATTTCTTCCACGGCTTCTTCGGCCTCGTTAGGCAGAATTACATCCAACTCAGGGTGGTCTCGCAGAACACTGATGGCGTTCACTACCAGTGTTTCACCCTTCGCCATTGCCAGCACTTTAGGGAGCTTTTCCTTGGCAATGTAGAAGGATTGAAGATCGTCCTGCAAGGTGGCTGTGGTGGAAT
>DAIOTT010000211.1:0-4845 GCA_036751885.1 Candidatus Sumerlaeota bacterium
TCGCGATCATCCTTTCTGGCCATTGTATCGATACAAAGAAGAGTTCCCACTTGCTTGGTTGGTTTCAAATGTAGTTGAAAAGCAATCGGCTCAGGATTCCATGGTATTGGCTTCAGTAAATGACCCGCTAAAACTAGCGTTTTTGGAAAAACCTTTGGCTAAATTGCAAGCTGATCCACGGCCTGCCGTTGCCAGAAGTGTTCAGGCTGAACGAACCACCGCTTCAAGCTTTAGCATCAATATAAGTCCTACTCCAATGCGGGCTCAATTTCTCTGCATTTCAAGCGTGTACATGCCCGGCTGGAAAGCCGTAACCGATGCCGGTGAAACCTTGGAGGTTGTTCCCGCGAATGGGCTTATCCTGGGAATGCTCGTCCCGCCCGGGACTCAATCCGTGTACGTGTATTACAGCCCCAATTCCTTCAAAATCGGAGCCCTATTCACCGTTTTTGGGCTGCTTTTGTTCCTGTTTGTTTATCGAAAAAGCAAGCCTATACCAAAAGAAATTCAGGTACAAAAACCAACCTTATATGCCATCAATTAACAGCTAAAAATTTTGCCATTCACACCCAGCTGAGTATAAAAATTACGTAAGGCAAGCAGTCGCAAATCTTGATAAAAACATCATTTCCCCGATGGACTAACCACCGGGGAAATTTTTCCTTGATTCACTTATTGCCTGAAGCAAGCTAAATTGCGTTTAAATTGTTACGTTCTGCGTAAGCTTTCTACGCAAACCCAAGCATCTTTTTAACCGCATGCGTTGTGACTTGACCGCCAATAACGGCAATCGCTTCAGTCAAAGGAATTCCTTTGGGGCAAACCTTCACGCAGTTTTGGGCGTTTCCGCAATCAACCACACCGCCTGCACCCATCAACTCGTCTAGGCGCTCGTTTTTCAGGTGCTTGCCACTTGGGCTCATGTTGAACAAATACGCCTGCCCAATTGCTGCGGCGCCGATAAAAGCCGACGAATCATTTACCTGCGGGCAAGCCTCAAGGCAGCAGCCGCATGTCATGCATTCGCTGAACTTGTACATTTTTTGCTGAAGTTCGGGGTCAACCTTCGCACCAGCGCCCATGTCATACGTACCGTCTACAGGAACCCACGCTTTAACCCGCTTCAGGGATTCAAACATCGGCGTACGATCAACCATTAAATCGCGAATTACAGGAAACTTGGAGAACGGCTCCAGAACGATGGGTTGTTCAAGTTTATCCACAAGTGCCGTGCAAGATTGGCGGGGCTTATCGTTGATCCGCATGGAGCACGCACCGCAAACTTCCTCAAGGCAACCGCTGTCCCAGGATGGCGGGCTTACTTTTTTCCCCTCAGTAGTAACGGGGTTCATGCGAATTTCCATCAACGCGGAAATTACGTTCATCCCTGCGGTGTGGGGAACTTTAAAGTCTTGCCAGTAACTGGGAGCGTTCGGACCGTCCTGACGTTTAATTCGCAGGTGAACCGTTTTTTTTGTACCGTTTGAATCTGACATTATTATTACCTTTCATAAAGAACGTAAGCAGTAGGTGTTCGCTAACAGGAAAGCGAATATGCTGTCCTGAAGTTCAGTGAAATGTGATTATTTATAAATCCGGGGTTTAGGCGGTTCTACGCTCATCACAACTTCCTTGTAATCAATGGTGGGATCTGCGCCTTCAACAAAAGTTGCCATCGTGGATTTATTCCAATCCTTTTGTTTTTGAACCCACTTCGCCATGAAAGCATCAAATTCAGGGTGTACTTCCTTGCCTGATTTTTCTGCAACATTGAACTTGGTGTTGTATTTATTGCCCAAATCGCGAACATAAGTTTGGTAAGCATCCGTATCGGTAGCAGCGCCCATTTTTTCTTTGTCTGGGATTTCCATATCGAACTCTGGCTTGTAATGGGCACCCCGGCATTCATTACGCAACAAAGCCCCTTTGGCGATTGCCTTACCAAGAACAATCATGTCGTACACTGCACGGGTAAAGCCGAAGCTTTGATTCACGTTTTGGTTGGTGTCGTTGATGTTGATGTTCTTCCAACGCTCTTCTAGCTCGGTGCACTTATCAAGAAGCGTTTGAAGTTCTGGGTTCCGGCGAACAACGGTGCAATAACGTGTCATCGCATCCCCTAGTTCACGGTGAATCTTGTATGCGTTCTCGGTGCCAGAAGTCATTGAATTAATTTTGTTGTGGAATGCTTCTTGGCGTTTGAGTTCGCTGGAATAAACGGATTCGTCTGGCGTTGATTTACGGTTCTTTGCCCATTCAACCATCCGCGGGCCTGCTTCGAAGCCTGAGAAAATACAGCTAAGCAAAGAGTTTGCGCCTAATCGGTTTGCGCCGTGGTATTGAAAATCCACTTCGCCTGCGGCAAACAAGCCGGGCACATTGGTCATTTGCATAATATTATCGCCGTCGTCCTGCGGAGAAACCCAAAGTCCCCCCATGGAATAATGCATCCCGGGGAAGATGCGCATTGGCTTCTTAATCGGATCATCGCCCACAAACTTGCGGTAGATTTCAAATACGCCGCCAAGCTTTGTTTCCAGAACGTCGGCTTTTTTGCCGCTCCGCTCGGGGGTAATATCAAGATAAACTTGGTTCTCGCCATTCACGCCCCGGCCTTCGTCAACGCACATGCTAAAGATTTCACGGGTAGCAACGTCGCGGGGAACAAGGTTTCCGTATTTCGGGTACTTGCGCTCCAAGAAATAGTCGCGTTCTGCTTCCGGAATAGAAGTCGGCTCGCGGTTGTCTGCCGGATTCAAGGGAACCCAAACACGCCCCCCCTCGCCACGAACGGATTCACTAATTAAACGGAGTTTATCCGCGCCCGGAATGGAGGTTGGGTGTACTTGAATGAATTCGCCGTTGGCGTAAGTAACACCTTGTTGGTAAGCGCGGCTGGCGGCTGCGCCTGTATTGATGATAGAGTTCGTGGATTTGCCGAAAACAAGGCCGGGGCCGCCGGTACATAGGCAAACCGCATTGCCGCGGAAAGCGTGGATTGAGCGGTCCCAAATGTTCATCGCGGTAATGCCGCAAACGTGGCCGTTATCATCTTTGATAATGGAAAGGAATTCCCAATACTCGTATTTTTCAACAAGCCCTTCAGCCTCTTTACGGCGCACCTGCTCATCTAACCCGTACATCAACTGCTGACCAGTAGTCGCGCCGGAGAACGCCGTGCGGCTGTATAGCGTGCCGCCAAATCGGCGGAAATCCAAGAACCCTTCCGGGCTGCGGTTGAACGGAACGCCCATGCGATCCAGCAAGTCAATAATATGCGGTGCTTCCTTACACATGTTATCAACGCAAGGCTGATCCGCTAAATACTCACCACCAAAGAGAGTGTCGGTTGTGTGGATCGAAGTATGATCCCCTTCACCCTTCATGTTTTTGGCCGCATTTATACCGCCTTGAGCACAAACCGAGTGGGAGCGCTTCACCGGAACAACACTGAAAAGATCAACCGGAACACCAGCTTCAGCAATTTTAATGGTCGCTGCTAAACCGGCAAGCCCGCCACCTACTACAATGATGCGATTACCTGATGTACTCATGTATGACTCCTAATGAAAAAAAACGACGTTAGCCTTATTATTTGATTGGTTGTAAACCCATTGTTTCGGTTGCAAATATTGGGTCGTAATTGATGTAGAAGCCCGCAACCGAAGCTAACAACATAGATGCAAGCATTAGGCCGATGCCGATGGCAATATATGCCATCACTTGCTGACTTTTCTCGCTTACCGTAATACCCCATGTCATGCAGAACGTACAAAGACCGTTAGCGAAGTGGTAAATTACTGCAAAACCGCCGACAAGATAACCGGCAATGATCAGCGGATTTTGAAAAATTAATGATAAATGGCGGTAGAATGCATCCACGCCGTAGGTTGCGATATCGGCTGTGTCAAGAAAACGAAGCGTTGCTGTGTGGTAAACAATGAACGCCAGCGCAAGCCAACCCGTCCAGCGTTGTGCGGCAAACGCCCAGTTGCGAGCGTACCCTAAATCGCCGGTGTTGTTTTTCGCGCTAAGGGCAATCACGATCCCAATGATAATGTGTAACGCTAATGGAATGAAGATGACACCAGCTTCAATAAACGGAAGAAGAGGGCCCAAAGAGTGAATCAATTCTACCTTGTGCGTAAAGGCTTCCTCGCCAAAAATCGACATAGAGTTGGTCGTCAAGTGCCCAAAAAGAAAGATCCCGAGTGGTATTACACCGAGCAGGGAATGCACGCGGCGAATCATAAAATATTGTATGTTAGTCATAGGGTTATTTCCTACTGAAAGAGTGTAAAAAAATCTCAAGCTTTTCGCGAGGAGCATTTCTCTCCTACAAACAGGGTGAAAGTGTCAACACCACTCGTAAAAATTGATGACCAAGAATTGTGCACTATTTCCAGATTCTTTTTTTACAAAATAAATCAACTAGCGGTGCCATTTTGTTCGGCAGTTGAACGCCAGATGCTAAGGTGAACAAGGGCAATGGTATTAATCCTTCAAATGGCGAAAGTGCTAGAGGAATTAATGTCCTACTGTTGGCGTGATAAATTGAAATAAAGGGTTGTTGAGTGCCGAAAACTCAGCCAGGAACGGGCTTTTATGCAGAACAACAATAAAACCTGATGACCCTTCCAATTGAGGCTTGCGTTCACAATCATGCCTTCGTAAATTCCTTGTGCCTTAGGGCGTGCGCGCAATTTGATTTGTATGTTGATTCATCAACTGGATTCAACTCAGGCACGGCAATCGCCTCTGGTTTTTTGTACTTCCATTACCACAAATTTACTCTCCTATAAAGCGATGGCACCTCGATTATGGCTTCATCAACAAAGTCTACAG
>DAIOTT010000212.1:0-4798 GCA_036751885.1 Candidatus Sumerlaeota bacterium
CCCAAACCCCTCATAAAATCATTTTATAATTTATTTTCAGTCAAGTCTTTTGTGAAAACCAATACTAAAATAAAGATTTAAAAATTTGTTTTCATATTTCTTTTACTGTGGTATTATATAATTCTTAAAGGGTTCGATTTTCCCCATTATTTTCAGTCATTGCCAGAAGCCATGGTGTTATTAGAAAATAAATTGTTGATTAAAACAAAACAAATATCTGTTTCTACTATTGCTGCTTTCATCACAATTTTATTATTCGAAATTCTTTATCTATACAATAAATATGAAAAAACTAAAGGTTAGGTCGCCATGTACGAAAAAAAATTGATTATTATATTGAAGTGCTTAAATGTTACCATAAAGAAAAAATTACTTATTCAAGTACACCTATAACAGGAGGATCCCTTCTCTACAACACTTTAAAAAATGGTTTTGTCGTAAATAAAAAAATTATGAGGGAAATTGTTGATGCAAATAAAGAGAGAACAATACAATCTGTTGGAAGTCTAAAGACATTTGGTATATTGGAAAAATATTATATAGATCCATCACAAGTTGGTAACATGGGGTGGGAACAAGCTGAATATCACTATTTCTGGTCTCAAGTTATAGAAAAATTTTCAAATAGAATTATACTTCTAGACGGGTGGGAATATAGTAATGGGTGTTCTATCGAGTATAAAGTTGGTTTGGAGTTAGGAATTGATGTTGTTGATGAAAGGGGTGAAGATCTAAAGCACAAGGGTTTAAATTTATTACGTACATCAATCAAAAATTGGAAAAATTTGAATATAAATTATGATACTCAAATTCTTGAAGACGTACTGAATTCTGCTGAACGCCTAGTTAAATAAAGATGTTTTGTTAATATTCTAATCAGATTTTCCAGCAGGCTTAGACTCAACAGCTTTACTATCCGTTTTTGCCTCAGAATTCGATTCACCTTTGGCGTTGTCGCTGGGTTTGCTGCTGGGGTTTCCGCCTTTGTAGTCTGTTTGGTAGAATCCCGATCCCTTGAAAATGATTCCGCTGCCGGCGCTCATTTGCCGCTCCACGGTGCCTTCGCTGCCGCAGCCGCAAGACGTCAGGGGTTTATCGCTCATGCGTTGATTTGCTTCAAAAGTCTTATCGCATGAGTTGCAGTGATACACATAAGTAGGCATTTTTCGGTTCCTTTAATCAAACACATAGTGATTTGTGCGCAAAGTAGGCCAGAATTTAGGAAATCTTGCCGCTCGCCCGTAGAAGCGAATTCTGCCCGTGCTTTTCCCGAACTTGATCCAAAATACGATCAATCTTACCATCAGTTTTACGTGGCTCGCTTGCGGGTTTTTCTACCGCAAATAATTCTAATTGCTCGCTTGGTGCATCAAAACCAGCGGCATAAACGCCAATCAGGCGAAGAGGTGCTTTCCCGTTCCACCGTTTACGGAGAAGTTCCTTAGCAATCAACGCCATTTGAAGGGCATCATCCGTAGGCGTGAACACGGATTGTTCTGCCGTATGGCTGGTGAAATCGGCGTACTTAAGCTTTATGCCAATCGTTTTTGCCTGCACGTTTTTTTCCCTGAGGCGAGTTGCTACTTTATCCGATAACCAAACAAGGTAGTTATCAAGTTGATCAAGGGATGAAACATCGGAGTCAAAAGTGCGTTCGTGACTCACGGATTTCGCTTCACGGTAGGGCACAACGGGGCTCTCTTTTTTCCCTAGGCAACGCTGCTGAAGTTCCCAAAGTCGACGATTCAGCGGCGCAGGGAATTTTTCCGCTGAACAACCAAGCAACTCTTCAATCGTTTCAATCCCGTAGGCGTAGAGTTGGGCTTTAGTTTCTTTTCCCACGCCAGGGACTTTACCGACGGATAAACGACCCAGAAATTCCCCTTCATTCCCGGCCGGAACCCATAATAACCCTTTAGGCTTGCACAGGGCCGAAGCAATTTTGGCAACCATTTTACTGCGCCCAATCCCAATGGAACAGGGGAGTTTTGTCTCCTGCAATACCGTTCGGCGTAAGGTTTCCGCAACCGCAAGTGGGCTTCCTTGAAGCCGTTCGCTTCCGCTAAGATCCAGGTAAGCTTCATCCTGACTGGCCATTTCAACAAGTGGGGAGAAACGTTGAAAAATTGCCTTCAGCTGGCGAGAATACGCGCTGTAATGGCTAAAGCTGTTGGAGATAAATACCACTTGAGGGCAAAGCTTGTAGGCCTTGTAGCAGGGCATTGCCGAACGAATACCGAACGCCCGAGCCTCGTAACTGGCTGAACAAACCACCCCACGCGATTGCGGCGAACCACCCACAACCACGGGTTTACCAACCAAATCCGGACGCGACAGCAGTTCAATAGAAACGTAAAACGCATCCATATCAACGTGGAGAATTGTTTGTTGGGTTGAGTTTGAATCAGCCATAAGTGTGCGAAGCTTAGGCGAAAATCCGCTCGCATTTCAATCCCAATTTCAACAAAAAACAACCGCCCTGAATTTTCAGCAGGGCGGTTGTGATTTTGTCAGAATTTTTGTCGATGAATTTGTTCGGCTATTTATTTTGATCAGTTATTATAATTTGATCGGCGCTGCGGACGGAATACGCGAATCGGTTCGCGGGTGAGGCTTCGTTGAAGGCGTTCTGATTCGTCTAGTTTCGTGTTTACATCCATTCCGCCAACCAAGGGGCCCAAGGATGGATCAATTTGTAGGGCTGTTTTGTAGCCTTGAATGGCTCGTTCGTTGAAGCGAATCGCCTCGTTTTTATAGCTGATAATGCTGCTACGGTTGGCGTTGTCGGCTGATTTGTAAAGTTCCACGTTTCGGCGTGCTTCGGCGCTGTATTGATCAGAGGTGTTTACAATATCGCGTGCTTGTTCACGCTTTTGCTTTTGTTCTTTAGCGGCTTCTAATTGGGCTTTGTTGTACAAATCAGCAGCTTCCTGAACCAGATCAGGGAAACGAGTGGCGTATTTATCACCGTATAAAGAAGCTAAATTCGCCGACATGATGTATTGTCTTTCGCTGAAAAGAGCATTAATTTCTTTCAGCTCGTTTTCCGCGTACCGGCGGAAAATCCGCATGGCGTTTTCGTTGGTGGGGTCTTCGCGCAAAATGCGTTCAGCCTCGGAAACAGCCATGGATTCCAAGCCCTGCTCTACGAGGGTAGGCAGAAGCGCCGCTTGACCGTTATAGTCGTCAGAAGCGAGTTCATTGGCGGCTTTGCGGTATTCCAGAAGTTGAAGTTGACTGCGATCCACGCGGGGGAAAATTTCCTGTAAATCCCGTAGGGTAGCGATTGCTTCGTCTATCTTGCCAATGCTGGATTGCTGATAGGAAACTTCAACAAACGCATCCATCAGGCGTTTATCGTAACCACGGGTTTGAAACGTGGGTGTATCGACTAATTTTTTCAGAGGTTCAATCGCCTTCTCCGGCTGATTCATCGCCAAGTAAAGATCTGCTAGGTTTTGATTTAGGGAAATATCTAGGGGAGTTTCCTTAAGCTTTTCTTCATAGGCAGCAGCAACTTCAGCTCGTTTATTGGGGTTTTTCTCCCAGATCGTGAGAAGGGCTTCTTTCGCTCGTGGGTTGTTAGGCTCTAAATCTAACACCTTGGTAAAGTAAACTTCCGCTCCACCACGGTCTAATTTATCCATCCGTTCAAGGCCCCATTCAAGGAACAGATTTTTACGAATTCGGCGGATTTCAGCTTTTTGCTCGTCAGTGGGGTTTCGCCCTTCTAAGTCTAACAGGTTTTTCTCTGCTTTTTGAAAATCTTGGGCAACAATCAGCTCTTCAGTCTGCTGAAGAAGCGTGCGGTTTTCCTGCTGCAACTGAAGAACCTGCTGGCCTCTTCGGTTGGTAATGGCTTGGCGAGATTTATCCAAGCCTTGTTGTGCATCATTATATCCGGAGTTTGCCTGTAAGGCGAGTTGGTATTGTTCAATTGCTAACTCAAAAGCACCAGCAGCGTAGTATTGATCACCAATCAAGGTGAAATCTACTTCATCCTCATGTTCAATAATGCGTTGAATCAGCGAGCGATTAATCTCAATTCTACCGGAGGAAGTGGTGAGGGAAATTTTCGATGGTGTACCGAAAACGGGTTCGACTCGGCCTTGTTGTGTTAGGCCTGATTTAAAGATTACTTCATCAGCGGCAAGTGTTCCTGCGCACAACATTAGGAGTGCTGCCAGTGTATTTAACGTTTGCTTTTTCATGAGTCTAGGACTCCCGTGGAATTCAGTTTATATTGTAATACGTTGCCTTCAACCTATTGCAGGCTCAAGCAACTTATTAATTGATTTGACTGTGCATGGGTTGATTTTGTTCCAAAAAGCTCTTGTACTCCAGCGTCGGTTTCGCTTATGTTTCGTTAATCAAAAGCATTGACCGTGCCCCGTTTTTCCTTGAATGGTCGTACTCATATTCAAATTTTCTTGGGTTTATTCCTGTTCCTATGGCTGATTCCTCGTACCAAGTAATTGCACGTCGCTACCGCCCCCAAGTTTTTGCCGATTTAATTGGTCAAAAATCTGTGGTAAGCCAATTGCAAAATGAAATCCGTGAAAACCGCAACGGGCATGGTTACCTTTTTTGTGGCCCACGCGGAACTGGGAAAACATCCACCGCGCGGATTTTTGCAAAAGCCCTGAATTGCGAAAAAGGCCCCACTGTTGAGCCCTGTGGCAAGTGCAGCCATTGCTTAGAAATCGCTAACGGAACCCACCTTGATATCATTGAAGTTGATGCGGCTACATACACTAAAGCCGACGACACAAAAGCTCTGCTTGAAGGTTTACACCGC